>JAKUUL010000055.1 GCA_022447025.1 SAR86 cluster bacterium | reverse complement strand
CTTCGTTTCCCTGGATCCAATCGTCGTAAGAAGCTCTATCAAGAATTGCTGGCATTCTACCGTGTATAGGTTTTAAATTTTCCGTTGCTTCAAGGGTAACAATTGCACAACCTACCTCTCCTCTATAACCTCCATACACTCCTGCAAAACAGAAACTATGTTCGCCCAAGTGATGAAAGTAAGGAATCTTTTGCCCTTCTTCCTCTCGCCACTCATACCAACCGTCAGCTGGTATCAGGCATCTGCTCGAATTTCTAAAAGACGGTTTTTTCCAAAGAGACTCTCCTCTTGCATTAATCAGATTAAACGGTTCTTTTGCCCAATAGGGAGTAAAGCTCCAGTTTATAAAGTGTGGGTGGTCTGTTACAACAAGAATCTTTGTTCCAGGACTAATATTGTATTGGGGTTCTAAGGTTTCAAGATGAAATTGATTTTTTACCGGCTGAGGATTTCTTAAAGCAAATCTTCCACACATACTCTTAATAAACTTTCTATAACTCGTCCAGCCTACCAGATATCTTAAAGGAAGGTTCTTTTTTAAAGTTTAACTTTGTGGCTTCAATGATTTTATTACTTAACCTTTTTGATCGCGCTTCAAGGTTAAATTCTAAATTAGGTTTTATAACAACCTCTCCTTCAAGCACATTGTTTGGGTTTGACTGGAAGCTAATTTCAAAAAGATCATCTTTGCAATCTAGTTCAAGATTTATTTGCAGCTTTTGAGAGAGTAATCCAAATACATCTATGACTTCCCCTGTACCGGTTCCATCAGCACTTATGCATTTGTTATCGTTGAAGTATAGAGATTTAATATTTGCCCGAATATTAGAAACATTCTGAAAAACAGCTTTTCCAGACTGCACTTTAATTTTTGGGTTAATGGTTAGATTTGTATTTTCTATAAAAATATTTCCGTTGACTGTGAAACCAAGAATACCTTTAAGGTTTAGTTCTGGACCTCTGACATCTAGGTTAAAGGCAAATTTCTTTTTTATAAGAGATATTGGAGAAAAATTAATTTTAATATCTCCTAAAGTTCTTTCTTCTAATGCAACCCCTTCAAGACTTCCTTTCCACCAAAACCCTTCTATTGAATTTATTTTCATTTTGTCTTTATCATCTACTAAAGACACGATTCCTCTCATAGGAAAAATAATGACTAGAATTAAAATAAAAGAGCCATAAATCAGAAAGGCAGTTCGTTTCTTCATTTAAATGATTTTAAGAAGAATTTTACTGAATTAAAAGCTGAAACAAGTCCATTTGTTCCAGCCTATCTTTTAGGTTATTAATTAATATGTTTTAAACCTGGCTTTAGGATGAGCTTACTAGCTAAAGATTGCTTTAAAAATAAAGAAAAATAGGATGGAAAGCCCTGCTCCAACTGGAAGAGTTATTATCCAAGATAATATAATTTTACCTACCACCCTAGCATTTACTGCCGAAATTCCTCTAGCAAGGCCTACACCAAGTACTGCACCTACTAATGTATGGGTAGTTGAAATGGGTAGCCCAGTTCCTGAAGCTAAAACAACTGTAGTGGCAGCAGCAAGCTCTGCCGCAAAACCTCTGCTTGGTGTTAATTCAGTAATATTTCTACCTACTGTTTCTATAACTCTATAACCTAACATGATTAAACCAGCTACTATGCCTGACCCACCTAATAATAATATCCACCATGGCATGGAAGATTTTGCTGCTATTTCTCCTCCAGATTGGACTATGTTAGCGACAGCAGCTAAAGGACCTACAGCATTGGCTACATCGTTAGAGCCGTGAGCAAAAGCCATGGCACATGCAGTAAATACCATCAGAACTGCAAATACCCTTTCCACTCCATCAAAAACTACATCTCCTCTTTGTTTTGAGGAATTATCAACTCCTTTTAAAAAGGCAGTTCCAAGAAGAGCTATTACTACCCCAAAAGCTGATGAAAAAAGTAGACTTTGTTGAAATGAAAGATCTAAGCCGACGTGCTTTAACCCTTTCAGGAAAGTAACCATCGCAATGACAAATCCAACTAAAAACATGTAACCTGGTACAAATTTCTTTGCATTAGCAAAAGGATCCTCAGTATCAAGAATTAAAATTTGAACACTTTTAAAGATCAAAAAGGAAATTGTTCCTGCCATTAAAGGAGAGACGACCCAGCTAGAGATAATTGTAGTTACCTTATTCCATACAACTGCATCCATACTTATACCAACCGCTGCAAATCCCACAATAGCACCCACAATTGAATGGGTAGTTGAAACAGGCCAACCTTTATAAGAGGCTATCAATAACCATGTACCAGCAGCTAATAAGGATGAGAGCATTCCGTACACAAGTAAATCAGGGGATCCTGACAGTATATTGGGATCAATGATATCTTTTCTGATAGTAGAGGTTACTTCACCTCCAGCTAAATAAGCTCCAGCAAATTCAAAGATACAGGCTACTAAAATTGCTTGAAAAAGAGTTAAAGCTCTTGCTCCAACTGAGGTTCCCATGGCGTTAGCAACATCATTTGCTCCTATTCCCCATGCCATAAAGAAACCAAACACACAGCCTGTAATTAATAAGAATGATCCGTACTCTAAAATAATTTCCATTCAATAAATCTCCTATTTATCTAACTGCTATTAACGTAAGTCTGTGTCCTAATTGTTCTGCTCTGTCAGCCAGCTCACCTATCTTGTTGATAACGTCGTAGAGGAACATGACATCCACAGGTGGCAAATCTTTTTCGATATCAAAGAGTTGTTGTCGGACTACTACTTCTAGTTGATCAATCTCTCTTTCTTGCGAATCTAGACTTGAAATAATTTTATCTAACTCTGTAGATGCTTTACTCCCAAAGGCCAA
The DNA here is from genome assembly GCA_022447025.1 of SAR86 cluster bacterium. GTDB lineage: Bacteria > Pseudomonadota > Gammaproteobacteria > Magnimaribacterales > Magnimaribacteraceae > AEGEAN-183. The sequence goes on along the minus strand of JAKUUL010000055.1, from coordinate 2,478 downwards.
TCGAGAAACCTCAGTTAATTGATCAATTGCAGCAGAAGCTGTAGTAACTGCAGAAACAGCTTCAGTTGAAAATTCCTTAAAGGAAGTTGATATTTGAGACGGAATTATCATTTTTCTTCCGTACATTAATCCTGAAACATCTTTTATTGTATTTGGAATTTCATCTGCTAAACCTATGAGATCTAATAAGTCCCCTCTTGGCACAAATAAAAATAAACCTTTAGGTAAAAGGTCCCTTGTTTCAGCTTTTAGCTCATCCGCATCTTTTTCCAGTTGAATTATCTTTTGTCTGCTTGTGGTAGCTTTGTCCCAGTCATTAGATGTGGCCGCATCTAGATAAACTAATAATTCTTCAGCACACTGTTTACTCTTTTCCATATGAACCTGTATAGGCCCGAAAGGAGATTTACTTATTAACTCTGATAATGTTCTTTTCTGGTTCATATGTATTCCTTCTTACTTCTATTAAAAACTTTTTTTGTGACAATTCAGTTACAAAAATAAAAATAGATGTCAAAATTTCAATTCAAATCCTATAGCTGCTACTTCCTTTTCTTTGGCAAAATTAGTTGTTGAAAGGTCTGTGTAAAAGAAAAAGATTTTAAATTGTTTATTGAGCTTATAGTCGTAACCATAAGTTGACTGCCTGCCTTCAGGTAATTTCATATCTGATTCTGCTAACTGAATTTTTAACTCCCCTTTAGTTCCTATCTTTCTAGAAGCATTTATAACGAAACCATTATCAGACTTATTAGTACTGATTTTTTTGGATTGTTGGTAAATAACTCCAAAGTTATAAATATCTCTAGGTATACGTATTGAATACCTAGTGCTGTCATAACCCTTTACGTCTGAATCTAATGCGATTGCAGCATAGAAATTTTCTCCTCTGTAATTGAGCGAGTAAGAAAGATGATCTCCTAATTTATTATTATTTAAATCCTCTGTACCCCTTATGGCATTCAAGGTAGCGGACAATCCTCTTTCTGAAGTTGGTGTTGTAAAACCAACAAAGTCATTCATGCGGTTTTCGCCATGTAAAATATTTTTTATATCGGAAGCAAGATCATTAAAAAGATCAATTTTTGATACGGATTTTTTAAATGCTGTATCGTGAGTTCCTAAAAAAAGAGTTCCATAAGAACCTTTTAATCCCATAAAACTGTTACGTTGTTTTAAAGATCTTCCCTTAGATTCATCTGCTGTTCCATCAACTGGATCTACTTCATATTCAAGTTGATAAATCACTGACAATTTATTTCCAGCTTCTAAATCACCTTTAAATCCAATTCTCGAAGCATTACTTACAAGATTAGATTCAGACGTTACATTATTGTTTTCGTATTCAGCTGTTATCCATAATTTACCGTAGAAGGTAGTTTCAGCTGATAAAGATAACGAAGCAACTAAGACTGTTAAACAATAAAATATTTTAAGATTCATTAATAAACTCAATTTAAAAAGTAACTAAATTAGAGTTTAGAATAAATCGATTATGTGACAGTTATGTTGCAAATTGGCAACAAAATTGTTTTTTTTTAATTGCTAGAATTTAAAGAAAACCAAAATATAGTTCCTTCAGGATGTGCTTGCTCATTACCAACAGATCCTCCCATAAGATTGACTAGGTTCTTTACAATAGAAAGCCCCAAACCTGTTCCTGAAGTGGATAAGGTATTTTTATTTTGTGCACGAAAAAATCTCTCGAAAACTCTTTCTCTGTCTTCTGGAGATATTCCTATCCCATTATCTTCGACCTCAAATCTAACAAGAGAACCTATCTTTCTAGAACGAATTTTGACAACATTTTCTATGTCTTTTGAGCTGTACTTAGCTGCATTCTCAAGTAAATTTGTTAGAACTTGCTCAAAAGCCTGAGGATCCATTTTAACCAACAATTTATCATCTACATCAACTTTTATTGATACTAAACTAAATTGCTCTGAAATATTCTTTACTATCTCTTCTATTAAGTTCTTTGGGTTCATGTCTTGTATATCAAGAGAATATTCTCCGGACTCAATTGTCGCTAAATTTAAAATATCTGATAATAAATAAGTTAGTTTCTCGGAGTTTTTTAATATAGCTTTGGAAAATTTTTTCGCTGCGTCCTGATCTTCAAGAGCTCCATCAATTAATGCTTCAGAGTTTGCTCTAATAACGCTAACTGGGGTACGAAGTTCATGAGATAAATTACTAATAAAATCTCTTCTAACCGACTCTAGTTTATGCAATCTGGTTGTATCTAAGAGAACTATTAAGGTTTCTTGTCTTTCAGGATCATATGTAAGGCTAACTAAAAAACTTAATCCCCCGGAAATTGGGCCATTTATTTCATCAACCAAACTTCCTTCCTTTTTAACCTCTCTAAAAAGCTGGACTAATGCATTAGCTTTTAAAACTTCAACACCTGGACTTCCTATCGCTGTAGCAGAAATTTCTAGAAATTTCATGCATGATTGGTTTACTTCAGAAATG
>JAKUUL010000054.1 GCA_022447025.1 SAR86 cluster bacterium | reverse complement strand
CTTAAACCTTGGAAGAACCTCCTCAATGACAAAGGTTCTTCTTATAAAAATGAACTCCTAGAAACTCTCGAAGATCAAATCCAATTTGCTGAAACATCTAGAAAACTTTTGCACGCTTTAGAGATAGATGAAAGCAATACAGATGAAGATCTTGATCAGGAATCTTCTGATTCTGAAGATTCAGACAGTGAAGAGAATAATTCTGACACCAGTGAAGACGACATGGAGATTGATTCAGATATGTCTCAAGAGATGGATTCTCCAGAAATGATGGAAGAAGACATGGAAATTGGTGATATAGATGAAGATGCCATTGTCGATGAAAACCAAGAAGTCATTTCTAATAATTCTTGGTTGGAGAGACTGGTGGAACAGACCCTAAATTTTGAATACAAGGTTTACTCTAGGGAGTACGACGAAGAAATCTTAGCTGAAGAGATGTGCAGTAGTGAAGAGTTACAAAGGCTTAGAAGACACCTGGATCAATTAATGGGTCCAAGTAAATCAACCATCTCAAAACTGGCTCATAGACTGCAAAGATTCTTATTAGCTCAACAAAATCGTTCTTGGGAATTTAATAAAGAGGAAGGCCTATTAGACGCCTCTAAGTTACATAAAATTGTCTTAGACCCAATTACTCCCTTAAGTTACAAAGTAGAAAAAGAAACAGATTTTAGAGACACTGCAGTATCTATCTTGGTGGATAGCTCTGGTTCTATGCGAGGAAGGTCAATGACAGTAGCTGCTATATGTGCCGACATAATCAGCACCACTTTAGAGAGATGTAACGTAAAAACAGAAGTCTTAGGTTTTACTACTAAGCAATGGAAAGGCGGCGAAAGCAGAAAGAGTTGGGTTGAAGATGGTAAACCTGAAAATCCGGGTAGATTGAATGATATAAGACACATAATTTTTAAATCTGCGGATACCTCTTGGCGTAGAGGACAAAAGAACTTTGGTCTCATGCTACGAGAGGGCTTACTAAAAGAGAATGTTGATGGTGAGGCTTTAATTTGGGCGCACGATAGACTTGCCAGAAGACAAGAACAAAGAAAAATTCTCATGGTAATTTCAGACGGTGCTCCAGTAGATGACAGCACCCTTTCGACTAATCCCAACAACTATTTAGATCTACATTTAAGGCAAGTAATTCATTCCATAGAAACCCAGTCTCCAATAAATCTAATTGCTATAGGAATAGGACACGATGTTACTAGGTATTATCAAAAAGCGGTTACTATACACAGAGCAGAAGAGTTGGGTGGTGTCATGTTAGATCAATTAACAGAGTTATTTAAAATCGATTAAAATTGACAGAAAATTACTAAACGAATAGGGTAAAAATTATGAAACTTAAATATCTAGATGAATGTCCAAAAGGATTGCGTTATTTTGATGACGATGACCTGGAAAGTAAGTTAAAACCTAAAGATATAGAAGATATAGTCGAAATCTTCAAGACCCCTCTAACGGGTAGTTATAATTGGGACTATACCGAGGCAGATAACAGACTTAAGAAACTTTATGCTCTAGGGAAAAAGTTGAATTGGAATGCAACTTTAGATCTGGACTGGACTAGAGACCCCTACCCACTTACAGAGTGGGCATCGGACCCTGAATTCCAAGCCTTTAGAGGCTTTGAACCCTATGAAAAATTATCTGAAGAAGAAAAAATAGAATGTTCTTGGCATGTATTAGCAAGCGGCCTAAGCAATATTGTTCATGGTGAACAGGGAGCTTTACTTGTAGCTTCTCAGTTAGCCACTTGTGCCCCTACATATAATGCCAAGTTATATGCGGCGTCTCAAACTTTTGATGAAGCCCGCCATGTGGAGGTTTACAACAAATATCTTCAGGAAAGAATAGGTTGGAATTATCCAATTATGCCTGGATTAAAATTGTTATTAGATAAAATTCTTACTGATCAAAGATGGGATCTTAAATTCATTGGCATGCAAATTATTATCGAAGGACTTGCTTTAGCAGCTTTTGAAAGACAAAGAGCTACCGTAATGGATCCTCTTCTTAAAGATATTTTCTATTTGGTAATTAGAGATGAGGCTAGGCATGTCACCTTTGGCGTTAACTATTTAGAAGAATTTGTTAGCACCCTATCTGAAGAAGAAAAGAATGATAGAGCTGAATTTGCTTACGAAGCATGTGTAGTAATGAGAAACAGATTTGGATCAACCAATGTGATCAATCACTACGGTTGGGATGCGGAAGCTGCTGCTCAAGCGCAAATAGGTTCTGAAGCTGGAAGATTATTTAACAACCTTCTGTTTTCAAAAATAATGCCTAATCTAAAAAAGATAGGTTTATTAAATGATGAAGTTTCAGAAAAATATGAGGAAATGGGTATCCTAGAATTTAAAGATCTAGATGATGCTACTGTTACAGACTGGGATGAAATGTCTAAACCTCTTGAATATGCATATAAAACTGCTTAAAAGTTAAGGAAAATTTTTATGAAAATAAAGTTAGTAGAAACACAGCCTATAGATCCCAGAGAATTTGATTTACCAGAAAAATTTTCTCCAAAAAATATAGAAGATATAGCTGAGATTTTTCAGACTCCAATGACAGGGCACTATAACTGGGACTACTCAGATGCCGATACCAGAATTAAGAAACTTTATGAACTGGGAAAAGAACTCAACTGGGATGGCTCTATAGACCTTGATTGGTCTCAAGGCATAGGTAGAGATGAATTTCCCGTAAAAGCTGAAATGCTTGCCAGACTAGAAGGTCCTCTATCGATGTTAGATGAAAAAGATAGGTTGGAATATATGCGTCATGATCAGGCATGGGCACTCAGTCAATTCCTACATGGTGAGCAAGGAGCCCTATTAGTGGCTTCACAACTTGTATCTTGTGCCCCAACTTACCAAGCCAAACTCTATGCTGCTTCACAAACTTTTGATGAAGCGAGGCACGTTGAAGTTTTTGCTAGATATTTGCAAAGAATTCATGGCTTGGAATATCCATGTAATAAGAATCTTAAAGCTTTATTAGATAAAACTCTTACTGATCCTAGGTGGGATCTTAAGTTTATTGGTATGCAGATAGTCATTGAGGGCCTTGCTTTGGCCGCTTTTCAAACCACGAAGGAAACTTCTAATTGCCCATTACTCCGACAGCTGGTCCATTACGTAATTAGAGATGAGGCGAGACACGTAACTTTTGGAATTAATTACTTAACGGAGTTCTTGCAGACTCTTACAGAAGAAGAGCTAGAAGATAGAGCACAGTTTGCTTACGAAGCCTGTGTTGTTATGCGAAATAGAATACTTAATACGGAACTTCCAGCTAAATGGTTTGGAATTTCAGAAGAAGAAATACTTGAAACTGTAATGAACAATGAAACTCAAGATATTTTTAATAATCTTCTTTTTAACCGCGTTATGCCCAACCTTAAAAAGATTGGTCTATTAACAGATAAGGTTCTTCCTCTTTATGAAAAACTAGGTTTGTTAGGTTTTGCAGATGCAGATAGTGATTTTGAAGTTGACTGGGCTGTAATGACTAAGCCACTTGAAAGTTCAAAGGAAATTGACAAACAATCTGAACAAGAACTAAAAGTTTCTCAGAAAATAATGGAAGAAGCCACTGCTTCTTTAGCTAATTAGAACTTCACATCCAGAACCTTCAAGAATTTGAAGTATCTTGGCTTTTTGTTCATCATCTAATTTTCCAAATTCCTCTCTTATCCAGGCGAGGCACTTAGCCTGATATACAAATGGCATCTGTTTCCATAACTTGCCGTCAATTTCTGATTCCCATTCTTCCTTCCCCTCTGCTACTGCTTCGGCGTTCGCAAGTAAAAAGGGTGCATAGGTTCTACCTATCTCCTTAAATATTTCACTTAAAGTCCCTGGAATCTGATCGGATTCTATCCAATCGCTTTCTTTTGGTTCAAGACCACTTAAGTCTTCTACGTTATCACACCAGGCAAAAACTCTAGGGGCCACATCCAAAGTTAAATCTCTACAAGTTGGATCTGTCTGCGCCAATTGAGTTAATTGACCAAAAATACCAAAATCAGAAGATCCAGGTCTATCTCCAAGGACAAATCGTCTTCCTACTAGATGGTTAGACAATAGTTCAATGAAGTTTTGATAACTTTCTTCTATGAATTCTCCCGTTGTTTCATTTGAGCCTACGTATCGGAGCCTTTCAATCTGTCTCTCACTAATATTTTTTGATAATGGCTCAATCTCTTCATCACTCAACTGATTTAAAGTCCATCTTGGTAAAATTGATCCGGCAAAATCTACATTTCTCTTATGTGCCCACCTAAAGTGAAACATCGCTTTAGTTAGCCACTCATCGGCATAGTCCTCTATCAAATAATCAATAAAGGCCATAACTGGATCAGCTGGTATAACAGATCTATCAGATTGCTCAGCTTCTAAAAAACGAATAATTGGAGTGGAATCTATTTTAGCCTCAGAGTAATCACCGCTTTCTCCAGGGATCACTAATACCGGCAATAAATTTACAGGCACTTTAGGAGTATTAACATCTTCCTTGCTATTTCTATTAGCCCAAGTAAAAGGAATCCTTCTATATCTGAATACAGATCTTAATTTTCTGCTGTAAGGAGATCCAGGAGCGCCTAAAATTTTATAAGGTAAAGTCATATTTCTTCCTTTTTTATATCTTTAATTTATCACTTTCCTCAATTCTGTAGTTAAAATCAACTTATGTTAAGTATTTTTAAAAATGCTGAGCAATACGCTGATCGTGTGGCTTTGCGAGACAAGACTGGGTCATACACTTATAAGGATATTGTTAAAGCTTCCAATAAGACTGCTTCAGCCTTAATTGGTAATGACTCTGATCTAAAAGAACAGAGAATCGGATTTTTAATCCCGCCTAGTTTTGAATATGTGTCCATTCTTTGGGGAATATGGAAAGCAGGAGGAATAGGAATCCCCCTTAGTCAATCAGCTACTGAATTAGAACTCACACACTACTTAAATGATTCAAAAATTAGTCTTTTGATTTCAGACAAAGAGGGTTCAGAAACATTAAAAAAATTATCTATAGATTTAAAGATACCACTAATAACTACAGATGAATTACAAAACAACGAAGACGTTTCTCTACCTGAAATAGGAGTGGAAAGAAGAGCTATGATCCTTTACACCAGCGGCACCACCAGCAAACCTAAGGGAGTGGTTTCTACGCATAGCAACATAGAGGCTCAGATAAGTTCACTGGGCAAAGCTTGGGAATGGAATGAAAATGATCAAATACCTCTAATATTGCCTTTGCATCACATACACGGAATCATCAATTCTCTTTCTTGCCCTCTCTGGATAGGTGCAAAGGTAGATATCCTAGGAGCTTTTGAAGTAGAGAAAGTTGTAAAAGC
>JAKUUL010000053.1 GCA_022447025.1 SAR86 cluster bacterium | reverse complement strand
AATGATTTTAGAATTATTGACTGGTCGCAAATACAACAAATTCAACAAGATGCTACAGCTATATTTACTACCTTAATTGCTGGAATTGCAGGTATAAGCCTGCTGGTTGGTGGAATTGGGGTTATGAATATTATGCTTGTATCAGTTACTGAACGTACTAGAGAGATAGGTTTACGGAAGGCTTTGGGAGCGACACCAAGAGCCATTTTGTTTCAATTCATAGTTGAGGCAATTATCTTGTGTGTTATCGGTGGGATTATTGGTGCCTTGGTTGGAACCTTTATTTATTTTTTAGCTGCTTCATTCTCAGAACTACCCTTTGTAGTACCTGTCTTAGCTATTCTAGGTTCAATCACTTTCTCTGCCTGTGTAGGTCTATTTTTTGGTATTTGGCCTGCCAAGAGAGCTGCAAGGCTTGATCCTGCAGTTGCTTTGCAATACGAATAAATTTTATTTCTTATAAAGGTAAAAATAAGAAACGACCATAGAGGCGAAAGCTAAGAGAATTAAAAGTATTCTGTGATCCAACAAATTATTAGATACATCTTCTCCGGATACTCCAAAAAAATCCATAATCAAAAAAATTAGAAAAAGGACCAGAGTACAAGCTAAAAGACTAATTAAAGCTAGGATTATCCACTTAGCTATTCTTGTAAGAAATTGCATTAAGAAACTATCTTCTTCTAGCTTTGCGCCATTCCCAAGGTGGTGCGGGATAGCGTTTAGACCAAATACCTTTTTTCAGTTTTTGAGCATCTTCTTGGTTTAGATAGAAAGTCTTATCAATTACATAATAATCATACACCCATGCCATGCCTTCAGAGACCATCTTTCTATTGATATCAATTCCATTGCTATAAAGTCTAGCAATGTATCTGCCGTATTGGTCTTCACTAGAGATATGAGCATCAAACTCACCATCTACTAAGAGCTTCCTCAGGAAAATTTTAGACTGTCTACCAAACGGTTGATCTCTTTCTGGAGCATCAATCTCAGCTAACCTGATTTTGTAAGTTTTATCCCCTAATAAACCGTAAACAGTATCACCATCTATAACTTTCTCTACTTGTAATCCCTTAATTACTAGAGGTTGTTGAAATTGGTCAGGGTTAGAACCAGAAGCGTTAGATTCATTACTAATAAAGACAGGAAACATCTCATCTAGCACTAAAGCTCCACTATAACCCTGACTCCAATGCTCAACTGTTGGCCTATAAGCAGAACTTACATCAAAACTTATTATTAGAATTAATAGTGGTAACAAACTCTTCATAGCATTCCGTTTTCTCTTAATGTACAAGACTAACAAATTAATTTATTTTTTTCTTTGGAGTTTAATTTTTTAATTTCCATTTCTCTAATCGTAGCTTCACTCCTAGATTTAAACTTTTTTTTATAAACAATCTTGAATGGGCCCCTTCCTTTAGTGTATTTAGCACCCCTTCCTTCTTCGTGAGCAAGAAGTCTTTTTTCAATATTATTAGTAATGCCAGTGTACAAAGAATTGTCTCCACACTTCAAAATATAAACTAACCAAGACAAGAGAGACTACCCAGAACTAGCTGTTAGATAAGCTTCCCTGGTTTGAAAGTCTAAAACTGTAGCATTTATGCAATACCTTGGTTTGCCATTTGGTCCATCTGGAAAAACATGACCTAAATGAATACCTGAACTTTTTGATCTTAGTTCAGTTCTGACCATTCCAAAACTGGTATCAAGGTGTTCTGTTACCGTTCCATTAACAGGTTTGGTAAAGGACAACCAGCCTGTTCCAGAATTGAAACGATCCCTAGTATCAAACAGAGCAACCCCACTAAGTTTATCTGTAAAAACTCCATCCGGAGTATTCTTAAAAATCTGATACTCTTTGCAATATCTGGCATCTGTTCCCTGATTAAACGCTACATTAAACGCTTCTGTTTTTCCTAATTTAAATAATCCTAAGATTTTGTAAAAAGTTTCTGCTTCCATATAACCCTTTTTCCCATATATTTCCTTTCCATTTTCTAGAAATAAAACGGTAGGTGTTGCCCAGGTTTCTGTCTTGATCTTTAGGCCATCAAGTCCAGAAGAAGTGCGGTAGGATAAAGGTATGGTTCCTTGGTAGCTTATCAATACATCTGCTCTAAATTTTTCACAATAAGGGCAAGAATCAGACTCTATAACAACTATGTGCTTTCCTTGTTGAAGGAAAGAATTATCTATTTCATCTCTGCTATCTTCCTTGTTAAACACCACGCCAGTGGAGTGATCAGGGCAATAGCCATTTGGATTCTTAACTAAATAATCTTGATGATATTCTTCAGCATAATGAAATTCTGTTAATGGTTTAATTTTGGTCTGGATCCTTCCGTAGCCATTCGCATTCATAAGAACTTGAAATTCATCTAATAACCTTTTTGCTATCTTTCTTTGTTCGTCATTAATAGTCAGAATCACTGAACGGTATTGGGTACCGATATCATTACCTTGGCGATTGAATTGTGTTGGGTCATGCCCTTCAAAATAATCCTTTAAGATTTCTTCTACCGACACAATATTTCTATCAAATACCACCAGCACCACTTCTGCGTGGTTATTTGGATTAAATCTATTTTTAGGTTTTGTTATTTCTCTGTAGGTTGGTTTAACGCCCTTACCATCGGCATAGCCTGATATAGCGCTAACTACTCCAGGAATAGACTCGTAACGTTTTTCTTCGCCCCAAAAGCAACCTGACCCAAGGACGATACTTTCTAGTTGACTGGTCGCTTGAATCTTTTCTTCATCTTCAGAAAATAATCCATAACTTAGCAGTAAAGAAAAAATTAGGAGTAAACGTTTCATGTTTAATTTTTCGAAACTAGGTTTCTGTAATAAGGAATTTCTTCCTCTTGGAGAACCCTCATCATGTATGCTCCAAATAACATCTCTTCAAAGGACTGATCACCCCAAGTAACTTCTATAGTAGGATCAGGATTGGCTTTGTTCTGTGCAGAATTGTCCCACCACTGGTGTTGAATTAATGTTGTTCCAGCTGGTATAAATTTTGGTTCTTGAAAATCATAAGAAGTTTGCCAATTAAAATCATAATTAGGCACTGAAAGTAGAATTTCCGTTCTGCCGTCAGGGTAATAAGCAGTCACTACCATCTTTTTGCCACGGTAATGAGCATGGGGTAAAACGCTATATAGAAGTGAATCTTTAGATACTGCTCTGGAAACAGATTCTTTATGTTCTTTCACTCCTGCTGGAATACGGATTCTAGGGTTTAACATGATCATTGAAAAAATTTCATGTTTTGGTTTTTCATCTGCAACCCATATGCCCATCTTAGTAGAATCCACAGTAGCTCTGCCTACCGGTGTGTAGTGCATTTGAAATTCAAAGGTAGCATTTGCTGGAAGAAAAGTACCCGAGTTATCTGGGAAAGGATTACTATTTATTCCAGGTGCATATCCTCTTAAACCCTTACGTTCCCTAAATTTAAGCTTCCCTTTTCTTGGACCACGCGTTTCTGTGGGTCCAAAGCTAGTAATCACATGGTGCAGAACCTGCCTGTCTCCAGGAACAATCTCGCTGGCTTTAACCCATATATCCTTACCCACACTATTTTTAACATATTGATATTTGTAATCTACAACACCCGTTGCTGGAACATCGGTTGACGGAATTTCAATAACGTAATCAGGCGGTCCTAATTCTTCTTCATTGGCCCAAACTGAAGTTGATAGCTTGACTTGTTTCAAAGGATCAGGTCCATCTCCTCTCTTAGCGCCCGCTTCAATCCAATGAACTAGTGTTTTTACTTCTTCGGCATTAAGTGACCTATCATTACTGTATTCTCCGATGAGAGGATCGGCATGCCAAGGTGGCATTCTTTTAGTTCTGATAACCTCTCTCATCATTAAAGAAAAACCCTTAACCATTTTATGATCAGACATAACCCAAGGCCCCACACCGCCTTCTCTGTGACAAACCGTACAATTTTCTACTAATATCGGGGCAACATCATCGACATAAGAAATTAATTGCTTTTCTGCTTTATTCGGAAAATTAATTAGGCACCCAAGAGATTCCGTTCTAGGTACAGATACGGATCTGTCCTTCAGTAAATCGTCAATCGCATCTTTGAGGAAATGTTTTGAAGCTTTTTCTTTTTGATTTTCATAAGTCAATCTGTCATCAATGGCACCTATATAAGCCACCGACCAATTCTTTGGATTTATTATGAAGACTTCACCTGTACGGCTTAACTTCAAGGACTCCCCTATTATTTGAGAGTCATCAACAAGTATTCTCAAGTCATAATTATATTCTTTGGCTTCTTCCCTTATTGTTAAGCGATCGTCTTGGAGGTTCGAATTTATCATGAAAAATTCAACTTCCTGGTCTTTGTAAATATCTTTAAGTTCTTGAAAACGAGCAGCTGCATGCCTAACTATAGGGCAGCCATTTCCTTGCACTAGGAAAATTAAGGCTTTTTGGTCGTCGTAATAAAAAAGTTCGTGAGAACCACCTTTTTGATCTAGTAATCTAAAATTTTCTACCTTATCTCCAGGCTCCATAGAAACAAGCCAAGATGGAATTATCAGTAGAAGAAAAAGAGTAACTTTTCTTATCATATTTTTAGGTTGCACAGGGTTAATACGTATTAATGCGAAATTAAAACATATTTCTGAAAATAGTTAAAAATTTCCTGTTGTTTACTGTCTCTAGCTGTTCGCCATCGATCATGGGTATCAAGGTTTAAGGCTTTCCCTTCTTTATCAAATATAACTACCCTGGGTACACCTTCCTGCTTAGGTATCCCCAAAACTTCAAGCAAAGACATGTTGATGTCGTACTTTCCAAGGTCTACATGCAAAATGGAATAGTTCTCTCGAATAAATTTATCTACCGAGGGTAGTTTTAATGTTCCAGCAAGTATCCTGCAATCTGGACACCAATTAGCTCCAAATATCACCACAGCTTGTTTGTCTTTTGTATTTTGAATGAACTTTTTTAGTTCTTCAGTTGATACCTCTTTTCTTTCATAAGGCAAAGGCAAGGGAAGTTTTAATGCTTCACTGTCTGAGATGTAAATTAAATTACTTTTTTCGTCTGAGTACCCTGAGTTCATTGCGGCCAGTAACAAAAAGATTAGGAGTCTCTTCATGATTTGACAATTTCTTCCCCTAATAATTCTTGGGCCTCTAAAAGACCTCCCAAATTAATTACTTTTGTGTAACCTAAAGTTTTAAGAATCTTTAAGGCCTGTTCAGATCTATTTCCGCTTTGACAGTACAACATTACGGTACTTTTTTTATGATTTAAGATTTTTCCAATATCCTTCTCTAGATTCATTAATTCTATATGTTTGGCATTAGAGAGGTGCCCGTTTTGCCATTCTTGCAATGAACGTACATCTAAAATTAAGGCATTTTTAGCTGAGACCAGTATTTTTGCTCTTTCTTTATCAATCCTTTGAATTGATTTAATGTGACAAGGCATGTCCTCCGTATAAATCGTATCTCTAGTATTTGAACAAGTTCTTGAAAGAGTGCTTTTAAAAACAAGAGACTGTTCAAAAGTTAGACCAGGACAACGATTTATTAAAGTTACTAAAAAGGGTTTGG
>JAKUUL010000052.1 GCA_022447025.1 SAR86 cluster bacterium | reverse complement strand
TCCTTACCCAAAGAACAGCTAAATGTACATCTAGACCCTTGGCTAGCAGCAGCATGCATTGAATTAGCAATAGATCCTCCAGGCTCTCTGCTTTGTACTCTGGTTTGAAATCTCTGTAGCCAATCCATTTTCTGATTAGAACTAATGTGTTCCATGCTTCCTTTATTTATAGGTAGCGAAGCTAGCTCATCTTCCGATACAGAAATTTCTATATCAATTAAAGCATTTCCAAATCCGTAAATTTTTGGCATATATCAAGTATTTCTCTTCGTTCTCATATAGAATTTTAACTCTTATTTTAGGGAGGTAGTTATTTTGTCCTTACCATTTTCTGTTTTATCTTTAAATCTTTGGGAAAAGGACCCTGAAGACTTCTCTTTTCAATTAGGTAAAAATTTTCAAAATACAGGATTTTGTGGTATTTCTGACCATACTCTCAATAAAGATCTTGTGGATGAAGTACTAGAAATTTTTAAAGAGTTTTTTAGTCTACCTAAAAATAAAAAGATGGCTTATTTTGAGCCTAATTTAGGTGGTGCAAGAGGGTATACCCCAATTAAGATTGAGACTCCTAAAGATGGTTATGAAGCTGATGTTAAAGAATTTTGGCAAACAGGTAGAAATATATCCATCGATGATCCTTATGCAAAGTGGATGCCTCAGAATAAATCAGTTAATGAGATATCTGAATTTAATAAAAAAATTGATGAGTTATTTAATGAATTTGATTCGTTAGGCCAAAGTCTTTTGCAATCCATTGCTTTATTTCTAGATTTAGAAGAAAGTTATTTTGAAACAATAGCAAACAAAGGCAATAGCGTAATGAGGTCAATTCATTACCCGCCTGTAAGGATAGATGATAAAGGAGAGAGGTCAGGAGCACACGAGGACATTAACTTAATAACTTTATTAATTGGCGGAAACCAACCTGGTTTAGAAATTAAAAGTAAAGATGATGAGTGGATCTCAGTAGACACAGCTCCTGAAGTTTTAGTCTGCAATATTGGTGACATGTTACAAAGGCTAACAAATCATAAATTGGTTTCAACTACACACAGAGTTAATGCACCTATAGAAAGCATGGATATATCACGTTATTCAATTCCCTTTTTTGTTCACCCTAATCCAGATTGGCTGATAGAAACATTAGATTCTTGCTGCACAAAGGATAATCCTAAAAAATATATGGAACCTATTCTTGCAGAAGATTACTTACAAGAACGACTAAAAGAAATAAAATTAATCTCATGATGGAATTTGTACAACCTATAGTAGGATTTTTTGTTCTTCTATTACTAGGAGCAATTTTTAGTGAAAATATAAAAGCAATTAAAATTAAGTTCTTAATTATTGCTGTCGTCATTCAGGTTGTACTAGCATATATACTAATTAACCTGACTTTCATCTCAGATTTTATTGATAAATATTTAGCCAGTGGAGTTCAAAAGTTAAAGGAAGCTAGTGATGAAGGGACCGCCTTTGTTTTTGGGTATTTGGCTGACGGTGCACCCAATGCCCCATTTGAAGTTTCTAATGAAGCAAATACTTTTATTTTTGCTTTTGGTGGATTGACATTAATTATCTTGATGTCAGCTATTTCAGCACTTTTATGGCATTGGAGAGTTATTCCTATTTTAGTTAATGCCCTAGCTGTTATCTTCAAAAAACCTTTGGATGTGGGAGGGCCTGTAGGATTAAGTGCAACTGCTAATGTTTTTTTAGGACAGGTTGAAGCACCTTTATTAGTTCGTCCTTACTTAGCCTCTATGTCTAAAAATGAACTACTTATATTGATGACAGTAGGGATGTCTACGATAGCTGGTTCAGTCATGGTTATTTACACAACCATGCTTTCTTCTATTTATGGTGATGATCTCATAAGACACTTTCTTACAGCTTCATTAATTTCAGTGCCAGCAGGAATCATGTATGCAAATATAATTATCCCAAGTGACACAAAAACAGATTTTCCTTCTGACAATACTGACAAAATGTATTCAAGCACAATGGATGCACTTACTCGTGGTACCCAAGCCGGAATAGATATATTTTTGAATGTTGCCGCTATGTTAATAGTAGTAATAGCTCTCGTCTTTTTAGTAAATGCAACTTTAGGAGTTTTACCTGATTTTCAAGGACAACCTTTAACTTTGGAGAGAATAGTTGGTTGGATTTTTTCTCCTTTAGCTTGGAGTATGGGAATTCCATGGAATGAATCACAAGCAGCTGGAGAGTTATTAGGAGTTAAAACTATTTTAAATGAATTTGTAGCTTATATTTATTTAGCTGATAACAGTACTTATGCCCTATCTGAAAAGAGTAGTTTAATAATGCTTTATGCTTTATGTGGTTTTGCTAATTTTAGTAGTGTAGGAATACTTTTAAGTGGAATGACTGCGATGGTTCCAGAAAGACGTGAAGATCTAATAGCTGTTAGCTTTAAAGCGTTATGGGCAGCTTTACTAGCGTCATGTATGACAGGTTTCATTGTCGGTATACTTTAATTACCTAACTTCTTTTTATTAAAATGTGCCCTGCATAGAGGCACATATTTTTCGTTACCTCCAATTTCTAACTGTTCTCCTTGGCTTACAATATTTCCCTCTTTATCCAATCTAACAACCATGGTTGCTTTTCTACCGCACCAACAAACAGTTTTAATCTCTTTCAAATTATCAGCCCAAGCTAATAAATATTTACTTCCTTCGAACAACTCTCCTTGAAAATCAGTTCGAATTCCAAATGCCAAGACAGCAGTGTCTAGTTCATCTGCTATTTTGCCTAATTGAGCAACTTGTTTTTTGGTTAAGAATTGAGCTTCGTCTATTAAGACACATTTAATTTCTATTTGATCTTTATCTTCTATTAGGCTTTGAAAGAGATCAGTATCTTCAGAAAAGGGTAATGCATCAGCACTTATACCTATCCTGGAAACAATTCTGTTTTCTTCATACCTATTGTCACCAGAGAAAGTAAACATCTTAGTTTTCATGCCTCTTTCCAGATAATTGTGGTTTGCCTGTAGCAATGCTGTCGACTTACCAGCATTCATAGAAGAATAGTTAAAGTACAACTTAGCCATGTCTTTAGTTTAGAATTTGTGTTGATTTTGGTCCAGTTATAAGTGTGATAGTATGCCACGCTCCAAATGTCACAGATAAAAGATATCGACGAAAGTATTCAGGATGAATCTGCAGAGATTTCTCATCCAGAAACCCTAAGTGTTTGGGGTCTAGCTTGGCCTCCCATCGTAGGTAATTTACTTTGGTCCAGTGTAGGTATTATTTCTATAAAAGCAGTAGGTACATTGGGCGCAGAGGCAGTAGCCGCTGTTGGTACTGGGCAAAGAATGGTGTGGGTATTCCAGGCTCTTTTAATGGCAGTTATGACAGGAACTACAGCCTTGGTTGCTAGAGCTGTAGGTTCAAAAAATATGATTGAGGCAGCTCATATTACAAGAT
Organism: SAR86 cluster bacterium; assembly: GCA_022447025.1. GTDB lineage: Bacteria > Pseudomonadota > Gammaproteobacteria > Magnimaribacterales > Magnimaribacteraceae > AEGEAN-183. Next base: position 2,185 of record JAKUUL010000052.1, on the reverse strand, counting down.
TAGCAATAGGAGTCAGCTTAGGCTTATCACTTTTAACAACTCTGATAATTGTCCTGTTCGCTGAAACTTTCATAAGTATATTTGGATTAGATCCAGTTGCTCAAGAATTGGCAGTTACTTACTTAACTATTTCAATTTTATTCATTCCCTTTATGACTTTTGGAATGGTTATAGGAGCTGCATTAAGAGCAGCCGGAGATGTAAAGACACCCATGTATATAGGTGTCATTACAAATATCATCGCGATTTACCTACTTTTAGGTTTAGTTAATGGTCAATACGGAATGCCTAAACTTGGCATCGTTGGGGCAGCATTAGCCATGGGCATTTCTTTTACTTTAGGAACTATAATCCAGCTCTATTTATGGGTAGCTGGAAAATTAGTGGTTCCTTTAGGGAAAATGGGATCATTTACTAAAGAAAGGTTTGATCAGCTGATAACAGTGAGTTATCCAGCTGGTATAGAAAGCATCGTTTTCCAATTTGGAATGCTATCTTTTTTCTGGATTGTGGCAATGTATGGCACTGAAGAAGTCGCTGCCTATAATATTGGCGTTAATATACTAATGTTATCTTTTATTCTAGGAAATGGTTTTTCCGTTGCTGCTGCTACCTTGTCTGGGCAATTTTTAGGAGCATCAGACCCAGATGCTGCCTATAAGAGTGGATATCAATCAGCTGGGATGACCATGTTAGCTATGAGTTTGAGTGGACTTTTATTAGCTTTTTTTGCTGAACCTATAGCTTGGTTTTTTATCCAAGATGAAGAAGTAGTCAAATTTGCTGTTATATTTGTTTGGATTTTTGCTCTGTCTCAACCTTTTATGGCATTAGAGTTCTCTCTTGGAAGCACTTTAAGGGGAGCTGGGGATACAAGATCTCCTATGGTAATAACAGTTATTGGTTTGTTATTAATAAGAGTTCCTTTAGCCTTCTTGCTCTACTACTTGGAGATGCCAGTACAATGGATCTTTGCCACTCTGATAATAGATTATTTTGTTAAAGGAATTTTACTTATTGCTCGATACAGGTCTAAAAGATGGATGAAAGTGCTAAAAGTTTCTTCCTAGATTTATAATGATCGGATGAAGTATTGTTCTCTTATTCTTCTACTCATTGTACTAACAGCGTGTAATCAAAAAGAAGAAATTCAAATTACTCCGGCACTGGTACCAGAAGATTTAATCAATCATAGTCAGGAATTTAAAAAAGGAGTTTTATCTTTTAATGATGCCATTCATGTAGCCATTGGCTTCTCTTTAGCTAATTCCATTATGGTGGAAGCTGAGGGCGGAAAAATAATTATTGATACCACTGGAACTATAGAAACAGGTAGAGAAGTAAGATCTATATTTGATCGACTAAATCCTTATCCAATTAAAGCAGTTATTTATACTCATAATCATGGCGATCACGTCTTCGGTGCAAAGGCATTTGTAGACAACGAAGAAACTCAAGTTATTGCTCATGAAACAACGGAGGACTATATAAATAGAATACTAGGAATTTTGAGACCCATTATTAACAAAAGATCTTCACGAATGTTCGGCTCAGTTTTCCCTGAAGAAAGTATAGAAAATAATGGTATAGGTCCTTTTTTAGAGATAGGAAAAGGTGGACGACAAACCAGTCTAGTCTACCCAACTACAAAATTTGATGATTTCTTAGAATTAAATATATCTGGATTAGACATCCAACTTTACCATGCACCAGGTGAAACTAATGATCAAATCTTTGTATGGATTCCTAAATACAAAGCTTTATTTCCAGGGGATAATTTTTATAAGGCCTTTCCTAATCTTTATACCATAAGAGGAACTCCATACAGAGATCTTGCAGGGTGGGTAAAAAGTATAGACTTAATGAGATATTTACAACCTGACTTGTTGATACCAAGCCACAGTAAACCAATTGAAGGATCAGAAGAAATTTTAAAAAATCTAACCAACTATAGAGACGCTATCCAATATATCCATGATCAAACGGTACGTTTAATAAATAAAGGAATGACTCCTGACCAGATAGCCAACCTTATTAAATTACCTGAACATCTATCAAACTCACCTTTTTTAAAAGAGTTTTATGGAACTCCTGAATGGGCTTCAAAAAATGTGTTTTCGGGGTACTTGGGTTGGTTGGATGGCAATCCCTCAACACTTAACCCTATTCCAAAGGCTGAAGAAGC
>JAKUUL010000051.1 GCA_022447025.1 SAR86 cluster bacterium | reverse complement strand
ACAGATTTAGGGTATGGACAAAGTAGTTGTGTTGGCATAGGAGGGGATCCTGTTCCAGGATCTAGTTTCATCGATATGCTTGGACTCTTCGAATCTGATCCTGCAACAGAAGCTATTGTGATGGTTGGTGAAATAGGAGGCACAGCGGAAGAGGCAGCAGCAGAATTTATTCAAAGTGAAGTGTCAAAACCTGTTGTCTCTTATATTGCAGGTGTTACTGCTCCTTCAGGCAAGAGAATGGGGCATGCAGGGGCCATAATTGCCGGAGGTAAAGGAACGGCAGAAGAAAAATTTAAAGCGCTGGAAGCTGCTGGAGTGCATACAGTAAGGAGTCCAGCTGAAATAGGTTCAGGTGTAGGAGAAATAACAGGGTGGTAAATTACAAGCATTTAAAGATTGAAGATAACGGAGAAATAATTATTTGTTATTTATCCAATCCGCCTACTCACACTTTAACAGCTCAGGGGTTAATGGAGATTCATGACTTCCTTGACTCGTTAGCTAGCAATAAAAAGCTAAGGGTTCTAGCATTTACCGGAGCAGGTGAAGATGTTTTTATCAGGCACTATGAAGTAGGCGAATTAGCAGACTCTGCTGAAAAGAACATTAGTAAAGATAAAGAAGCTAACAAGACAGATAATAATTCAAAAAAGGAGCTTCATGGTTTCCACAAGATGCTTTTAAAGATGAGAGATTTGGACGCCATAGTGATTGCTGGGATTAATGGAAATACAGCAGGAGGTGGCTGTGAATTCTCTTTGGGATGTGACTTGAGAGTTATGTCTTCAGGGGATTACTTTATTGGGCTTCCTGAAACTGGCGTGGGAATACTGCCTGGTGGAGGAGGTACCCAACGTTTAGCAAGATTAATTGGAATCTCTAGAGCTCTAGACTTGATACTACATGGAAAATTGATACCCAATACAAAAGCGTTCGAATACGGAATCATAAATGAAATACTTCCCAAAGACTCTTTCATTGAATCTTTAAAAGAGTACTGTCAAGTTTTAGCCAAACGCGCTCCGATTGCTTTGAGAGAAGTTAAAAAAGCAATACACAAAGGCATAGATCTACCTTTAGAAGAAGCTTTACTGGTTGAGCAAGAAGCTTTTAATGAGACTATGAACTCGAAAGATGCCGCGAGAGCCATGAGAACAATGCTTAATGCCAAAGAAGAAATAGATGTTATTTCTAAGTTGGAGTGGTCAGGAGAATAATTACTTTATTCTTCAGCTACCTTAACAACCTGCTTACCAAAGTTTTTTCCACTCAGCACATCTCTTAGTGCCTGAGGTGCACTTTCCAACCCTTCGCTTACTGTCTCTCTATATTTAATCTTTCCTTCTTGTATCCAGCTAGAAAGTTCTCTGGTAGCTTCTGGCCATTCTTCAAACCACTCAGTTACAACAAAAAATCTATGCTCTGGAGTAGGGTCAAGAGCTCCAAAAACATGAAAAGGAGTCTCTTCTTTTTCCATATCAGTTGAATTGTAATGTGCTATAAAACCGCAAATTGGTATCCTTGCTCCTGGATTAAGGTTGTTGGCTACTGCTTTAGAGACTTCTGCCCCAACATTTTCGAAATAAATATCTATCCCATCAGGACAAGCAGCTTTTAGGTCTGCTTCCAGATTTCCTGCTTTGTAATCAACGCAAGCATCAAAACCTAATTCATCAGTCACATAAGAGCATTTGGTTTCTCCGCCAGCAACCCCTACAGCTCTACAACCTAATATTTTAGCCATTTGCCCAACAACGGTCCCTACAGCTCCTGAAGCAGCTGAGACAACTATGGTTTCACCCGATTTTGGTTTACCTACTCTCAATAATCCGAAATAAGCAGTTCTCCCAGGCATCCCAACTGTACCTAAGTAAGTTGATAGTGGAACTATTTTAGGATCTGCCTTAAATAATTGTCTGTCATCTCCATGCGCTACGATGTAACTCTGCCATCCACGATGCGCACATACATAATCACCTACGCTGAAGTTATCAGATTTACTTTCTACAACAACCCCAACGCTTTCACCAGTCATGACTTCACCTATTTTTATTGGATCAGCATAAGACTTAGCATCATTCATTCTGCCTCGCATGTAAGGATCAATGGATAAATAGAGGGTTTTAATTAAAATACTGCCTTCTTTGACTTCAGGAATAGGGACTTCCTCTAATTTCCAGCAATCATCATCTGGCATGCCTTCAGGTCTTTTATTAAGAACCCATTTTTTGTTTATTTCTTCAATCATTCCCTTACCTCATTAGATTATTATTAATTCCATTCAATTACTTAAGTCATCCTGTTTATTTCCTTGTTTTTCAATAAGAAAATAAAAAGGTGCTTCATTTGTTTTCTTTTCTAATAGATTATGACCTAAGAATTTACAAAATCTATCTATATCCCTCTCTGTAGAAGGGTCTGTAGCATAAAGTTCAACTTTTTCCCCTTCAGAAATTTTCTGAATCGCCCTATGAAGCATCATTATTGGTTCAGGACAAAGTAGCCCAACTGCATCAATTTTCATTTAACTAATTTTATAGTTTTATAATTTTAATTTAAAACCGTCTAATGTCATTTCATCAAAAGATAAATTTTTCTTTTCTAACTCTAAACTTTTAGAAGTTACATAATTCATTCTCCAAACCATTAAGGCTGCGCATACGAATAAACCAATACACATCCCCGTCCACATTCCAGGAGCTCCTAATTGTACATTCCAAAAATCTGTTACTGCTAGGCTATAACCGAAAGGCAAAGCAAATATCCAAAAAGATATCAACATTATGAACATAGGCATAAGAGTGACTTTATAGCCTCTTAAGCTGCCTTGAGCTCCAATTACAAGGGCGTCGGCGATTTGGAAAAAGGCAGCAAACATGAGGAGTACAATACCCAATTGCATTACATTAGGATCTTGAGTAAAGAAAGAGACCAGTACATCTGAGAAAGTAAGAAGAATTATGGAGTTTATAATAGCAAGAGCACAACCAAACTTGAGAGAGTAGAAAGAACTATATCTTGCTCCGACAAGATTTTTTTCTCCGATTTTATTTCCTACTATCACTGAAGCCGCCATTCCAACACTAAGAGGCACCATAAATAAAAATCCACCAATATTTATAGCAATCCCATGGGCCGCGACCACATCAGCCCCAAGCCTGCCAAGAATTAATGTAGCTCCGCTAAACATGCTTAGTTCTATAAAATTAGATATACCCATCGGCAGACCACCTCTGAGGATTTCTTTTATCACCTTTAATGAAGGCAGTTCAAATCTCTTAAAGAACTCAGTAGGGGCATAAATCTCTTTTCTAAACTTTATGTAAAGAGTAAGAACTGTTAATGAAGTCCATGTACCTATGATGGCAGAAAGTCCAGAGCCTCTAGCACCCATTTCAGGAAAACCCCAGTTTCCATATATAAAAGCGTAGTTACCCAGAATAGCTAGAATCAGGGTTAATGCATTGGTTAATGATATTGGAATTGGTCTTTTTATGCCTTCACTTAAAGACCTCAATGGTTGCATTAACAAAATTGCAGGAATCGCAAAAGTGAAAGTAGCTAGGTATTCTTTTGCGTGAAAAATAATTTCATCTTCTATATCCATAAGGCTGAGAAAATTTGGCACAATAAACAGAACAGTCATACCAATTAAAATTATAGGAATCATCAGCCAGTAGGCTTGTCTAACAAGCGGACCTATCTCACTTAATTTTCTAGCTCCATAGAGCTGGGCTACCATTGGGGTAACAAAGAAAATTAAACCACCAAGACTGAGAAAGATAGGGAACCAAATAGCATTAGCGGTCAGAATCCCAGCCAGAACATCTTTCGAGTAGTTTCCTGATTGGATTACTGCATTTATACCTATGAGAGATAACGCAGCTTGAGAAAAGAACATTGGTAAACCTAATTTTATAAATTGGATTAACTCAGAAGTAGACTTCTCAGAAAGGAAAAATCTTAAGAATTTTTTTAGGAGTTGTGCCATGGAGGGCGGCTATTTTATCATGATGCTACTATTAAGAATTAAGGAAAAATTATCAGACAAGATAACCGACCCTATTGGCTGAAGAGATTGGTCTCTGGATTTGTAAATTTATATGTTCAGTACCACTTAGCTCCCCAATTTGAAACTTTAGGCGAGAGACCTACTTTCATGGGTGCTAAGCATGTTGATATTTTTGGGACCGGTATCAATGTTGGAAAGAGTGCAACGTTTGTCGCTACTTCAGACAGCAATATCAGATTGACTACCTGGAATTTAGGTGAATTTGATGGAAAGATCTATGCAGATGATTTTTGTCTTTTTACTCCAGGAGTGAGAATAGCAGCTGCTACCGAGATCAAAATAGGAAAAGGTTGCATGTTTGCTAATGGCTCTTATGTGTCTGATGCCGATTGGCATGGAATTTATAAGAGAGCGGAACCAGTTGGTAGCACTAAGAAAGTTGAACTTAAGGACAATGTTTGGATCGGAGATAGGGCAGTTGTAGGGAAAGGGGTTACTGTAGGAGAAAATTCTATAGTTGCAGCAGGGGCAATAGTAGTAAAAGACGTGCCAGACAATGTTATTGTTGGCGGAAATCCAGCCAAGATTATAAAAGAGCTAGATCCTCAAGAAGAGAAAGTAACCAGAATGGATCTTTTTAAAGACCCGGTTGCTTTAGAAGAGCTATATGATTATTTAGATAAGATTGATTTAAAGCAAAACAGTTTAATTGGCTGGTTAAGAAGTCGAATAATTCCATCAAATAAGCACTAGTTATTAATAGTAACTTTAAAAAAAATATTTTTTTACTAATCTTTTTCTTGTGATATTGTAAGAAAAAACTATGGAGGTTTTAAAATGAAAAAAATTAACAAATTAATATTAACTTTTACTTTAGTTGCTTCGTCTGGTCTATACGCTCTGCAAGGACTGAATGTAATAACTATCACTACAGATGATCCTGTAGGTTACCTGAAATGGTTGACAGAGAGTCAGCCTGTTTTTCAAAAAGCTCAAGGAGATAATGTTATGGCTTCAGGAATTTGTTCACCTGTTGCTGGTGGAGCTGATGTAAATGAGCACTATGTTTGGAATTTTGCTCCTTCTGTTTCAGCCATGATGTCTGACCCTGAATTTTTTAGTGACCCAAATGTTCAAAGGGCTATTAGAAAGATAGCTTCTAAAAGAGAAGTAACTAGAAGAGACATGATGTTTTCGATTAAAAGTGGAGAAGTAGGGGGTGCAGGTACATCGACTGCAAATTACAATCTCATTTCAAGCACTGATGATGTTAATGGTTATGCTTCAGCTTTAACAAGTATGGAAAATGCTGCGGCAAATAATGGCTTTGATGATATTTCAGTTGCTCTTTATGGATCAGTAACTTCTGGGGATAGGGCAGGAACTGTAATGGCAAGTGTTCAAGCTCCAACTCCTGAAAGACTCGGAGCTTTTTTTGATCAGAGGAATTCTGATTGGATGACTCAAGCTATGTCAGAATTTAATAGTATTAGAACACCTGTAATTGACTTTATGATGACTTGTAGAGTTCTTTCAGTTAACAATTAACTTATATAAGATTATAAGATAAGGAGAAATTATGAAAAAAATTACATTAATAATTTTAACGTCTTGTTTCCTAAGTTTAGGTTTTGGAGATAATCACTATCCCAACACTTTCACAATGGAAGCATTGCAGTGCAAATTTACGCAAGGCAATGATATGGATGATGC
>JAKUUL010000050.1 GCA_022447025.1 SAR86 cluster bacterium | reverse complement strand
TTTCCCAATTTTTGGGATTTCCGATGTGCAATCAGCAGCCGCTCCTTATGCCAACAAAATTATCTACCTTTTCTTTGGTGGTTTCTTAATAGCCACAGCCATCCAAAAATGGAATCTTCATAAAAGAATAGCGTTGATTGTTCTTGAGTATGTTGGCTCCAATGGAGCTTCCTAGGTAGGTGGACTCATGCTGACAGCTGCATAAATAAGCATGTGGGTTATGAACACTTCTACTACGATAATGCTACTCCCTATTGGATTGGCTGTTATCACTGTAGTGAAAGACACTGTTACAGAACTTTCAGAAAAACAGGCTATTAATTTTCAATTAGCCCTTCTTTTAGGCATTGCCTATGGAGCCACCATTGGAGGCATGTCAACTTTAATAGGAACTGGACCCAACGGTATGCTGGCAGGATTTATGTTAGACAACTACAACCTAGACATAAGTTTCACGGATTGGATGAAAGTTGGAGTTCCTCTCAGTGCAACCATGTTACCCATATGCTGGTTAATTCTTACTAAAGTTATCTATCCTGTTAACTTTGAAACCTCCCCAGAAACAAGATCTCTTTTAACTGAGCTTAAAACTGAGTTAGGAAAATTCAGTGGAGCAGAAGTCAGGGTATTTATTGTGTTTGTGCTTACTGCCTTGGCTTGGCTATCGAGAAGTGCTTTAGATAATCTTCCAGGCTTAACCTATCTGTCTGATGCCGGGATAGCCATGATTGCAGCTTTAATTTTGTTTTTATTGCCCAGTGGTAACGCTGAAAAAAAAGGCCCTCTCCTGGATTGGAAGGACGCACAAGAAAACGTCCCATGGGGTCTTTTGGTTTTATTTGGAGGGGGATTAAGTTTAGCTAATGCCGTTCAAAGTACCGGTCTAGCCATCTGGTTAGGTAATTTAATTCCTGGGGGTGTCAGCGTCGTTATCATTGTGATTTTAATTGTTACGATGATAATTTTCTTAACCGAGTTAACTTCTAATATGGCTACTACTGCTACCTTCTTACCAGTGGTTGCTGCTATAGCACTTCAATCTAATTTTGACCCTTTGTTAGTGACGGCTGCCGTTGCGATAGCAGCAAGTTGTGCCTTTATGTTGCCAGTAGCAACTCCACCAAATGCAATAGTTTTTGGTTCTGGATTAATAAAGGTTCCGCAAATGGCTAGGGCAGGTTTTCTTTTAAATGTAATTGGAATAGTCTTGGTTTCTATCGTAGCAGTCTTTTTAGTTCCGGCTTTTTTACTTTAGATTAGTTTTTCCCTTTGCAGCTGCACCGGGTCTCCTTGTATCCGCCACACCATAAATGAAAGGTTTATCAATAAATATAGCTTGGACACTTCCCATAGAAGGTGCGGATGTCGGCTTATGGCCTTTTAAAGTCAACAATTGAATAGTATCTCTACTAAATCCTGTCTCCAACTCTAATTTACCTCCTAGTCTTTGGTTAATTCTAGGAGCCATAACTGCTTCGGCATAACCCATATCATGATCTATAACGTTTGAAATAACTTGAGCGACTATATTAGGTATTCTTCCTCCACCAGGAGAGCCGAGAATCATAAATAAATTTCCTTGTGGATCAAAAACTATGGTTGGGGTCTGTGTACTAATCATCCTTTTCCCAGGTTGTAATCTATTTGCCGGACTGGTTGATAAGCTTATTCGTTCAGACTTTCCATATGAATGAGAGAAGTTTCTCATCTGGTTATTAAGTAAAAAACCGCCACCAGGAACGGTGACTCCTGAACCAAATGATGATCCCAAGGTATATGTATTGGATACGGCATTTCCTTCAGAATCAATTACAGAAAAGTGAGTGGTATCAGGACTTTCATCTACAACAATAATTTTTCCTGGAAATATTTCACTTGAAGGCGTAACACTGTTTAAATCTATAGAAAGAGCCCTTTCCTTTGAATAATCTTTGTTAATCAGTTGATCAATTGGTACTGGGAAATAATCAGGGTCCCCATGATAGCGAGTTCTATCAGCATACCCCCTCTTCATACTCTCAGATAAAAGATGAATTGCATTTGCCGAATTGTGCCCTTGTTCTCTCAAATTAAAGTTTTCAAGAATATTTAGGGTTTGCAATAACACCAACCCTCCACTTGCTGTGGGAGGCATAGTTACCACTTGATAACCTCGATAACTCGTTCTAATGGCGGTTCTTTCTTTCGCTTCATAAGAAGCTAAGTCTTTTTGAGTAATTAAACCCCCGTTAGTTTTCGAAGCCTGTGAAATTAATTCAGCTGTTTTCCCTTTGTAGAAACCGTCTTTTCCTTTTGTACTAATCAGCCTTAATGTTTTAGCTAGATCAGGTTGAATCAATAATGAATCAGTTGGGAGAGTGTTTTGGCCTGAATCATAAAATTTAGTCTTACTGGTTGTGTCTTCTAAAAGAGAGACTTTTCCAAAATTAAGAGCTTGGAAAAGATCATAGGTCACTCTGAAACCTTTTGAGGCTAAATCTATTGAAGGTTCAATAACTTCTTGCAGAGATAAATTTCCGTGTTCTTCATGAGCTTTAATTAACCCAGCTACAGTTCCTGGAACGGCAGTAACTATATAACCGTATCTAATAACTCCTCCATTCTTGTTCAAAAACATTTCGCTCTTGGCTTTTTTGGGCGCTGCAGAACGATAATCTATGGTGGATACCTTCTTAGTAGAAGAATCGTATATGAGCATAAAACCGCCACCACCAAGATTTCCTGCTCTTGGTAAAGTTACCGCAAGAGCAAATCCAATTGCCGTGGCCGCATCGACCGCATTCCCACCTTGCTCGAGTATTTGATAACCAACTTCAGTGGCAATCTGGTTCTGGCTTACCACCATATTAGAATCAGCTATATCAGGATGAACCCTATCAGAATAGCGAAAAATGGAATCAGGTGCCGCAACTAAAAGATTAAAATAAAGAAAGGTAACAAATACCCATACAGTTAAAATTAGGTTCCTTTTCATAAATTAGGGATTCACAGCAACAGCACCAGAAGACGGTCTTCGTGGGTCTGCAGCTCCGTAAAAGTATTTATCTTTGTAAATGATAGCTTGAACACTTCCCATGGTTCTTGATGATCTAATGGTATGACCCATTTCTCCAAGTAAGGTTACGGTATCTGGACTAAACCCTTCTTCCATAAGAAGCACATCAGGCAGCCATTGGTGATGAACACGAGGGCTAACTACTGCTTGCTTTACGCTCATATCATGTTCCAAAACATTTAGTGCCACTTGCAACACTGTAGTAATTATTCTACTTCCTCCAGGACTTCCTAAAACGAGATAAGGTTTTTTGTTCTTAAACACAATAGTGGGTGTCATCGAACTCAAAGGCCTTTTTTGACCCTCAATTTCATTGGCTTCATACCCCACTAAGCCATAAGCATTCGGTACCCCTTTTTTGGATGAAAAATCATCCATTTCGTTGTTCATGAGAATACCAGTACCTGGAATAACTATTCCTGAACCGTAAGAAAAATTAAGAGTATAAGTATTAGAAACCACATTGCCCTCACTATCCATTACAGAGAAATGAGTGGTATCTGGACTCTCATAAGGCAATGGATTGCCATTAGAAATACTTTTAGATGGAGTCACTTTTTTTAAAGAAATCTCTTTCAACAAGGCTTTTGCATATTCCTTATCAGTTAGTCCCTTTAGGGGTACAGACACAAAGTCAGTGTCTCCTAAATATTTACTTCTATCAGCATAAGCTCTTTTCATTACTTCAGACATTAGATGTATAGACTGAGCCGAACCAAAGCCCATTTCTTTTAAAGAAAAAGGCTCAAGCATATTCAGCATCTGGATAAGGTGAACACCGCCAGAACTGCTAGGCGGCATGGATACTATCTCGTACCCTTTAAAAGTTCCTTGCAGAGGCAGTCTTTCCTTAACTTTGTAGTTTGCTAAATCTTTGGCAGTAATTAGACCGCCATTAAGTTGCATTTCAGCGACTATCTTTTCTGCAATTTTTCCTTTGTAGAAAGCATCCGGTCCAACTTTCTTAAGCTCTTTTAAGCTCCATGCCAGATCAGGTAGTTTTATTACCTCTCCGGCACTGTAAGTTTCTTTATTTGTTTTGTAATAAGCTTTAGCAGTTGCTTCATTTGCAGTTAGACGTTTTTTGTAATTGCTGAGTACGGAAGACAAATCATGAGGAACCACAAATCCATCTTCTGCCAATTTAATAGCAGGATCTAATACCTCACCCCAAGATAAAGTCCCGTATTTGTTGAGGGCGTAATACAAGCCTGCCACGGTTCCTGGCACTCCTGCAGACAGCAAAGAAAATTGAGCTTTTCTTCTGTCGTAATTTCCTTTCTCATCAAGAAACATATCTCTTGAAGCCTGAAGTGGAGCCATCTCTCTGTAATCAATGGCTATGGTTTTCTTAAGTTCTTCAGAATAAACAAGCATAAAACCACCGCCACCTAAATTTCCTGCTCTGGGTAGAACCACAGCCAAAGCTAGCGCAGTCGCGACGGCAGCGTCAACAGCATTGCCTCCTTGTCTAAGAATCTCAGCTCCGACTTCGCTCGCTATTTTTCTTTGACTAACCACCATGCCCCCTGTCCCAATTTCAGGATGCGATATAGAACCATAATCAATTATGGGAAGGTTATTACTGCTTTCTAAGTAAATAGAAACAAATAAGGTAAGAAAGTAAATGGGAATTTTTTTAATCATCTATAGCTGCATACACTAATGCTTCAAAGTCTTCTCTTAAAGGTAAACGACTCCCTAACAACTGAGTCATCGCAACAGCTGCTAATTCTTCTTTGGGATCTATCCAAAAAACAGTTGCTGCTGCCCCTCCCCAGTAATACTTTCCTGAAGACCCATATTCCCCTGATAACCCAGGATCGTTGGTAACCCCAACAGTTATTCCAAATCCTCTTCCTTTCCATCTACCTGAGCCATTCGAGTTTTTGGTATCTTGGCTAAGAAGATCAGAGGAAAGCAATTCAACACTCTTTCGGCTCAAAATTCTAACTTGTCCCACCTTGCCATTATTTAATAGCATTTGTGCAAATTTTAAATAATCTGCGGTTGAAGAAATCAAACCAGAACCGCCATCGAAAACAGTTGGTTTCTTAAGGTAGGGGCACACCCTTCTATCAACTAATAATGCCATTAATTGATCATCTTTTATCATACTGGCCATCTCGGGAACCATCATCTTCACTAAAGGAGCATTTATATATAAATTTGTGTGTCGGCTTTTCTTATCTTCTGGAATGTAAAAAGCAGTGTCTTTCATTTTTAAAGGTTCAAATAATCTTTCTTTTAGAAAAACATCAAATGTCTTACCAGAAGCTCTCTCTATTACACACCCTAATATATCCATCCCTATACTGTAGGTCCATTGAAGCCCAGGTTGGTGTCTTAATGGTAAAGAAGCTACTGACTCTGCAAAACTACAGATGTCTTGATAAGACTTGGCTCCCTCTAAATCTCCTTCTTGAGAAGGATAATAATAAGGGAAGATTCTTTTTTCTCTATAGAGATTGCTTACTGGATTAGGTCTGTTTATAGCGTAACTAAGTCCTGAAGTATGCGTTGCTAAATCTCTTATAGTAATTGGTCTTGCCAATGACTCAGTCAGCATCCCGCTATCATCCATACCTTTAAAAACCTTAGTCTTTTTAAATTCTGGAATAAATTTTTGTACCGGATCGTCTAGGCGTATTTTGCCTTCCTCTAAAAGTATCATGAGTGCCACACCTGTGACTGGTTTAGTCATGGAGTAAATACGAAATAGAGAATCCTCCTGAAGAGGAATTTTATTCTCCACATCAGCGTACCCTTGAGTCTCAAAATGAACGATTCTTCCTTTTCTTAAAACCGCAGTAATAAGGCCAGGAATTTCTTTTTGTGCAATATATTTTGATAATGTGGGAGCAATTTTATCCAACCTTTCTTGAGACATTCCTGCTTGTTTAGCTTCGTAAGAGGCAGATAGATTTAAAGAAAATAAAAGAACAAGCAAATGAAAAATTGTGAATAGATTATTTTTGAACATATTTACCCCTAACTCCTTTTATTTTCGACATAATAACCTCTTAGAAATAAAAAAGGAAAATATGGATTTACAGCTCAAAAATAAGGTTTCTTTGGTTTGTGCTGCCAGTGAAGGCTTAGGTAAAGCCTCAGCACTAGAATTAGCTAAAGAAGGCTCTAGGGTAGCAATCTGTTAAAGAAGTAAAGATAAGTTAGCCTCTGCTCAAGAAGAAATTTTAAAGAAGACTGGTGTAT
>JAKUUL010000005.1:21839-47183 GCA_022447025.1 SAR86 cluster bacterium | reverse complement strand
GCTGGATTTAAAGCAGATGGATTTAACGAAAAGTTCTATGAAAAGTGTAGGATACAGGCAAATATGCGATTATTTAGAAGGCAAGTCCACTTACGAAGAAATGATAGTTAAAGCAGTGAATGCCACAAGACAATTAGCTAAGCGCCAAATGACTTGGCTAAGGAAATGGGAAAATTTAAATTGGGTAAGTCAAGACACCGAAACATCGCTTGACTTGATACAAGAAAAGTTAAGGCTAATCAGTTGATACTGGAAACATTTGAATCTGTTAATCAGAAAGCCGTAATAGTTCAGATTGAGTTTTCTAAAGGAAGAGATGATTTTTCTCCTTTAAATGCCTTCGATGAGTTTAAAGAGTTGGTCGTGTCTTCAGGTGCAGAGATTGCTCGTGAAGATTTCTCTAAACAGGCTAAACCCACTGCGGGATTATTTATAAGTAAAGGAAAAGCAGAAAGAATAAAGGATTTTGTAAATGAAACTGAATCGGAGTTAGTTATCTTTAATCATGAACTAACCCCTTCTCAAGAAAGAAATCTTGAAAATATTTTCAAAGCCCGAGTTTTAGATAGAACAGGACTGATTTTAGATATATTTGCGGAAAGAGCTTCCAGTCACATCGGTAAACTCCAGGTAGAGCTTGCTCAGTTATCGCATCTTTCTACTCGACTAGTAAGGGGGTGGAGTCACCTAGAAAGGCAAAAAGGCGGTATAGGCCTAAGGGGTCCTGGAGAAACCCAGTTAGAAACCGATAGGAGGCTCATCAATCAAAGAATAAAAAATATAAAAAATAAGCTAAGTAAGTCTCACAAACAAAGAGAAGTGAATCGTTATTCAAGGAATAAGGGCAATCAAACCCTGGTTGCTTTAGTTGGTTATACCAATGCGGGTAAAACGACCTTATTTAACTTATTGACTGAAAGTCAGCTATACGCTGCAGATAAACTTTTTGCTACCCTTGATTCAGTGACAAGAAAAAATTCTGTTACGGGTTTAGACGATATTCTTTTTTCAGACACAGTTGGGTTTATATCCAATTTGCCAACTGAATTAATCGAGTCCTTTAAAGCTACTTTAGATGAATTAAAATCAGCTGACCTTTTGATTCATGTAGTTGATATTTCTGATCCTGACTTTATTTATAAAACTGAACAAGTTTTCTTGATTTTGAAAGAATTGGGAATATCCGATATACCTTGTATTCGTGTTAATAATAAGTCTGACAAAGTAGAAATGGAGATAAATAATACAAAAGGTTCTAGTGCCGATAATGAGGTTTGGATTTCTGCTCTGAATAATATCGGCTTGAATGATCTTGTAAATTCGATCCAACTCAACAGAAAAAAATCAATGGTTAAGGAATGGGTTGAATTGCAACCAAACCAAGGAAAAATTAGAGCCAAACTTTATTCTCTTGGTAGGGTCTTAGAAGAGACAACAAGTGATACAGGTCTGATACAATTGCAGCTAGAAATAGATGAAACGGAACTAGACAACCTAATTTCTAGTAAAGATATAAAATTAAAGAAAAATAAAATAAAGGAAGCAATCTGATGTCTTGGAATGGAAACGACAACAACAAAGACCCCTGGGGAAGAAAAGATGGTCCCCCTGATATAGATGAAGCAATAGATCAATTTAAAAAGAAGTTAGGTGGGATCTTTGGAGGTTCTGGTGGGTCTGGACCTGGATTTTCCAAAAAGAATATTTTTTCTGGTTTCATACTAGTGGTACTTATATGGGTTGGCATGGGCATTTACCAGGTGGAGCAGGCAGAAAGGTCAGTTGTCTTGAGACTGGGTGAATACTTGGATACAAAAGGCCCGGGCTTGCGTTGGAATCCTCCAATCATCGATAGCTGGACAGTGGTCGATGTCGTTAGAGTAAGGCCGCACAGACACGATGCTTTGATGCTTACAAAAGATGAAAATATTGTCGATGTAACTATTTCAGTACAGTATCAGATTAATAATCCAGAAAAATATGTTTTAGATATAAGGAATCCGGACAACAGTTTAGCTCAAGCTACAGAGAGTGCTTTGAGGCACGTTGTAGGTAGCTCAATTATGGATGACGCATTAACTACAGGTAGGGAACAAATAGCACAATTAACCAAAGCCAGACTCCAGGACTATCTGGATAGATATGAAACAGGATTACAGGTTGTAATTGTAAACATTGAAGATTCGGCCCCACCAGACCAAGTGCAAGAAGCTTTTGATGATGTAATTAAAGCCAGAGAAGATGAGGTCAGGGTTAGAAATGAAGCAGAGACTTATGCCAATGGATTGGTTCCGGAAGCCAGAGGTCAAGCACAAAGGATGATCCAAGATGCTGAAGCCTACAAAGCTCAAGTTGTGGCTGAAGCTCAAGGTGAAGCTACCAGATTTGATCTGTTACTTTCTGAGTATCAAAAAGCTCCGGAAGTAACAAGAAATAGACTTTATTTAGATGCACTGCAAAACGTAATGTCTAACAGCACAAAAGTTATGGTAGATGTCGAAGGTGGAAACAATATTCTTTATTTACCTTTGGATAAGATAGCCAGGCAAAGTGAAGAAAGTGTGTCGGTACAACCTTCAGGTTCCAGCCCGAGCAGCAGCACATCCATTCGAGAATTAACTGATCGAGTGATTGAAGAGATCAGAAAAAGAAACAGGCAATAAGAGGAGGTTATAAATGAAAAAATCTAATATATTTATTTCGGCTTTTAGTCTTATTGCGGTCATATTTATTTCGCAGTCTCTCTTTGTTGTGAGTGAGGTTGAAAGAGCAGTAAAACTGAGATTTGGAGAGATTGTGCAGTTCGATGTTGAACCTGGATTACACTTTAAGTGGCCGATCATTAACTCAGTGCGTTATTTTGATTCAAGGATATTGACTTTAGATGCTCAACCTCAGAGGTATCTTACTTCAGAAAAGAAAGCGCTAATGGTTGATTCTTTCATTAAATGGAGGGTTAAAGACGTAGCTAAATATTTCACTACAACCGGAGGAGATGAAGAAAGAGCTAAGCGTCTTCTGAGCCAAAGGGTGGATACTGGTTTGAGAAATGAATTTGGTGTTAGAACTGTAAAAGAAGTTGTTTCAGGAGAAAGGGACCAGCTTATGAATTCCTTAACCTCTATGTTAGATGAGATAGCCCAGGATGAACTTGGTGTTCAAGTTATAGATCTTCGGGTTAAAAGAATCGATTTACCACTTGAAGTAAGTGAATCCGTGTACAACAGAATGCGTACTGAAAGACAAA
This sequence comes from SAR86 cluster bacterium, assembly GCA_022447025.1. Lineage (GTDB taxonomy): Bacteria > Pseudomonadota > Gammaproteobacteria > Magnimaribacterales > Magnimaribacteraceae > AEGEAN-183. The sequence continues at coordinate 43,936 of JAKUUL010000005.1, read as the reverse complement.
GGCTGGCTAGGGAGCTAAGAGCTCAAGGAAATGAGGTAGCTGAGAAAATAAGGGCGACTGCCGATAAGGATAAAACGGTCATTTTGGCGGATGCTTATAGGATGGCCGAAGAAATTAAAGGAGATGGAGATGCCGAGGCTACTGCCACTTACGCTTCAGCCTTTACTAAAGATCCAGAATTTTACGATTTCACCAGGAGCTTAAAAGCTTATCAATCTACTTTTGAAACAAAAGGGGATATTTTGCTAATTGACCCTGACAGTGACTTTTTTAAATACCTTGATAACTCCAAGGTAGATTAAAGTTCAGTCAATTCATGATCTGGACACTTGTTAGCAGCTTCAGAGATATCTCTAGTTAGAACTAATAATGAGTAATTCTATTTCTCTATTAGGTTTGCAATGGGGAGATGAAGGCAAAGGGAAAGTAGTTGATGTTCTATCAAAAGACATCGACGCAGCTGTTAGATATCAAGGTGGCCATAATGCTGGCCATACTCTGATTGTTGATGGAAAGAAAATAGTATTTCATTTACTGCCTTCATCCATTTGCCATAAAAATATTAAGTGCTTCTTAGGAAGGGGTGTGGTCATAAGTCTGGACGCGCTTTTTTCTGAAATAGATGATGCTTTTGAGTTCATAGGGGATATAAAAGAAAGACTCGTAGTGAGTAACGCTGCATGTCTTATCCAGTCGTATCATATAAAAATTGATCAACTCAGGGAAAGATCAAGAAGTGGAACAAAAATTGGCACAACTGGAAGGGGAATAGGCCCAGCTTACGAAGATAGGGTTGGTAGAAGGTCAATAAGGGTAGCTGATTTATTCGATCCAAAGGTACTGAAAATAAAGTTAGAGGAAGCCTTAGATATATATAACTTCTTAATCAAAAGGCATGATGAAACCCAGCAGGAAGACTTGAATGAGTTACTTGATCTAAATCTTAAACAAGCGGAAAGATTAAAGCCATTTGTTGGCAATGTAATTTCAGAACTAAAAAAATACAAAGAAGAAGGCAAGGTAGTTCTTTTCGAAGGGGCCCAAGGCGCTCTCTTGGACTATAGTTTAGGTACTTATCCTTTTGTAACTTCAAGTAACTCTTCTTTGGGCGGTATAGCACCAGGAGCTGGAGTAAGTGCAACCAGCATTGATTATTCACTGGGTATTTCTAAAGCGTATACAACAAGGGTTGGAGAGGGTCCATTTCCAACTGAACTAAACGAGGAAATAGGCAGTTACCTTGCTGAAAAAGGTGGTGAAGTTGGAGCCTCAACAGGAAGGCCAAGAAGATGTGGTTGGTTAGATGCAGTGCTTTTATCTCATTCAGTCTACTTGAACGGTATCGATGGAATCTGCCTTACAAAAATTGATGTTTTAGATGGTTTGGAAACAATAAAAATATGTTCTGATTATTCCAGTGCATTAACAAGAGAAGAAATTCTTGAATCAATGGCTTTAAATGATGTTGAGCCTCAGTACGTAGAACTAGAGGGTTGGCAGGAACCCACGGCGGGAATTCAAAATTTTAATGATTTAAATGATCAAGCTATTCTCTTTATTGAGAAAGTAGAGGAGCTTTGCGGAGCTAAAGTGGTAATGATTTCTACCGGACCTAGACGGGAAGATATAATTATCAGAGAATACCCTCTGAAGAGATGAAATACTTAATACTATCAGTCCTATTAACACTAACGCTTTCTTTAACTGCCAAAGAAAAGATAGTTTATGAAGTTGGCGATGAACTTAAACTAAAGAGAGACAACTCAGTGGTACTGTTTTACTACAAACACGATGCCATAGAACTTAATCTGAATAGGGAGTTCATTGACTCTCCGTACGATCTTTTTATTGATGCTAGAGATCTGTATAGAATAAAAAAAGGTGAAAAAATAAGATTAGTTGAAAGTTTTAGAGACGGAAGAATTTTTAAGGTAGAACTCTTAAAGGAGAAGTCTAGAAGAGATCATTATTTCATCGAGCTTGAAAGCTTAAGAAGTTATAACCTAATTAAAACTGAAACCGCTTCCGGTTAGGTTTAGAAATGGCAAAACGCTTTAGGAGGTGGCTACTGTACGCCTTAGCTTCCGTTCTTTCCCCAATCCTAATTCTTTTTATCGGTATTTTCTTTAATTGGTTTGGCACCTATCAAGGACCTGGAGAGATAGCTGAGTTTAGTAAAATTAATTCTTTCAACATAGAACAAGACCAAGAAACCACTGAACTGCCACCAAAACAAATACTTTTTGGAGATTTGCATGTCCACACTACGTACTCTCTAGATGCCTTAACGCTAAACTTTCCGATAGCTCAAGGAGAAGGAACTCATCCAGTAGCTGATGCATGTAACTTCGCTAGATTCTGCTCTAACTTAGATTTTTTTGCTGTTACTGATCATGCCGAGTGGTTAACTAGAAGAGAATGGCAAGATAGCTTACGCTCTATTCAACAGTGTGAAAGTGTTTCTGGAGATCTAGATGAACCTGCGATAGTTCCGTTTTTAGGCTGGGAATGGACCCAAAACTCGCTGGATAAAAGTACTCATTACGGTCATAAAAATATAATCATTAAGAGCATTAAAGACAATGAAGTTCCTCTTAAACCCATATCAACTAATTCAGGAAATTTTGATGGAGCAGCTAGTGTAAATACACTTCTGACTTCAATTGCAGTGGCTTTAGACTTCCCTAATCGTAAACATTATCTGGATTGGAGATACAAGTCTCTGGTAGCCAAATCTTATGAAAATTGTGAAGAGGATGAAGAGACAGGCTCTTACGATTGTTATGTCAAAGCTGATACCTCACAAGAGCTTTTCCGAAAACTTGAAAAGCTCGATTCTGATCTTCTGGTTATACCGCATGGTAGTGCCTGGGGAGTGACTTCTCCGCCCTTATCTTCTTGGGACGTTCAACTTAGTTCAACTGCTCATAATTCTTCTATGAATAGACTCATTGAAGTTTATTCGGGTCATGGCAATTCTGAGGAGTATAGGTCTTGGACTCCAATTGAAATGCAAAACAATGGAGAGATGTCCTGCAATTTACCCAGTCAGGCCTACTTGCCCGATTGTTTTCAAGCAGGAGAGATTATAAAAGAGAGATGTAGAGTTGCGGCTGGCTCTAATGAAGAGTGCGCAAAGAGAGCAGGTGATGCGAGACAACTTTATACCAACGCTAACCCTTTTGGTTTATTGACGGTTCCTGGATACGATCCGATGGAGTGGAAAAATTCAGGGCAATGCCAAGACTGTTTTTTACCTGCTTTCGATTACCGACCCAAAATGTCAGTTCAATATGCTTTGGCTTTAACGGATTTTTCTTCGGAAGAAGTTATCAGATTTAAATACGGGTTTATCGGCTCTAGTGACAATCACCAGGCCAGACCGGGCCCAGGTTATAAAGAGAATTTAAGGAAGTTAAATTCTGAGTCTCGTGCAGATTTAAGCAATGAAATAGGAAGGAACTTACTTAATCCTAGGTTATCTGATCCTAAATTACCTTCGGCACAAGAAATTGATCCTGAAAGAGATCAGGTTTTTATGAAAAGCTTACCTCTTCAATCCGAGAGGGGATCCTCTTTTCTGTATACAGGTGGTTTGGCTGCAGCTCATGCAAAAACAAAGGACAGGCAAGAAATTTGGAATTCATTACATAATAGGGAAGTTTACGCTACCAGTGGTGAAAGAATCCTATTGTGGTTCAATTTGGTGAATCACCCCGATGGATCGAATATACCTATGGGTGGAGAAACAGAAATGTCTTCTTCTCCTAAATTTCAAGTAAAGGCATTGGGGGCTCAGAAACAATTGCCTGGTTGCAGTGATTTGGATAAAGAAAACATAAGTACTGAAGTTCTGGACAGGCTTTGTAAAGGCGAGTGTTTTAATCCTTCTGACGAAAGAAAGAATATATCGAGGATTGAAGTAATAAGAATAAGACCTCAAGTTTATGAAGGAGAGCCGATTAATGCGTTGATAGAAGACCCGTGGAAAACCTTTGAGTGTGAACCTTCGCAAGCGGGCTGTCAGGTTGAATTTATCGATGAGCAGTTTGAAGGCAGCAATAGAGAAATAGTCTATTACGTTAGGGCTGTACAAGAACCTACCGATGCTATTAACGGCAGCGGGCTTGATTGTGATTTAGATGAAAATGGTCGATGTATAAAAATCAATCTTTGTGGTGATCCTAAAGGTAAGGGTATTGGGGACTGTTTGTCTCCAATAGAAGAAAGAGCGTGGTCTTCGCCTATATTTGTAAGATTTAAATCTAGTGCGCTTTAATTATCTTATCCAGGACCGCATTAACTAACTTATACCCTTCAACGGAACCGTATTTTTTAGCCATTCTAATTGCTTCGTTAATGACTATTGATGAGTCCAATTCCTTTTTCTTGAGTTCATATAAAGAAATCCTGAGAATATTTTTTTCAATTACATCGAGTTGTTGAATTGGTCTATCCACATAGTCTTGTATAGTTTCGTCGAATCCCTCAAGGTTTTCAGACACTCCTTTAAGTATTTCTTTATAAAACTTATTAGATTTCTCCGATGAATGATTTTTAAGAACTTCATTTAGTTCTTCACCCCCCAATTCTAGTTCATACAGAGTTTGCAAGACCTTGTCTCTTGACCTTGTTGGGGAAGTGGTCTTGGTTGGCTTGGTCATAAAGAGGCGAATTGCTCGAGTAGCTCCATAGCGCTTTGGGCTACTTCTGCACCTTTATTCCCGTCTTTAGGATCAGCTCTTTGAATTGCTTGTTCTTCTGTCTCAGTTGTCAATACGCCAAAGAGAACCGGTTTATTGGCATCCAGTGAGACCCTTGTTAATCCATTGGCACAACTGCTTGAAACAAAGTCAAAATGAGGTGTTTCTCCCTTAATTACCGCTCCTAAAGCTATGACCGCATCTATGTCCTTTTCAAGCATTCTTTTAGCAGCTAACGGAAGCTCATAGGCTCCCGGCACTTCAATTTTTACTATATTGCTTGATTTAACGCCCTGAGATATCAGTTCATTTTCTGCGTTCTCGAGCATGACATCCACGACAAACTTATTCCATTGAGTTGACAGCAACCCATATCTCGCATTCATAGAGGTTTTGGATGCTTTAAAAGCTTTTTTTCCTTTGGGTGTCATAGTTTTACCTAATTTATAAATTCCGTTATTTCTAAATCAAATCCTGCTAGGGGGTATTTTACTTCTGAGCCAAGCAGTTTCATCTTTTTTACCCCTAAATCTCTTAGTATTTGAGAACCAATACCTACAATTCTGTTATCCACGGCTTCAGATCTTGTATGTTTGCTTTCTCCCTTAAGAAACTTTAGGTTATTTAGTATTTCCTCAGGAGATTCTCTGTCTGAGAGCAAGAGGAGTATACCCGTTTCCTCTGACTGCATTTTTTTAAGGGTTTGCGAAGAAGAAACTCTACTTCCAAATTCATTTATTCCCATGACATCGTGAAGGGTATTAATTGTCTGCACCCTAACCAAAGTATCTTTGTCAGAAGATATTTTTCCTTTTACTAAAGCCAAATGCACTTGGTTAAAGATTGTGTCCTGATAGGCAACCAATACAAATTCTCCGTATTCATTTTTAATCTTCGTTGAATCAATCTTTTCAACACTCTTTTCATTAATGTTTCTGTAATGGATTAGATCGGCTATTGTTCCAATCTTAAGGTTATGTTTCTTAGCAAATTTTTCTAAATCTTTTCTTCTGGCCATGCTCCCATCTTCATTCATGATTTCTACTATCACGGCTGATTCCTCAAGACCCGCTAATTTAGCTAAATCAAGACCCGCTTCAGTATGACCTGCACGAGTTAACACACCCCCATTGGCTGCCATTAAAGGAAAGACATGTCCTGGTTGAACTATATCCTTGGGAGAAGCATTCTTTTTGACCGCAGCTAAAATTGTAGTAGTTCTATCAGCTGCTGATATGCCTGTTGTCACTCCTTTTGCTGCTTCAATAGATGCGGTGAACGCCGTTCCCTGTTGAGCTCCATTGTCCTTGACCATTGGTTCCAGATTAAGTTTCTGACATTTTTCTTGATTCAGAGCTAAACAAATTAACCCTCTTGCATGCGTGGCCATAAAGTTAATGGCTTCTGCTGTTACTTTTTCTGCAGCTAGAATTAAATCGCCTTCATTTTCCCTGTCTTCATCATCCATGAGAATAATCATCTTCCCATCTGAGATATCTGATATTAAATCTTGGATCTTATTAAGTTCCATCTTACGAATACACCGGTTTAGTAATTAGTTTTTTGTCAGGTCCGATTTCACTGATTTCTTTTAATTCAAGATCAATTGTACCTATCTTTGAAAAAGAACTTTCAAATTCTGAGAAATTTATCCTATCTTTACCAAGTTTTACTGGTGCTATATAAAATATAATTTCGTCTATTAATTCTGAAGCAATAAAACTGGTATTTATTTTTGATCCGGCCTCAATCATAAGGGTATTGCATTCTTCTTTATTTAAATAATCCATTACTTTTTGTAGGGAAACCCTTTTAGATTCACTTGCAGCTTCAATTATTTTAATAGGAGGCTTGTTATAGCTAACTTTCTTTAAGTCATTGCAAAAAATTGTAGTTCCTAAACCATCAGTTAACAGATGTTCATTACCTTTCATTCTCAATGAGCTATCCAATACATACCTTCGGGGATGAATCTCTCCTTCCAATTTACTTAAGGCTTTATCTCTAACAGTAAGCCTAGGATTGTCAGCTAATACGGTTCCCACACCTGTCAAAATAGCATCCGAAGCAGCCCTTAACTTATGCACATCCTCTCGAGATTTTTTTGAAGTTATCCATTTATCACCCCCAGTAGTTAGTCCTATGCCTCCATCTTCTGAGCAAGCTATCTTGCAGGTAACAAAAGGGCGTTGACGTTCTATTCTTGAAAAGAAACCCCTATTAAATTCATTACACTTATCTTCGAGTAAACCGGATTTAACTGTCAGTCCTGCTTTCTTCAGCTCTTCAATTCCTTTTTGTAAAGGGTCCTTGCTTCCGATATAAATCTCCTTGATACCTTCTTCTATTATCGCTCGAGTGCAGGCCGGGGTTCGTCCTTGTTTACTACAAGGTTCTAAAGTTACATAAATTGAACTGTTATTAAGTTTTTGGCTAGCCTCATTTTTAAATTTTTTATAAACGTTTTTAATGGCGTCTATTTCAGCATGGTCACAACCTGGTTTATGTGTAAATCCAGTGCCTATTATTTGATTATCTTTAACAATCACAGCTCCTACCATTGGGTTAGGTGAAGCTATGTATCTAGCTTTTTCAGCAACTGATAGAGCACTTAGCATATGCTCTTGGTGAAGATCTTTCACTAATCTTTGGTTAGCTTTTCAACTTCTTCGCTGAATTCAGTTATGTCTTCAAATCTTCTGTATACGGAAGCAAATCGAATAAAAGCAACCTCATCTAAGCGTCTTAAGCGCTTCATAATTACTTCACCTATCAGTCTAGATCTGACTTCTCTTTCTCCATAAGATCTAATATCTTTTTTGATGTCTTCGATTAGGGTCTCAACCTCTTCTTCTCCAACTGGTCTTTTTTCTAATGCCCTATAAAGGCCTTCTCTTAACTTCTGTTCATTGAAGGGTTCGCGCATATCGTCCCTAGATTTGATTATTTTTGGCATTAACAATTCCGCTGACTCAAACGTAGTGAACCGTTCACCGCAATCTGGACATTCTCTTCTTCTTCTGGTTTGCGAGCCTTCAGCAATCAATCTGGAATCAATGACTTTGGTATCAGTGTGGCTACAAAAAGGGCAGTGCATAATTAGTTTTTTAAAGCATAAACGGGGAATTCTTTACAGAGTTCCTTCACCTCAGATTTTACTCGTTTAATTTCATCTTCACTATTTAAATCTTTAAGCACATCGCAAATCCATGTTGCTACTTGAGAAGCTTCTTTTTCTTTGAATCCTCTAGTGGTTATTGCTGGTGTGCCAATTCTTAATCCGCTTGTCACAAATCTGGATTGAGGGTCATTAGGCACTGCATTTTTATTCAAAGTAATATTGGCTCTACCCAAACTTTCCTCAACATCTTTTCCTGTAATCTCTTTATTTATAAGATCAACTAAAAACATGTGATTCTTGGTGCCTTTAGAAACAATCTCAACACCTCTTTCTTGGAAAACCTGGCACATTGTATTTGCATTTTTTAATACTTGAGTTTGATATGAGGTAAATTCTGGTTCTAATGCTTCCTTAAAACAAACCGCTTTTGCAGCTATGACATGCATTAAGGGCCCACCTTGAGACCCTGGAATTATTGCAGAATTTATTTTCTTTTCTATTTCTTCATTTTGTTTAGCAAGAATGAGACCTCCTCTAGGCCCTCTTAAAGTTTTATGTGTCGTGGTTGTAATCACATCGGCAAACGGAACTGGTGAGGGATACAAGTTTGTGGCTACTAACCCTGCCACATGAGCCATATCTACTAGTAGATAGGCACCAACTTCATCCGCAATCATTCTAAATTTTTCCCAGTCTACTATTCCTGAAAAAGCAGAAAAGCCAGCAATAATCATTTTAGGTTTGTGTTTTTTTGCTAAAGATTCAACCTGCTCATAATCAATGTCACCCGTTTTTTCATCCAGTCCATATTGAAAACTTTGATAAGTTTTACCTGAATAGTTCACACTAGTTCCGTGGCTAAGATGACCCCCGTGATCAAGACTCATGCCAAGGATCACATCTCCAGGTTCACACAAAGCTAAATAAACAGCTAAATTTGCGCTTGAACCTGAATGAGGTTGAACATTTGCGTAGTCTGCTCCAAAAAGCTCCTTAGCTCTTTCAATAGCAAGGGTTTCTGCTTCGTCTACAAATTCGCATCCACCGTAATATCTTTTACCAGGGTATCCTTCTGCATATTTATTGGTTAAAACAGAACCTTGAGCTTCAAGTACCCTCAGCGAAGTATAGTTTTCAGAAGCTATGAGTTCTATATGATCTTCTTGCCTTTCTGACTCTCCTTTTAGAGCCTTCCAAAGATCTGGATCATAATCTTTTATCGATTGACTATTTGATAACATAATTTTTTTGAGAAGTTTAATTATACCTAACGACTCACAACATCTCGGTGGTTAATTTATGGTTTTTTTGTTTTTATTGGCCGTTTTCTATTGGCATTAATCTTCGAACAAATATTACATGTAATTCCATCACACCCCCTTGCTGTGCAGAACTCTCTTCCGTACATAATTATTTGTATATGCAGTTTGTTCCACCGTTTTTCTGGAAACAGTCTTTTCAGATCTTTTTCAGTTTGCTTAACATTTTTGCCGTTTGTTAAACCCCATCTCTGTGCCAGCCTATGAATATGCGTATCTACAGGAAAAGCGTAGTGGCCAAAGCCCTGACTCATTACTACTGAGGCAGTTTTATGTCCCACACCAGGTAGTGATTCTAGCGCCTCAAAAGAATCCGGTACTTCACCTTTATATTTTTTAACTAGAATCTTTGAGAGCTCAAATAAAGATTTAGACTTTTGCGGTGACAGCCCGCAGGGTTTAATGATCCTTCGTATTTCCTTTCTACCTAGTTTTATCATTTTTTTAGGGTTGTTGGCTTTTTTAAATAATTCAGGTGTAACTAAATTGACTCTTACATCTGTGCACTGGGCTGAAAGGATTACGGCTATTAGTAGAGTGAAAACCGAATCATGATTTAGAGGAATAGGGGGGTTTGGGTAGAGTTTATTTAATGACTCAGATATGAATTCAACTTTTTCAGATTTATTCATGTATAGAACTGTTAGTGATAATTAGTTATTCTACAAGATAGGGACAGAAATTAATGAGTCACCAGTATCAATAAAATTAAGTGATAAAAACAGCTAAACCTCAATACCTTTTGCAAAGATCAATTATCTTACTTACCGTAATATTTTTTGCTTTTTATGTCCTTTATGACCTCAATCTTTTAAATCTAATATTTGAATCAGACAGAAGCAAGATCTCCATTCTCATTTTAGCAATTTATACAGCGGCTACTTTCCATTGGATTTACATTGCTAGAAATTTAGATTCTGAAATTAAAGGAGAGGGCAAGGTTTTAGATTTCTTAGATGCAGTCAAGTCAAAGTCCTCTTTAGAGAGTCAAAGTCTTTTAAGGATACTTGAAGATGAGCTATCAAACAGACATGCACTGGGTCACATGATTTCCGATGTTTTATTAAAACTCGGCTTAACAGGGACAGTTGTTGGATTTATTCTCATGCTTTTGCCAATTGGTGAAATGAAAGACTTTGATCCAGAAAAAATACAACCCTTACTCTCCTCTATGAGTGGAGGAATGGCTGTTGCCCTGTATACCACGCTCTCTGGTTTGATCACCAGCACCATGCTCAAGTTCCAGTATTTTTTGCTTGATTCTTCACTTAGTAAATTAATTAACGGTCTTACTTCTGGAGACTTGGATTAAGGGATTTAAATGAAACACAGAATCCTTAATAACGGGGAAGGACAAGACGCATTCACAGATTTACTTTTTAATTCCCTTTTAGGATTTGCCTTCATGTTTGCCATTGCGTTCATGTTGATTTCAGATCCCAGCGACGGCGGCAAGATAGACTCTAAAGCAGAAATTCTTATTTCTGTTAGATGGCCAGATCAGCACCCTGATGACGTAGATGCCATAGTAGAAAGTCCTCAAGGAGGATTAGTTTGGTATCACAACCGAGATACTGGACTTATGCATTTAGATAGGGATGACAGAGGAATATTTGCAGACAAGATGAATGTTAATGGCGCTACGATTTCGAACCCCATCAATCAAGAAACCATCACCATTAGAGCACTTCAATCAGGTGAATACGTAGTTAACCTTCTTCACTATCAAGCAAATTACGATAAGCCTCTGACTGTGGATGTTAAGGTAGAAAAACTTAATCCTGAAGTCGAGCTGGTTTATTACGGTAGTCATGAATTGAAAGGAGTAGGGGATGAGAAAACTGCTGTCAGATTTTCAGTTGACTCAAAAAAGAATATATCTGATGTAAATCAGATTCAGAAAAGGTTACTTACAAAAGCCTTAGGCAGAAATTCCTTAATAGAAAACAAAAGTGATTGAAGAAAGGATTTTTTTGATTTTAGGTTATGTAGCCATTTCGGCCTTACTTTTAATATTCTTACTTTATTCATCTTTCTCAAGCAAATTAAAAACGCTTGTTGTTTTCATCATGGCTTCCTTTTATGTATTCACATGGATGGGTTATAAGCAAATATTGGGATGGCCATCTACACAAGTGATTCCTGATGAATTTAGACTTGTTTGGGTCTCTATAGATGAGCCAGATAAATTTACTAAAAGGGAAGGTGAAATTCACTTTTGGATAAGATACCAAGATGATGCTGGCATACCAATAGGAAGACCAAGGGCTTATAGCCTAATCTGGAGTGAAAAAAATCATAAAATGGCGCAATCTGCTTTACTTCAACTCAAAGAAGGAACTCAACTTAATGGCAAAAAAACTTATGGAGTTCTTGATGCCGATAATTTTGATGAAAACGCAAATCCTTATGAAGATTCAGAATCTATTAATAGCCAGGAAGGAAATCCTTCTTTTGAATTTCAAGAAGTTGCTCCGCCAAGCTTACCTCCTAAGACTAAATTCGAAAATTAATCTATTAGTCTTCTACCCCATACCAAGTGAATTGAGGTGCTTCCATATTTCCTAAGGAAACCTCCCTATCTTCATGCGCTCTGGCCTTAACATAATGATGTATATTATTTACATCGTCTTCAGAAAGGACATCAGCAAAACCTGCCATACCATTACTTCCTAAGATACCCTCCAACACTATTTTATTAAATAGATCATGGGTGCCTTTAGTCATCTTTCTTAAATCCGGTAGTCCTCCAGCAGACTTGACTACAAAGCCATGACATACGGCACAGTATTGATTGTAATTACTTTCTCCATTACGGATTTGATCGTTACTCACATCTGCTAGGACCTGTTCGGGGATAGTTTTATCTCTTACATCGGGTATAGGTAACTCCTTTTGGCCGCCCAATTTAAAAACTAGCAATCTTCCAAAATTGTTGTAGGTAAGAGAAGCTTGTATTTCTATTGGTGGTAGAGGCTCTCCTCCAAATAGGTCTCCTCCACCAGATCCAGTTAGGATTGAAACGTACTGCTCTCCATCTATTTCAAAAGAAATTGGAGGCGCAAGCATAGAAGTGTAGGTGTTAAATTCCCATAAACGTTCTCCTGTTTCCTTATCGTAAGCAGAGAACATGCCTAAGGCATCTCCTTGAAAAACCAGTCCTCCAGCAGTCCCTAGAACCCCTCCATTCCAGTAATGCGGAATAGGTACAGACCATTTAGTTTCACCAGTTAAAGGGTCAAAAGCTTTAAGAAAACCTCCTGGTTCGGGCATTGATTCTAAATTAGAAAGTACATTTTGGGCCAAAGAACTCATTTCTATACCCATATTCCATCTACCTGGATTTCTTTTGAATATACCTGTTTTCTTATAGTTTTCTTCAATCGCATAAAAGAAGGCATTTTCTTGAGCAGGTATGTAGACAAGACCCGCATCTAAATCCACTGACATTGCTTGCCAATTATGAGCACCTAAAGGTCCTGGTAGAACAAAAGATCCATTTTCAGAATAATCTACTTCAGGATTTTCAACTGGTCTTCCAGTTTCTAAGTCAACGTGAGTAGCCCAAGTAACAGCAGCAAAAGGGTGAGCTCTTAGCACCTTTCCATTAGATCTATCTATGACATAGAAAAATCCATTTTTTGGTGCTTGCAGTAATACTTTCTTCTTCTCTCCGTCTACTTCCATATCAGCTAAAGCCATATCTTGCACGGCTGTGTAGTCCCAATTATCTTCAGGTGTAGTTTGATAGTGCCATTTGTATTCACCGGTATCAGCATCAACAGCAACTATAGAAGCTAAGAATAAATTATCTCCTCCTCCAGGAGATCTGATTTCTCTTGTCCATGGAGATCCATTGCCAACTCCTAAATAGACATTATTAAAATCTGGGTCATAGACAATTGAGTTCCAAACAGTACCCCCGCCACCAAATTCCCACCAATTAGTGCCTTTCCAGGTCTTGGCAGCCATTTCCATAGCTGGATCTTCAAACCCTAAAGATGGATCACCAGGAACAGTAAAAAATCTCCATACTTGTTTGCCCGTTTCAGTATCGTAGGCTGTTACATATCCTCTGACACCGTACTCAGCGCCTCCATTACCTATAAAGACTTTTCCTTTTGCTACTCTGGGAGCGCCAGTAATCGTATAGGCTCTCGAACGATCAGTTATGGTGTCTACTTCCCATATCTTTTCTCCTGTTTCGGCATTAAGTGAAAACAATCTTCCATCTAAGCTAGCAAAAAAGACTTTTCCTTCATAAACAGCAACCCCTCTATTGACTATGTCACAACAGGCTTTACGTGCCCATTCACCCGGAACTTCTGGATCAAATTTCCATATAGTTTTCCCAGTTTTAGCTTCTACGGCATAAACCCGACTCCAAGTACTAGTAAAGAACATAATGCCATCTACAACAATTGGCGTAGCTTCAAGAGCCCTATTAGTCCCCATATCTTTGTACCAAGCCAATCCTAGATCAGAAACACTATCTTTATTAATTTTTAATAAAGGAGAAAACCTTTGTTCTTCATAAGTCCTTCCGTGAGCTATCCAGTTTCCCGGCTCACTTTCTGCATTTATAATTCTTTCATCATCTATGAGTCCAACTGAAGATGAAGAGTCTATTGGAGCGCTAATCTCTTCTTCAACAATATTCTCTTGAGTAGGTTCTTCAGTATCCCAAAACAGGTAATAAAGAACTACGACTACAATTGCACCTAAAGTAAATGCAAATGGGAAAGGTTTATTCATTTTTCTGACTCCAGAAGGTTTTATTAATTTTTTTAGTTCTTTGTTAGTATCTTATGAATATTTGTAAAAAACAAGGAACTGAGAGTTAAATGAGATTATGTTTGGAAGAAATATAAGAAGAGCCCTGGTTTTATTAAAAATTACTTTAGAGCAAGATTCTGAAAGTACTAAGGAAATGCTAAAAACTTATTATTCTTACTCCCAAGGGAATGCCAAAAAAGAAGACCTTGATAAAGCAAATAAGCAACTAAATGTACTATCTAAGGAATTAGGATTTGGATTTCTAACTTTTATGCCTTTTGCACCTATTACAATTCCCTTATTAGTGAAACTGGCTAAAAAATATGAGATTGATATTGTTCCTGAATGGTTTAAAGACTCATTAAATAAGTAACTTCTAAGAAGCTATTTTATTTTCTTGCCAATTTCTTAACTCTAACCTAACATCACTCGCCCGATAATAAAAAATTAGTTTTAAGGAGAAATTATGGCTGAAGCAGTAATAGTAGATAGTGTTAGAACAGGTCTAGCAAAGTCTTTTAGAGGAGGCTTTAATCAAACTAGAGCGGACAATATGACAGCCCATATTGTTGATGCGCTTATGGATAGAAACCCTGAAGTGGATCCCTCCACAGTAGAAGATATGATTTTAGGCTGTGGTGCACCAGAAGGTGCTCAGGGACACAATATTGCCAGAAATGTTGCGGTGTTATCAAAACTTCCTATAGAAGTTGGAGGTACAACGGTAAACAGATATTGTTCTTCTGGTCTTCAGACTGTTGCTATGGCAGCAACTCAAGTACAAAGTGGTTTTGCAGATTGCATTATTGCTGGTGGAGTAGAGTCGATCAGCACTACCCAGGGTAAAAGTAATACGCACATGTATGTGAATGAAAAACTGGCAGAAGAAGCCCCAGGAATCTATCACGCCATGGGAACCACAGCTGAAACTGTAGCAAAAAGATATGGAGTAACTAGGGAGGCACAAGATGAGTACGCCCTATCAAGCCAGGAAAGATGTGCCAAAGCACAAGATCAAGGTCTTTTTGATGATGAGATTATTCCTATGGAAACTAAAATGCTGTTAGTTAATAAAGAAACTGGAGCTGAAAAGGAAGTGGATGCAGTAGTGGATAAAGATAACTGCAACAGGCCTGAAACAACATTAGAAGGGCTTGCAAGCCTTAACCCAGTTTTTGATCCAGAAGAAGGATCTGTAACTGCAGGTAACTCTTCTCAATTATCAGACGGTGCTTCAGTGACTATGGTTATGAGTGAAGATAAAGCAAATGACTTAGGAGTTAAGCCTTTGGCTTATTTTAGAGGATTTACAGTAGTGGGTTGTCAGCCTGATGAAATGGGCATAGGACCTCTTTATTCAATACCTAAATTATTGAAGTCTGCTAATCTAACTGTAGATGATATTGATCTTTGGGAACTAAACGAAGCATTTGCTTCTCAGGTAGTTTACATAAGAGATCAACTCGGATTACCAACTGAAAATCTAAATGTTAACGGCGGTTCTATAGCAATAGGCCATCCTTTTGGTATGACTGGGTCTAGACAAGTAGGTCATTTAACTAGGGAGCTCAGAAGAAGAGGTGGGAAATACGGAATAGTAACCATGTGTGTTGGTGGAGGCATGGGAGCTACCGGTTTGTTTGAATCTATACCTGAGTAAATTAAATTTGGTTAAAGGTCTCGATAATTTAAACGAGCACCAAATAATAAAGGAATATTTTTCTGATGTCGGTTCTGCGTATTTAGCAGAACATGGCATCAGAGTTTCTGTGGGGGATGATGCAGCAGTGCTTTCTCCTCCAAAAGGAAAAGAAAGTGTCATTTCTGTAGATACATCAATTGAAGGAGTGCATTTTTTAAAAGCTATGAATGCTTCAGATATTGCTTATAGGTCTGTCTCAGTTGCTCTTAGTGATTTAGCTGCTTGTGGAGCAACACCTTCATGGTTTACTTTGGCTCTTTCTCTAGAAGATTATGATCCTATATGGTTATCAGGTTTTAGAAGAGGACTTGAAGATATTTCTAGTGAGCTAAAGATACCTTTAATTGGTGGTGATACAACTAAAGGCAATCTTTCAATTACTGTCCAGGTAGGAGGTTACGTTGAAAAAGGTAAGGCCTTAACCAGGAAGGGAGCTAAAGTAGGTGATTTAATCTATTTAACTGGAACAATAGGTGAAGCTTCTTCTGCTCTTGAAAGCATAAAAAAAGATAATTTAGTGGACTTAAAGAAAAGCAGGTATCTAAGACCAAAAATAAGATTTGGGGTAAGTAATAAATTAAAAGGAATTGCATCATCAGCTATTGATGTCTCTGATGGGCTGTTTCAAGATTTAAATCACATTTGTACAGCAAGTAAAGTTGGCGCAAATGTTTACCTAGAAAAGATCCCCACTTTTTTATCTAAATCATTATCTTCAGAAGAAATGAATAAAGGCGATGATTACGAGATTCTTTTTACTTCAGATAAAACAAACAAAGAAAAAATAGAAGGGATATCTAAACAGGAAAAAATACCAATTTGTGAAATCGGCCTAATAATAAAAGGGTATGAAGTGCAGATTATTACCCCAGAAGGAGATTTTCTAAAAGCTTCTTCAGGATTTCAGCACTTTTAAAAGATGACTTCTAACGGAGTGAACTTCAAAAAACCTTTAACTTGGTTTGCGATTGGTTTTGGTAGTGGATTATCTCCATTTATTCCTGGAACTGTAGGAAGCTTATTAGCAATTTTAATTTTTTATTTTTTAATAGTTCCTTTTCTTAGGCCTTTTGCCTACATTTTTATTCTTACTGCGTATGTTCTTTTAGTCGTAACTAGTTTCTTTTTTGGGTTGTACTTATATAGGAAAACAATGGCTTCTGAAAAAGATGCAAAAATGTTTGTTTGGGATGAGTTTGTTGGAATGTGGATAGCTTCTTTTCCACTAGTTGTTTTTGAATCTTTTTGGCCGTGGATTATTTTCTCATTTGTTTTGTTTAGAATTTTTGATATTTGGAAGCCGCAACCTGTCAGTTACTTTGATAAATTGGACAGTCCCTATGGAGTAATGATGGATGATGTTATTGCTGGTTTAATTTCAGCTCTAATTCTTACTATAGCTTTTCTAATCTTCTATTAATCTTTTCCGTAATCTCTTCTTTACCTAAACCAGAACTCACTTTTTGATGATCTGGACTACCATGTTCAACGAACTCATCTGAAATACCAAAATTAAGAAGGGAAACATTTAGATTATTATCTGCTAGGAATTCTGCCACAGCTGACCCGGCACCTCCTTTAACGACATTTTCTTCAATGGTAATTAACAATTTATATTTTTCAGCCAATTCTTTAATTCTTTTATGATCTAAAGGCTTTACGAAATTCATATCGATCAGGCAAGCATTGTATTTTTCTGACAACTCATCTGCTAGTTCTAGCATGCTGCCAAAGTTCATAATCGCTATTCGCGACTCTTGAGAATCCTTAATTAGTGAACTTTTACCTAATTCTATAGTGGAATTATCTTTTTCTACTTTAGAACCTGGACCTGAACCTCTAGGGTATCTTATTGATACTGGTCCCACGTAATCAAATCCCGTGTTTAGCATTTTCCAAGTAACGTTTTCATCAGAAGGAGTCATGATTACCATGTTTGGAATACAGCGCAGATAAGAAATATCAAAAGCACCTTGATGAGTCGGACCATCCGCTCCTACTAAGCCAGCTCTGTCTATGGCGAATAGTACATTAAGGTTTTGTAAGGCTACATCATGTATAAGCTGGTCATAAGCTCTTTGCAGAAAAGTACTATATATAGCCACTACCGGTTTAAGTCCTTCGCATGCCATTCCGGCTGCCAACGACACACTATGCTGCTCAGCTATAGCGACATCGTAATATCTATCTGGGAATTTTTTTGAGAACTCGACTAACCCAGACCCTTCTCTCATGGCTGGAGTTATAGCTGTTAGAAGATTGTCTTCTTCTGCTTTGTAACATAACCACTCGCCAAAGATTTGAGAGTAAGTTGTAACTTTTACTGCTTCGTCCTTTTGTTGTTTTAGAGGTTTGATTTTATTGATGGCATGGTAACCAATAGGATCAAGCTCGGCTGGTAAGAATCCTTTGCCTTTTTGTGTGATGACATGAAGAAGTCTTGGTCCTTTCAGGCTTTTTAGGTCTTTTAATATTTTTACCATTCCCACTGTATCGTGACCATTAACTGGTCCAATGTAAGAAAGTCCAAGTTCTTCAAATAAGGTTCCTGGGGTAAGTAGTCCTTTAGCTTGGATCTCAGCTTTTCTAGCTATCCTGCTTGCAGCTGGAATAAATCTTAGAACAGTTTTACCTCCTTCTCTTATTTGGTTGTAAAGAGGACTTGCCCAGATTTTTGCTAAATAATTTTTAAGTCCTCCAACATTCTCAGAGATAGACATCTGATTGTCATTCAGTACAACAAGAATGTTCTCATCAATAGAACCGGCATGAGATAGTGCTTCATAAGCCATACCTGCAGTCATGGCTCCATCACCTATTACAGCGACAATTTCTTTGTCTTCTCCTTTTAATTTAGCTGCAGAAGCCATACCTAACGCTGCGCTAATTGAAGTACTTGAATGTCCTACTCCGTAAGTGTCGTATTCGCTTTCCAACCTTGAAGGGAAGGGTGCTAAGCCATTAGTTTGTCTAATGGTATCCATGGCTTCCTTTCTTCCTGTAATTAACTTGTGGGGATAAGCTTGGTGACCTACATCCCAAACAATCTTATCCTTAGGAGTATCAAAAACATAATGAAGAGCGGTGGTCAGTTCTACTACACCTAAACCGGCTCCAAAGTGACCTCCGGTTTGCCCCACGCTATACAGGAGATACTCTCTTAATTCATCAGAAAATTTTGGGAGATCCTTTAAATCTAAGTCTCTTAAATCTGCAGGAAAATTAACTGATGGGAGAAATTCACCTGAGGGTTCTTGGGTAGGTATTTCTTCAAAAATCTTCAAAACTAATAATTCCTATTTGATATAAAGTCGGAGAGTTTAATCAATTTAGTAGAATCTCCTGATAATTTTTTTACTGTTTCTTGTGCCTCTTCGCATAACTCTATGGTTCTTTTCTTAGCGCGTTCCATTCCTATCAGATTGGGATAGGTAATCTTCTTCTGCAATATATCTGCACCCTGAGTTTTTCCACTTATTTCGGTAGGCGATTGTAAGTCAATGATGTCATCACGAATTTGAAAAGCAAGGCCTACCTTTTCACCATACTCTGAAAGGAGATTAATCTCCTGCTCTGGTAAATAAGATATTAAACCACCCATCTCCAGACAAGTTTTTATCAAACTTCCGGTCTTTTTGCTATGCATGTAGTCTAAATCTTCGATTGAAAGAGATTTGTTTTCAGAAATATCTAAGATTTGCCCTTCAACCATTCCATTTTGACCACAAGCTTCAGCCAACAAACTTACTAAGCTAACTTTATGCTTATCTTCGATTTCTTTAGAGTTAGTTAACGAATAATAAGCCATGGGTTGGATCGCATCTCCAGCTAATATTGCAACTGCCTCCCCAAACTCTTTATGACAGGTTGGCATTCCTCTTCTTAATGAATCATCATCCATAGAGGGTAGGTCATCATGAATTAGTGAGTAGCAATGAATTAACTCAACAGCACAACTTACTGAGTCTTGAGCTTCAGGAGAAGAGTTACCCAGTTCTGAGGATAGATAAACTAATAAAGGCCTTAGTCTCTTTCCACCGTTTAAAACTGAATAACGTATGGCTTTACTAAGAATACTGTCGTCATCAGGAAGCAAAGATCCTAAAGCAGAATTTATCCTTTTTTCATATGGAGTAATCCAGTTATGTGAATTAGCCATTAGTTAGAGGCTTAGTTTTAAGCTCTCCATTTTCTTCAACCAGCTTTTTAACTTTAAGTTCAGCTTTTTCAAGCTCTCCCTGACATTGACGTGTTAGCTTAATTCCCTTTTCAAAGGTTTTAAGCGATTGTTCTAAGCTTAGTTCACCTGACTCTAGGTCTTCAACAATCTTTTCAAGATCTTTAATTGCTTTCTCAAAATTTACTGCAGTTTTCTTTTCAGCCATAAGATCTAGAGTTTATCTAATTTTTCAATAAATTTTTATGTTTATTTTAAAACGAGTATTCCAAACTAATATAAATTTGCCTCGGAAGACCTGGAAAATATCTATCTCCACCAAAAGCATTGAAGTCAGCGCGTTCAGCATAATCCTCATCAAATAGGTTATGAACTCTGATAATTTGCCTGAAATTATTTCTATAAAGATAAACAAATCGTGAATGGATTAAAGTATGACCTTCGTATTCATGTAAATTAGCTGCATCGGTATAGTACGAACCAAGTCTTTCTGCTTCAAGTTCAAATTTCATACTGTTTGAAAGTGTATTAAGCCACCTTAGGTTAAAAGATGTTTTAGGTGATGTATCAACATAATTACCTGAAATAATTTGCTCTCTCATGGAAGTTTCAGTGGAAAAGTCATATTTATGATTCTGAAACGTACCAGCAAAGAATAAGGAATTTTTTTCATTAATTCTTAGTCTTGTGAATAGCTCTAGTCCCTTGTGATCAGTTTTACCATTATCTTGAATAAAGTTTTCAGCGTCCCTAAAAATAGAGTCTCTTTTTTTACCGGCATAGATGCTTATGGAGGCTTCAAAATAATCCGATAGAAATCTACTGCCTATTTCCAACATAGTTAATTTCTCAGAATCTATATCTCCCACAGTTTGTTTCTTTTGTAGCCTATACAATTCGGTCATTTGCGGTGGGCGAAATCCCATACTTATCTGTGAAAATACAGTTAAAAGATTTACTTTTTTTTCTAGTCCTAATCTAAAGCTGACTTCATCAAAATTATCATCTCGGTCTTCTGGTCTTGAGTAATAACATCCACCAAATCCGCATGGCGTTCCATCATCTTTAGTATTTCCTGCTAATATTTTGTTGTCATAAGAGTAATCATTGTGTTCTAGCCTTAAATCTCCGAACGCAAAAGAATTCTCTCCTATTAAAAATTCATCAAAACCAAAGAAAACAGCTACTGACCTTGAATCAACTCCATAGTTGTAATGAAATCCTTGAGGCCTAACGGCATTGTTGAAGGCTGAACTTGTAGTTAAAGAAAATTTTTGAAATTCTTTTAATTTAACTTTAGCGCTTTCAGTCTGTATACCAGAGGTCAATTGAATGTTATCTAATTTATTTACATAAGAAGCTATTAACCCAAAACTTGTATGCGAATTATTTTCAACAGGCGTTCCTGGTAGATAATGTTGCAGAAATTCCATCTTGGTTTTTCTGAAATAGGGTACAAGCGAAACAATATTATTGTTAAGCTCCCATAAGAATTTGAGATTTGATTTTAAAGAGTAAGCATCCCTATAAGCTTCAGGGTTAAGATTCTTTTCGCTTTCTTTTTTATCTTTATAGATATCTTTTCCTAATATATATCCTGCTGTTTCTTGATTTAAGTTAGTCAGTCTTAGATTAAAAGTTGCATCGGATTTATAAAAAATAAACTTATTCTTTAAATGAAATTTTTGTTGGTCGTACCCGGATTCTTTTCTGAAACCATCATCACTGGAAAATAAAGTATTTATTCTCCAGTTTTCGGAATCACCAATAGATGATTTGAAATTCGTATATTTATTAGGGCCTAGATTTGAAGATATGGTATTCATATCTTCTATAGATTTAGAGACGACATTTATTACGCCATGCATAGCATTGCTTCCGTATCTGGCACTGGCAGGACCTCGAATGACTTCTAAACTGGATGCGGTTTCAGTTTGAGTTTCAAGCAGTCCGTTTACATTACAAAATCCATTGGGTCTTACTGGAATTCCGTCCTCTAGTATCAATAAAGATCCACATGCCCCTGGACCTGTAAGGACTGGAGATCTGATAGAAGTTAGGTGTACCTGTCCTGATCCTAGAGTTATGCAAATCCCAGGGATTGTACTGAATACTTGTTTTGGGTGCTTCGCATCTAGCAAAGAAATTTCTTCTGAGTTAAGACTGGTAGAAGAAACCTCTTCTTTCCAATCAGAGATGCTATCTACCTTCTTCGCTTCTACAATTATTTCTTCTTCAACTTCTGAAGAAAGTAAGAAAGAAAAAAATAAAATTGATAGAAAAGATATCTTCCATGTCC
>JAKUUL010000005.1:0-21829 GCA_022447025.1 SAR86 cluster bacterium | reverse complement strand
TTTAGCATAGATCACTTCTCCAAATAGCTATGTTTATTCGGTTAAATTTTAAAAGATGCAGTTTTGGTAGGGGGATTTTAATATAGTTTTAAGCTTGCGTAGATTCTTTACTAAAGATCTTTTTTTCTGCTTTATTTAAGGAGCCCTTAACTTTGCTATAAATATTTCTTAGAGCTTCTGGAACTACCAGTGCACAAGGAGTAACAACCAGCGTAAGCACTGTTCCTACAGCCAATCCCACTGCAAGCGCTCCAGCCATTTGTTCCCAGTAACTAGATATGAAAGAACCTGCCTTCAAAGTCCTGTCTAGAAGATCAACACTATAGCCCAAGGCTATTGGGAGTAATCCTGCGATGGTTGTAAAAGAAGTAAGGAAAACAGGCCTTAGTCTTAAAACAGCAGTTCTCAAAGCTATGTCTTTAATATCGCTTTCTGGGTTGTTTCTCTTTAAAACATTAAAAGTATCTACTAAAACAATATTGTTATTAACAATAATTCCAGTAAGAGCAATAAACGCTATTCCTGTTTGCATAGTACTTATAGGCCTATTAAAGATTAATAAAGAAAGGAAAACCCCTCCAAAAGAGAGAACTATTGCAGAAAGAATAACTAGAGCCTGATAGAAGCTATTAAATTGAGCCACCATCATTATCATCATTAAGAATAAAGTTAATATAAATGCATTTACTAAATAGTTTGTCGCCTCAGCGTTGTATCTTTCAAACCCACCATAGTTAATTGAGATTCCTTGGCCTAAATCAGCTGTAGACATCCATTCTTTGATTTGACGCATCTTTTCTGAAACGACAACTCCTTTTTCTTTTTCAGCAGAAATTTTATAGACCCTTTTTCCGTCCAGTCTTTGTATTGAGGTGGTTTCAGGCACAGCCTTTGATTCTAAAAAACTACTAACTGCTACAAGTCCCTTATTGGTTTTAACGTTAAGCTTCTCAAGTTGGTCGATATTTCTTTCTGATTTGGGAAATCTAACCCTGATATCTAATTCTCTGTCAGCATCTAGAGGCCTATATTCTCCTACTTTGATACCGCCGGTAACCATCTGAACGGCTGCACCAACATCATTCAAACTAGCACCAAATTGTGCTGCTCTTGTTTTATCTATATCCAGTTTCCATTCAAGACCTCTCTTGGGTAAATCATTCTCAACATCTATAAGTCCATCAATTTCAGTTTCAATAAATCTAGTAATTTTTTCAGTTGCCGTTTTTAGAATTCTGGGATTTTCTCCTAGAACATTAATATCAATCGCTCGACCAATTGGTGGGCCATGCTTCTCAGATTCTACTTGGACCAAGATTCCGGAATGGCCTTTTGTGGCTTCTCTCACTTCATTTAATATGGCATAACCATCTTTGCCTGAAGGCCTCTCATCTTGATCATAATAGTCCGTTGTTATAGAAGCTATCCGGTCTGGAGACGATCCTCTGCCAAACCTACTTCTGCCTTGGCCAGTTTTAGTATAAGAAGTTTCAATGTCTTCGACTTGCAGTACGTCTTTTTCGACATCAAGAGCTAAAGCCAATACCTCATCAACTGAAAAATTTCCTCTTGCAGATATATTTATGGTGCCGTATTGCGGGGCTACATCTGGAAAATAAACTGTTCCTTTGCCGTGATCTGGCCAGATTTTAAAGATAATTAAACAGATAGAGAAAATAATTAAAAATATTATTTGTATTGGGTGTTTTAGGTAATTAGAGATTTTCCTTGCATAAGCTCCAGTAAAACCTGGCAGAGAAGTTGGTTCATCAGTTTCTAATCTCCTAACTTGATCGATCTGTTCCTTAGAGCCTCTTCCTTTAGCCAGTCCACCAAACAGAGCGCCCAAGACGGGTGCAAAAAATAGGGCATAGAGAAGCGAACCGGAAAGAACGAAGAAAACAGTAGTAGGCATATCGCGTATGAAGGAGCCCATACCGCCCCAGAACATCAATGGAGTAAAGGCCACTAGTGTAGTTGCAGTAGATGTAACAACTGGCCAAAACATTCTGCTAACAGCACTGGTGTAGGCATTAACTCTATCCATACCCTCAGCCATTTTTCTATCGGCATATTCTGTAACTACAATGGAACCATCAATGGTCATACCCATAGAAATAAGCATTCCAAACATAACCATAAAGTTAAATTCTTTGCCTACTATAGACATAATCATTAATGCAAAAAGATAACTAAAAGGGATAGCCATGCCAACTAGCATTGAAGTCCTGAATCCAAGTGCTGCAAGTACTACTATCATTACTATAACCACAGCAGTTAAAACATTTCCTTCTGTTTCGGAAATCATATCCAGAGCCCAGTCTGCATTATCCCTTGAATAGACAACATCAACTCCTGGAGGAAATGATTTTTGTTGTTCAGCAATTAATGCTTTAACCTTTTTGTTGGTATCGATGACATTAGTTCCACTTCTTTTTTTGATGTCTATAGAAACGGCAGGCATACCATTAACCCTTGAATAACCACCTCTGTCTTTGAATGTTCGTCTTACTTCTGCTACATCAGTTAAGGTCACAACAGAGTTTCCTGATACCTTAATGGGTAAGTTATTTATGTCTTCCAAGCTATCAAACACACTTGGAACATTTACTTGAAAGCTTCCTTTACCTGTATCTTGAGAGCCTGCAGGGATTACTCGGTTAGCATTTGAAATTGCCTGATATAACTCACTCATTGAAATACCATAAGATTCAAGATCAGATTTTCTGACTAAAGCTTCCAGCATCTCCTCTGGGACTCCTTGTAGATCAGCTTCAAGTACTTCAGGAATGGTTTCAATCTCATCCTGAAGTTCTTCAGCAAGATTTCTTAATACCCTTTCAGATACAGAGTCACTTAGAAGGCCTATAGTTAAAATTGGTTCATCTCTAGTTGAAAATTCTAGAACATTAGGCTCTCGGGTGTCAGCAGGAAGTAAGGGTCTGATTTCATCAACCTTTACTCTCACGTCGTAAAGAGCCTTGTCCATATCCCAATCTTGATCAAATAGAACTGTTAGAAAAGCATACCCTGTAGTTGCAGTTGCTCTAACTTCCTCAACGCCCTCTATTGTTCTTAATCCAGTTTCAAGTGGCTTAGCGAGTAGTCTTTCTGAATCTTGGGGGGAAACACCTTCGTAAACCACTGAAACTCCGACTCCTGGAAATTGAACATCTGGTTCAGTTGCTTTTGGTAAGCTGCCTAGGGCATAGATGCCCCATAAACTGAGTAATATGAATACACTTACTGAAGCTTTGTTTTTGTTAATTGCTGCTAGAACAATATTCTTCATGCTTCTGGAGACGCTGAGATTTCTTTAACATTTACAGTTTGACCTTGGAATACATATTCCTGGCCAACAGTAATAATTCTTGTATTTTTGGGGAGACCCGTTATCCAAATACCTTCCATGCTGTCTTCTAAAATATCTATTTTTTTAAACTCAACTTGATCATCTTCATTTACAGTTCTTATACCCAGTTCTCCAGCTTCACCAAGCATTAGAATAGAAGGGGATATTTTGTGGGCAAGGATTGTGTCACCCTTTATTGCTATTTGAGCAGATACACCATCTCTTATTGATCTATCAGAATTTTTAACATCTATTTCTACCCTGAAAGTCCGTGTTCCTTTATTTGCAGATGTACTGACAAAGGAGACCACCCCTTCAACTTTTTTTCCAGAAATTAATTCGGCCTCAGCTTTAGCACCAACTTTAACGAAATTAATTTCCTTTTCAGAAACTTCCCCGATTAGTCTCATGGGATCAGGATCAATTATGGTTGCACAAACAGCCCCAGTATTAAGGTAATCTCCTTCTTTAACCGAAAAAGTTTCCAAATAACCATCAAAGGGAGCTTTTACTTTTGGATAAGAACTCCTACTTGCATTGTACAGCTGGCAAATTAATTGATCTTTCTTTACAAATTGACCTTGTTGTACAGGTCTAGATACAACTGTTCCGCTTGCTTCGGCTCTAATTTTAATCAGTTTATCCGCTTCAGTAGTTCCGCTGACCTTAATTTTTTTAGCTTTTTCTGCAGCAGTGCTGTTTAAAACAGTTACAGAAGAAATGGTTTCAAGTTGGGTCTTAGTTTTAACTTCAAACTCGTCGTCAGCAAGCATTCCAGATAACATCCAGAGAATGGCTATAACCAAAGTTATAAATGAAGTAATGTAGGTTTGTCTAATTTTCATAAATTAATAGGTGTTATACCTAACTATAACACCAAAATAGTAGTAATAAAACTAGATTAGATGCTTTTTCTTGAGTTCTTCCAACTTAGATTTAACTTTCTTTTTAGAAATTAACTCAATTTCTTCAGTCTTTTCTTCAGTTTTTAAGTCCCAGCTTGATTGAATTCTTCGATCTACATCATTCAAAGGTTGGGATTGATTGAATCCTTGTTGTCGCTGCCATTGATATTTGACATGTTGGAAGAATTTACTATTCCAAGAATTATGTGCTTGACCTGTTTCTTTCCAATAGAGAATAAATTCGTTTAATACGGAATCAGCAAAAGTCTTATCGATTTCAGTAAGAGCTAAAACTTCATAAAAATCTTGGTTTGGTTTCCAATCAGATGAAATGGGTTCCGGAAGTTCAGAATTATCTATTAAATGCTGTGTTTTTGCCCATTGCCTTCTAACTTGGCCAATAAACTTACTATTCCAAGTGTCTGATACATCACCTTTTTCACTCCAGTATAAAATGAACTCAGGTATTTCATTTTTAATAAATTCTTTACTAATTCCAGCCTTAGTTAAGATCTCTATAGCTTCTTCATCGGGTTGCCAAGATTGATCTATAGGTTTTCTTTTTAATTGTTTAATGTCTGATATTTCCTGCGAGCGCCATTTCTTTATTACAAATCTTAAGAATTTGACTCCCCAAGAATAGCTGGTGTCACTTTTCTCTCTGTGTAGATGAATAAAGTCATCGAGCTGAGATAGCACAAAAGATTTAGAAATCCCATATTCACTAGCTTGATCGATTAGTGCAGCATCGGGCTCCCAGTTCTTTTCCATGAAAGACTCAGTTCTTTCTCCAAAACCTTTTTTATCAACATTTGTGTCTTTGATTTTCTTTTTGGATAAAATCAAAGAGATTCTTTTTTTGTCTTTATCGAAGTTAACTAGGCCTCTCAGTTGTAATTTTGATATTAAGGTTATTGTTTTTTTCTCATCCCAAAAAATGGTTTCCTTAAGAATTGAATCCAATTCTATAAACTGATTATTCTGTGATTGTATTTTGGTTCTTATAGTTTCTAGCACAACAGCTTCGGAGAGTCCGAGAGTTTTAGCTGCGTCTTTTGAGAAAGAAAGAAAGTTATCCGTCATGTCTTTTTACCGGATCACTGAGATTAGATTATCTGTAAACTATTAACAAGCAGTAGTTTTTATTTTTGTCTTCTTCCTATTATGGCTTCTGATAAAGATTCCAAACAACCCCTTGTGTCTTCCCAGTTTAAGCAAGCATCAGTTATGCTTTGACCATACACTAGGTCCTGTTTTCTTGTTATGGATTGGTTCCCTTCGACTAAATTACTTTCAATCATAACTCCTGTGATACGACTTTCTCCTGAAAGTAATTGACTACATATACTGTTACATACCTCAATCTGTTTTTTATGCTGTTTAGAGCTATTTCCATGACTCATATCAACCATCATGGAGGCTTTCAAGCCTGATTCAGTTAATAAGTTTGCTGTGTCTTCAATGGATTCAGATCCATAATTAGGCTCTTTACCACCCCTCAAGATTACATGACAGTCTTCATTCCCAGCTGAAGAGAAGACAGCTGAACGACCTTCTTTGGTGACTGATAAAAACATATGAGGCATTTTTGCAGATTTAAGTGCATCAACAGCAACTTTTACATCTCCATCTGTAGTGTTCTTGAAACCGATTGGACAAGACATACCTGAAGCTAATTCTCTGTGAACTTGACTTTCAGTTGTTCTTGCACCAATTGCTCCCCATGAGACTAAATCTGCTAAGTATTGTGGAGTAATTACATCTAAGAATTCTGTTCCAGCACATACACCTAAATCATTAAGATCTCTTAAGAGTTGTCTTGCTAGTGAAATACCTTTGTTGATGTTAAAAGAATTATCAAGATCTGGGTCATTTATTAAACCCTTCCAACCAACAGTAGTCCTGGGTTTCTCAAAGTAAACCCTCATAATAATTTGTAGAGCCTCTTCGTATTCCCTAGATACTTCAAGTAAATTTTCTGCATAATCTAAAGCTGCATCTGGATCATGTATTGAACAAGGCCCTACGACAACAATTAATCTGTCATCATTTTGGTTAATAATTTCTGAAATCTTATTTCTTGATTCAAACACGAGTTTTGAAGAAGATTCAGAAATAGGTTGTTCCTCCATAAGCCTCTCAGGAGGCAATAGCTCCTGCATTCCAGAGATTCTTATATCATCTGTTAGATATTTCATTTCTTTCTTCGATAAAAAGGGTTTTGCATTTTACCTAGATAATTAATAGTTTGTAGTATTAGAATACTATAAGTTTTTTTAAAAGATGATTACATTCCCCTTTTCCTTACATATTTAATGAATCTAATTAGCCTTATCAATTCAATCTGAATGAAAATAAGCATTGTTCAAGAAAATCCTGTTGTTGGAGATGTAAAGGGAAACTTAGCTCTTGCACTTAATGCAATAGAAGATTTAAAGAAGGAAAAACCAGACTTAGTTCTTTTCTCTGAAATGTTTTTAACTGGCTACCCTCCGGAAGATTTACTTTTGAGAGATGATTTATTTGTTTCTTTAGATGAAGCTATTAATAAGTTAGCAAGTCATTGCCCAGATTTAAATTTGATCATTGGCTATCCAAGAAAGAAGAATCAGAATATATACAATGCAGCAGGATTAATTTGTGGGGGAGAAATTAAAGCTGAGTACTTTAAGCAAGAACTTCCTAACTATAAAGTATTTGATGAAAAGAGGTATTTTTCACCTGGCAAAGGTCCTTGTTTAATAAAAATTAAAGATAGGGTCTTGGGTTTAACTATATGTGAAGATATTTGGTATACAAAGGCCATAAGGCAGGCTACAAGAAGGGGAGCTGAGCTTATACTTAATTTAAATGCTTCCCCTTTTCACAAGAATAAGCTTGAAGAAAGGAAAACAGTTTTAATAAGTCATGCTGACAAGTTTTCTGTTCCCATCATTTATGTAAACCAAGTTGGAGGCCAAGATGAACTTGTTTTCGATGGATCCTCATTGGTAGTCTCACCTGGATCAGGTATTGATCTTCAATTACCTAGCTTTAAAACAGCAACTGCTACTCTAGATTTTGTCAACAAAGATGGTGGTTTTCAGTTAAAAAACAAGAAGAAGGTAGTAGAGTCTTTAGAAGCAAAGAATTTATATGATGCCATTGTTTTAGGCACCAAGGATTATATAGAAAAGAATGGATTTACTGGGGCCTTGATTGGCTCGTCGGGTGGTATTGATTCTGCTTTAACCGCTGTTATAGCAGCTGATGCGATAGGGTCCGATAGAGTTAAGACAGTTATGATGCCTTTTAAATACACTTCTGATATGAGTGTGGAGGATGCAGCACTGCTTGCTCAAAATCTAAGCATTCAACATGAAGTAATAGAAATTCAAGACATTTATAATTCATTTGAAAAATCTCTTAAGAAAGAATTCAAAGGTAAGAAAAAGGATAAGACTGAAGAAAATCTTCAATCCAGAAGTAGGGGTGTATTACTTATGGCCATCTCTAATAAGTCAGGTTATTTAGTATTAACTACAGGAAATAAGAGTGAAACAGCAGTTGGGTATTCAACCCTTTACGGAGATACAGCAGGTGGCTTTGCTGTCCTAAAAGATGTCCCAAAAACTTGGGTTTATGAATTAGCAAATTACAGAAATTCTATCTCTCAAGTAATACCTCAAAGAATTATAGACAGGCCTCCTTCAGCTGAGCTGGCTCCTGATCAAAAGGACTCTGACAGCTTACCGGAATACAAAATACTCGATGAAATTATAGAGCTTTATGTCGAAAAAGATTTAAGCCTAGTCGATATAGTAGAGAAAGGATTCGAGAAAAAGACAGTAAAAAAGGTAATTAAGTTAATTGATAAAAGTGAATACAAAAGGAGACAGGCTCCTCCAGGAGTGAGGATTACTGCCAGAGGTTTTGGAAAAGACAGACGCTACCCCATTACAAACAGATATTTTCAGTAACCTCCTTTTTATTGGTAAATAGGGCTCCTAGGCTATAATGACGACCCAATACAAGGGTATTGGCAAATGTCTGAAAACAAAGTACCTCGTCAAGAGGAGATAGTATTAGCTACTGTACAGGGTAAGGAAGTGACTTCTTTGCCAGAAGACCTGTATGTTCCCCCAAATTCATTAAAGATCTTTCTAGATACTTTTGCTGGTCCTTTAGATCTTTTGTTGTACCTCATAAGAAAACAGAATCTTGATATTTTAGATATTGATGTAGCAAAAATAACAGAACAATACGTCTCTTACATTGATCTCATGGAAGCATTTCAGATTGAGTTAGCAGGGGATTATCTTGTCATGGCAGCATATTTAGCTGAGTTAAAATCTAGAATGCTATTACCCAGACCTTCTGACAATGAAGAAGAAGAAGACCCTAGAGCAGAATTAATGAGAAGATTACAGGAATATCAAAGATTTAAGGAGGCTGCATCAAAGATAGATTTATTACCTAGGCTTAATAGAGATTTCTTTTTAGCAGGTGCAAAACTGCCTGAATTTGAAGCAGTTACTCCAATAGTCGACTTACCAATGGAAGAACTGAGCTTCGCCTTAGCAGAAGTAATGCGTCGAGTAGATCAATCAAAAGCTCATCTTATTAACTTTGAACAACTCTCGACGAGAGAGAGAATGACTGAGATTCTTGAAAGAATGAGGAATGAGACTTTCATAGAATTTTCTACCTTGTTTAAGATTAAAGAAGGCAGGATGGGAGTTGTCGTTACCTTCCTAGCTGTTTTAGAATTATTGAAAGACTCATTAATTGAAATTGTTCAATCAGAAGAGTTTGGACCAATACACATTAAAGGAATTGAGGAGGTGCACTAATGGAAAATAAGTTGATACAAATCATAGAAGCCGCCCTTTTGTCTGCCTCTAGGCCTCTCACTATAAAAGAGATTCAGAGACTTTTTCCTAAGGATCAAACTCCAGATAAAGAAGATATAAAAGAAACATTAGATGAGATTGAAGAGCTATGTACTAATAGAGGTGTGGAGTTAAAGAGAGTCTCTTCTGGTTACAGGATGCAAGTTAAACAGTCCTTGTCAGAATATATAGCTAAACTTTGGGAAGAAAAGCCACAAAAATACACAAAAGCTACTCTCGAGACTTTAGCCCTTATAGCCTACAGGCAACCCATCACTCGGGGAGAAATCGAGGAAATAAGAGGTGTGTCTGTAGGAACCCAGTTAATCAGAGGAATTCTAGAAAGGGGTTGGATCAAAATTGTAGGTCAGAGAGATGTTCCAGGACGTCCATCTCTGTATGCCACCACTAAAGAGTTCTTAGATTATTTTGGTCTTCAACATCTTAGGGAATTGCCAGATCTTCCTGACTTACCTGATGTGAATTCTTTAGATATGGAACTTCCTCTTGAAGAAGAAAAAGAACAAACAGAATCGCAATCAGAATTACAAGCCCCTCATTAAAAATCAGAAAGTAAATTCCTATGAAAGAGAGGATTCAAAAAATCCTGGCTAACGAAGGGATTGTCTCTCGAAGACAGGCTGAAAACCTTATAAGAGAGGGCAGAATTAAAATAAATGGACAAGAAGCCATTTTGGGAATGTCTATCTCTCGTCGTGACTCAATAGAAATTGATGGCAAGGCTGTTGAGATTTCAGAGGGCACTAATCCTTTAAGAGTTTTAATGTATAACAAGAAAGTAGGGGAGATCTCTTCTACAAAAGACCCTGAAGGGCGGCCTTCAGTGTTTCTTGCCCTACCCAAAATAAGCAAGGGAAAATGGATATCTGTAGGCAGACTAGATATTAATACTTCGGGCTTAATGTTGTTTACTAATAACGGAGAACTGGCTAATAAATTAATGCATCCTTCATCTAAAATTGAAAGAGAATATGTTGCTAGAATTCGAGGACAGGTTGAACCTGATCATATTAGAAAACTTTTAGAAGGGGTACATTTAGAAGACGGAAAAGCCAGTTTTTCTGACATACAGCCGGGTAGAAAAGGAAAATCTAACCAATGGTTTGCTATGGTTATTATGGAGGGCAGAACAAGGGAAGTTAGGAGGATGTGGGAAAGCCAGGGTTTTTCTGTTTCAAGATTAAAACGAGTCAGAATTGGTGGATTATTCCTTCCGGCAAATCTTAGACAAGGAAATTATAAAGAGTTGGCAGAGAAGGAGATTAAATCTATTGGGCCTCAATTGATTTCCCTGTGATGTTTAAGCTATCTGTTCCCATTAGGAAAAGATATGCATTCATTACTTCTTTTGGACTTTTTAAAGTTTTTGGGTCTTCAGCAGGATAAGCTTGAGCTCTCATCTTAGTTTCTACTGGTCCAGGGTTTATGGCATTCACTCTAATACCGGAGGTCTTTTCAAGCTCTTCACTAAGAATTTGTACCAACCCCTCAGTAGCAAATTTAGAAATAGCATAAGCTCCCCAATAGGCTCGTCCCTTCTTTCCAACTCCTGAAGAGGTAAATACAACTGAAGAATTATCTGGTATTTCCAACACGGGGAACAAAGATCTTGTTAATAGGAGAGCCGACTCAAAATTAACTTTTGATACACGTCTCCATTCTTCTAAATCATAATTCTGGATCGAAGTCTTAGTACCTAAAATCCCTGCGTTGTTAAGAAGACCATCCAATTTACCAAATTCTTTAAGCACCTCATTGGAAATATTTTTAAAGTCTTCTTCTTGAGCTGTTTCTAGATCTATTACTTGCAAAATTGGTTTTTTAAGATTGTTTTTTTCATAAAGACTATATGTCTCTTCTAAGTTTGAAGGGTCTTTGCCTAACAAAATAGTCTCTGCTCCAAAAGAAGAAAAAGTAAGACCTGCCTCTCTTCCAATACCGGATCCTCCTCCACTTATTAAGATAACCTTATCTTTTAGTAAATTATCTGGAGCTTTGTATGTAGAGGCTTTAATCATTATAAGTTAGGTATAAAATCCTTAATTTGGCTGGGGGTTTCTGCAATAAAGTCTGCATTCCAATCTGAGCAGCTTTGACCTATAGGTATGTAACCATATGCAGCAGCTACTGTTTTTATATTAGCTCTCTTGCCAGCTTCGATGTCTATGGAGTGATCTCCAATGTATATGGAAGTGCTTGGTTCTGATCCCACAAGCTCGCAGGATTTCAATAATCCTTTTGGGCTAGGTTTTCTTTCACCTACATGTTCCGGGCAAATTAAGCATGAAGGTTCAAAGGAAGAAAAAAAATGATTAACTATTTTATCTGCAAAGTCTTTTGGTTTGTTAGTGACTATTCCCCATTTCAAACCAGCTTTATTTATTTGGTTTAATAATTCAGTTATTCCTTCAAAAGGAGTTGTTTCATTAAGACAGCAAGAATCGTAAATCTTTAAAAGCTCCTGTCGATGAAATTCAATCTTATCTTCGTGATTAGAATCCAGGCTTAGGGCGTATCCTGCTAAACTAATTGCACCTTCAGAAACTCTGCTTCTTACTTCATTAAATTCACACGGTTCTAATTGGTAATTGGATCTCAGTTCATTTACTGCTAAAAAGAAATCCTTTGCCGTATCTAATAAGGTGCCGTCTAAATCAAAAGCTATGAAATCAATCAAGTTCATTTTCTTTTTTGATATACATCATGTAATTTACTGCCACATCTTTTCCTAACCAATAAGTATCTGTAATTGGGTTATAGCTAAGGCCTATTGTTTCTTTAAGTACCAAATTGGATGATCTAATCCACCTAGAAATTTCAGAAGGTTTTATAAATTTAGAGTAATCATGAGTTCCTCTTGGTAAAAGGTTAAGAATGTATTCAGCTCCTATGACAGCAAACAAATAAGAACGAGGGTTCCTGTTAATAGTCGATATGAAGAGATCTCCTTTTGGAGTCAACAATGATGAAAATTCATTAAGGGTCTGCGAGGGGTCTGGGACATGTTCAAGCATTTCAAGGCAAGTAATGACATCAAACTTGTGATTTGATTTATTACTTAAAATATCTTCAGTAGTAGTATGTAAATATGTGACTGGGCTTCTAACCTTCCTAGCATGCGCTTTCGCAATATTTATTGTCTTTTCAGAAGCATCTATAGCAGTTACTTCAGCCCCTAAACTGGCTAATGATTCTGACAAAATTCCTCCTCCGCAGCCGACATCAAGAACTTTTTTTCCTCTTAAATTAATCCTTTCTTTAATGAAATTAACCCTTAAAGGGTTAATTTGATGCAGCGGTTTAAAATCACCTTCTTCATCCCACCAGGCATTAGCTATTTCATCAAATTTTTGAATTTCTTCTGGATCTATATTTTGCTTTATAGTCATAAAAGAGTAAGGCGACTTTCTTTATATTGTGTTAAATTAAAAAAGGCTCCCAACATTAAATAACAGTTCATAAAAGTGCAAATATTTTTTCCTAAAGAAAAGGAGTCTGAGAACAGAGTTAGCATCCTTCCGGAGACAGTAAAAAAGCTAGTTGAGTTAGGAATAAGTGTAGAAGTCGAGACCTCTCTAGGCAAAACAGTTCATGTTTCCGATGATTTATACGCTTCCTCTGGTGCTTCCATAAGCAAAGATAGAAATTCTTCTTTATCCTCATCGGATGTAACTTGCAGGATAAATAAACCAGAAACAGAAGAAATTTCTTTTCTAAAAAAGAATTCAATACATATTAGTTTTTTAGATCCCTTTAATGAAATCGAATTAGTAAAGGAATTTGCAAATTCTAATATCAGTGCCATCAGTATGGAATTAATCCCGCGAATAACCAGAGCCCAAAAAATGGATGCTTTAAGTTCCCAGGCTAATTTAGGTGGCTATGCAGCAGTCATTGAGGCTTCGAGATGTCTGGGTAAATCTTTCCCAATGATGATGACAGCAGCCGGGACAATTTCGCCAAGTAAGATTTTTGTTATAGGGGTTGGAGTTGCAGGCTTACAAGCCATTGCTACTGCAAAAAGGTTAGGTGCTCGAGTTGAGGCCTTTGACACTAGACCTGTAGTTGAAGAGCAAGTCAGGTCTCTTGGTGCAAGATTTGTTCAAATTGATATAGGAGAAACAGAGGAAACTGAACAAGGTTATGCCAAAGAACTCTCTAAAGAGCAAATAAAAATGCAACAGGAGGGTATGAAAAAGATTTGTTCTCAGTCAGATGTAGTGATTACTACAGCGCAGGTTTTTGGACGACCTGCACCAAGAATAGTTACAAAAGAAATGATAGAAGTTATGAAACCAGGTAGTGTCATTGTTGATATGGCTGTGGGTACTGGAGGTAATGTGGAGGGTTCAAGAGCTGAAGAGAGTGTTATTCAAAATGGTGTAACCATTGTAGGGTTATCTAACCTACCAGGTGAGGTCGCTTTTGATGCATCACTAGTTTATGGAAACAACTTATTTAATCTCATAGAAGAATATTGGGATTCAGAAAACAAAAAATTTGATTTTGATATAACTGACGAAATTTTATCAGGGTGTGTAGTTACTCATGAAGGCGATATAGTTAACAATATGGTTAAGGACAGGATTTAATTTATGGAAACGCAATTAACTTTATTATTTTTTGTATTAGTTCTAAGTATTTTTCTGGGTTTTGAACTGATTTCAAAGGTACCTTCAACGCTTCACACTCCTTTGATGTCAGGTGCAAATGCAATTTCAGGAATAACATTAGTTGGCGCTCTATTGGCATCAGGTTCAGGTTTTGTGTCACAACCATTAACGGTTTTATTAGGAACTGCAGCAGTAACTTTTGCAACCATTAATGTGGTGGGAGGCTATCTGGTAACCAACCGCATGTTATCTATGTTTAAAAAGAAAAAAGCAGAATGATTCTCTTTGAACAGTTTAACTCTGAGATAGTTGTAAATTTAATTTACATTCTGGCAGCCATGTTATTTATCTTTGGCTTAAAGATGTTAGGTTCTCCAGAAACAGCAAGGAGAGGAAATTTAGTTTCTGCTTCTGGAATGTTCTTGGCAGTGGTAGTTACTTTATTGGATCAAAGCATTATTGATTTTTCATTTATCTTAATTGGAGTTTGTATAGGGTCACTAATAGGATTTTTTGCTGCCACTAGAGTAAAGATGACAGCAATGCCAGAGATGGTGGCCCTTTTTAATGGTTTTGGAGGTATAGCCAGTCTTCTAGTTGGGTCATCTGAATATCTGGTGGGATTTGATCCTAACTCCGCTCTTTTGATAGCCATCTATCTAACTGTTCTAATTGGCGGAGTTACTTTTTCAGGAAGTTTAATTGCTTGGGGAAAACTTTCTGAAATTATTAGCGGCAAGCCTTTTCTTTACAAAGGACAACAAATTGTTAATGCTCTTTTGCTCGGCTTTATTCTGCTATCTGGCTTAGAAATGATCTTCTTTCAAGGCCTGTTTACTGAAAATCAATTTCAAATACTTGGAATAATTTGTTTGCTCGCATTTACTTTAGGGATACTGTTTGTAATTCCTATCGGAGGAGCTGATATGCCAGTGGTTATAGCTCTTCTGAATAGTTTTTCAGGCTTAGCAGCTTGTGCAGCTGGATTTGTTATTTTAAACAATGTTCTGATTGTATCAGGAGCCCTGGTAGGTGCCAGTGGACTAATTCTTACAAATATTATGTGTAAGGCTATGAACCGATCCTTAGCAAATGTCTTATTCAGTGGATTTGGAGCAGTTACAGACACTGCAAGTGGAGAAACAGCAGACCAAGGAGAAGTGAGGCCAGTTAATACTGCAGACGCATATCTAATTCTGGAAGCAGCATCTTCTGTTCTAATAGTTCCAGGCTATGGAATGGCTGTTGCTCAAGCTCAGCATTCTGTTAGAGAATTGGGTGAGCTTTTAGAAGCTAATGGAGCTGAAGTTAAATATGCCATACATCCAGTTGCAGGTCGTATGCCAGGTCATATGAATGTTCTTCTGGCTGAAGCAAATGTTTCTTATGATGTTTTAGTTGAACCGGAAGACGTAAATCCAATAATGGAAACTGTTGATGTCTGTATGGTAATTGGTGCCAACGATGTGGTTAATCCAGATGCTAAAGAAAATGAAGGTAGCCCTATTTATGGGATGCCAATTATTGAGACAGACAGAGCTAAAACAGTTTTCGTTTTGAAAAGATCAATGGCCTCAGGTTTTGCAGGCATACAAAACCCTCTATTCTTTAAATCTAATACCAGAATGTTGTTTGGAGATGCTAAAGAATCTGTCTCAAATTTAGTGGCCGAATTCAAAGGCTAAACACTCAAAAAATAGCCTATTTTTGGGCCCATTTAAGCGGTAAAATATGTTAAAATTCTAGTCTAAGTTGACACTTCTTTTAATACCAAGAAAATCTTTATTTATAGGCTTTTTAGCGCTATTTTATATAGATATTTTCATAAAAAAAATGGGGAAATATGGGTGAAATAGCCGCAAAAGAAATTGTTCCAATTAATTTAGAGGAAGAACTCAAAGAGTCCTATCTAAATTATGCAATGCATGTGATTGTTGGCAGGGCATTACCTGATGCTAGGGATGGGTTAAAACCAGTTCATAGAAGAATTTTATATGCCATGCATGTGATGAATAATGATTGGAATAAACCACCAAAGAAATCAATGAGAATCGTTGGCGATGTTACTGGAAAATATCATCCTCACGGTGATACAGCTGCATACGAGACCATAGTAAGGATGGGGCAATGGTGGAGTTTGAGATATATGCTCATTGATAAGCAAGGTAACTTTGGTTCTATGGATGGTGACCCTCCAGCGGCTGCACGGTATACGGAAGCAAGAATGTCAAAAATTGCCCACGAACTTTTAGAAGACCTGGATAAAGAGACAGTTAAATTTGTTGAGAATTATGATGGCCAGGAAACTATGCCCGATGTTCTACCAACTCGGATTCCAAATTTACTTATAAATGGCTCTTCAGGAATAGCAGTGGGTATGGCTACAAATATGGCACCACACAATCTGGATGAGTCCATTTCTGCCTGTCTTGCTTTTATCAACAATCCCGAAATTTCGTTGGATGAACTTATAAAGCTTATTCC
The DNA here is from genome assembly GCA_022447025.1 of SAR86 cluster bacterium. GTDB lineage: Bacteria > Pseudomonadota > Gammaproteobacteria > Magnimaribacterales > Magnimaribacteraceae > AEGEAN-183. Next base: position 5,583 of record JAKUUL010000005.1, on the reverse strand, counting down.
TGGACCAGACTTTCCTACTGGAGGAATAATCAATGGAAAATCAGGCATTCGAAATGCTTATGAGACTGGTAAAGGGAAAGTTAAATTAAGAGCTAAGACTTCAATTGAAGGAGAGGAAGAAGGTAAACCAAGGATAGTAGTTTCTGAGATACCTTATATGGTGAACAAGGCTAGGCTTGTTGAAAATATTGCTCACTTAATGAGAGATAAAAAGATAGAGGGAATTAAAGAAATAAGGGATGAATCCGATAAAGATGATCCTGTCAGAATAGTTATTGAACTCAGATCAGGAGCTATTGCAGATGTTGTTTTAAACAATTTGTTCAAACAAACACAGATGCAAACTGTTTTTGGCATCAATAACGTTGCTTTGGTAGGGACTGAACCCAAACTACTTAATTTAAAAGATATTCTAGGAATCTTTTTTAATTTCAGAAAAGAAGTTGTATCAAAAAGAACTATCTATGAATTGAGAAGAGCAAGGGAAAGAGGGCATATCCTAGAAGGCTTAACCGTTGCTTTGTCAAACATAGATCAAATGATCAATCTGATAAAAAAATCTAAAGATGGAAATGAAGCTAAAGGCAAACTTCTCAAGAAAAAATGGAAAGCAGGAAAAGTTTCAAAAATGTTAAAAAAAGCTGGAGAAGAAGCATGTCGTCCAGATGATCTTGATAAGAGTGTTGGCTTGAAGGGAAGAAGTTACCAGTTATCTGAAAATCAAGCTCAAGCAATCTTAGATATGAGACTCCAGAGACTAACTGGATTAGAGCAGGACAGGTTAATAAAAGAATATGAAGAGATTGTAGATTTAATTACCTCTTTGTTAGAGATACTATCTGATAATGTTAGGTTAGTTGAAGTAGTCTGTGAAGAATTAGAAGAAATTAAAGCTCAATACAAAGATGAAAGAAAAACAGAGATTCAAGACTCAATAGGAGATCTTAATGCCGAAGATCTTATTACTCCTGAAGATAGAGTCGTAACCATTTCCCATGAAGGTTATGCAAAAACACAACCTTTAGACGAGTACAGGTCACAAAGAAGAGGGGGTACTGGAAAAACTGCAGCCTCTGTAAAAGAAGAAGATTTCGTTGAACAGCTATTGGTAGCAAATACTCATACTACGCTTTTGTGTTTCTCAAATCTTGGACAAGTTTACTGGTTAAAGGTTTACGATATTCCCTCTGCTGGTAGGTCTGCAAAAGGACGTCCTTTAGTTAATTTAATTCAACTTAATGAAGATGAGCGTATTACAAGCATGGTTCCCGTAGATAATTATAAAGACGGGAATTTTGTTTTAATGGCAACCAAATCAGGTACCGTTAAGAAAACACCTTTGACTGAATTTTCTAATCAAAGAAAAGGCGGGAAGAGGGCTATTACTCTCGTTGGTGATGATGAATTGGTAGGAAGTACAGTAACCAACGGTAAAAAATTTGTTATGTTAGTTTCTAATGCTGGAAAGGCAGCTCATTTCTCTGAATCAGAAGTAAGATCAATGGGTAGAAGTGCTCAAGGTGTAAGAGGTATTAAGCTTGATAAAGATCAAGAAGTTATTTCTTTGATAATTCCCGAAAAGGAAGCTGCAATATTTACCGTCAGTGTGAATGGATATGGGAAGAGATCTGTATCAAGTGATTTTAGAAAGACAAAAAGAGGAGCCAAAGGAGTTATAGCCATGCAAACCTCAGAACGTAATGGCCAACTAATTGGAGCAGCTCAGGTTTCTGATGAAGATCAAGTTATGTTGATAACCAATAAAGGGATGTTAGTTAGAACTAGAGTTTCAGAGATAAATGTCATTGGAAGAAACACTCAAGGAGTGACAGTTATTAAATTAAAGGAAAGTGAAAAGTTAGTAAGTTTAGCGCCTATAAGTGAAGAATTTATAGATAATGCATAGCATTAGAAAATATAACTTTGGTGCCGGTCCTGCTACGCTTCCAACAAGTGTCTTAGAAGAAGTTAAAGAAGAACTATTAGATTGGAAAGGCAGAGGTCTTTCGGTATTGGAAATCAGTCATAGAACTGATGAGTACACTGAAATTGCCGTTGAAGCAGAACAAGATTTTCGTGATTTACTGAGTATTCCAAGTACTTACGCAGTACTATTTACTCATGGCGGGGCTACTTTACAGAATTCAGCTGTCCCTTTAAATCTATCTAGTCCAGCTGGAGAAGTAAGCTATGTAAATTCAGGTCATTGGGCTCGTCTCTCCATTGAAGAAGCTAAAAAATATACCAATGTAAAGATAGCTGCTAGTTCAGAAGAAGAAAACTTTTCTTCTTTCCCTCCCCAGTCAACTTGGGAGTTATCGGATAAGCAGGATTATATTCACATTACTCCAAATGAAACTATCGGTGGAATCGCTCTACGTAAAGTTGAAAAGGAAGACATCCCAATCGTTGCAGATTTTTCTTCAAGTATTCTTTCTGAATATGTAGACATAGAATCTTTTGGGTTACTCTACGGTGGAGCCCAAAAAAATATTGGCCCTGCAGGACTGGGTTTTGTCATAGTCGATAAAGAATTACTTGGTTCTGCACAAGAAACTACCCCATCACCTATGAATTATTTTAAGTTGGATGAAAGTTCTTCAATGTATAACACTCCGCCGACATTTTCATGGTATGTGGCAGGCAAAGTTTTTAAATGGCTTAAAGGCAAGGGCGGAGTAAAGGCAATTGGCCAAGTGAATGAAAGAAAAGCAAAGAAATTATATGAATTCATAGATAAATCTGATTTTTATTCAAATAAAATTGAAGAATCTTCTAGATCTATTATGAACATACCTTTTTTACTAGAAAAAGAAGAATTAAACAGCAAATTTTTAACAGACTCATTTAATAATGGCTTGTTAGCTTTAAAAGGACATAGATCAGTAGGAGGTATGAGAGCTAGCATTTACAATGCCATGCCGGAAGAAGGAGTAGATGCTCTTATAGAGTTTATGAAGCTCTTTGAAAAAGAGAATCTATAGATTTTATGTCAAAGAAGAAAGAACTAAAAAGAATTAGAGAAAAGATTAATGAGTTAGATGCTGAACTTCTGAAATTAATAAATCAAAGATCTTCTCTAGCTATAGAAGCTGGTGAAGCTAAAGAAGATGAAGTTATTTATAAACCCGAAAGGGAAGCTAATATTCTAAGAAATTTAAAAGAGAATAACCCTGGTCCTTTAAACGAAGAACAAATATCCAATATTTTTAAAGAAATAATTTCTAGCTGTAGGGCTCAAGAAGATGAACTAGATGTAGCTTTTTTAGGACCCGAAGGGACTTACTCAGATTCTGCGGTAAAGAAAAATTTCGGTAGTTCAGTTAATAAATCCGCTACAGAAACAATAAAAGATGTCTTCAAAGCAGTAACTGACGGCAAAAGTGATTATGGAATAGTCCCAATAGAAAACTCTACAGAAGGCCCCATTAATCAGACTTTAGATTGTCTAGCAGATTTCAATTTAAAAATTTGTGGTGAAGTAGAAATGTTAATTCATCACAGTTTGATGGGATTAAACCAAGCTTTCCCAACGAAGGGATTTGAAATACACGCTCATGAACAAACTCTAGCACAGTGTAAAAATTGGTTGGATTCTCATTGTCCAGATGTGATAAGAGTTTCTGTATCCAGTAATGCTCAAGCAGCCAAGAATGCTAAAGAAAATTCTGGAATACTTGCAATAGCAGGGTCCTTGGCCTCAGAAAAATATGGACTAGAGATATTAAAAAACAATATAGAAGATTATTCTGACAATACAACTCGGTTTATTGTTATTGGATCGCAAGAAGTTGAAAGTACAGGAGAAGATAAAACTTCTCTTTTGGTCACTACCAAGAATGAGTCAGGTGCTTTATATAATTTATTGAAACCTATACAAAAAAATGGTTTGAATCTAACTCATATAACTTACAGACCTTCAAAAATAGATAAATGGCATTATTCTTTCTTTTTTGATTTTGAGGGACATAAGGACGATAAAAAAGTAAAGAGCTTGTTAGATGAACTATCTGCAACTAATTCTGAAATAAAACTATTAGGTTCTTACCCAAATTCTGTGAAATAAAAAATGGATTTAGAAATTAAGGATTTAATTAATTCTAGTATTAAGAGTCTCACTCCTTATGAACCTGGGAAGCCGATTGAAGATTTAGAAAGAGAATATGGAATAAAAAATGCCGTAAAGTTAGCAAGTAATGAAAGTCCTCTAGGTCCTAGTCCTAAAGTTTTAACAGCTTTAGAAGAAGTAATTTCTGGAGTTCATCGTTACCCCGATGGTAATGGATTTCGATTGAAGGAAGCACTTAGTTCAAAACATTCAGTTGATATGTCAGTTCTAACTTTAGGAAATGGGTCTAACGACATTATTGAGTTTGTAGCAAGATGTTTTTTAAGCCCGAAAGATAACGCAATATATTCAAAATATGCTTTTGCAGTTTACCCACTTATTGTTCAGGCTTTAGGGGCAGAGGGTATAGAAGTTGAAGCTAAAGATTGGGGTCATGACCTTCAGTCAATGTTGGAAGCAATTAATAAAGATACAAAAATTGTTTTTATAGCAAATCCAAATAATCCAACAGGTACTTTTATAAAAAAGAATGAGATGATTAGGTTTCTTGAGAAGGTTCCAAGCCAAGTAATAGTTTTGTTAGATCAAGCTTATTTTGACTATTCAAATTATGAATCAGAGGATGTCTCCTTTAGTTTAGTAGAAGATTTTCCTAACTTAGTAATTTCGAGAACTTTCTCAAAGGCATATGGCTTGGCAGGATTAAGGGTGGGTTACTCTGTATCTTCAAGCAATATAGCAGATTATCTAAATAGAGTAAGGCAGCCATTCAACGTTAATTCTTTAGCTTTAGCAGCTGCAGAGTCTGCTCTAAAAGATGATGAGCACTTAGAAAAGTGTCTAAGAATTAACAAAGATGAAAAGGAAAGGCTTTATAAGTACTTTATTTCTCATGGGTATGACTATATAGAATCATTTGCTAATTTTGTTTCTTTTGATTGCAAGGATAATTCTAATGAAGTTTTTAAGAGCCTTCTTCCAAAAGGGGTTATAGCTAGATCTATGGATATCTACAAAATGCCAAATCATCTTAGGGTTACCATAGGTCTCCCTGAAGAGAACTCTATATTTATGGAGAGTTTAACCTCGTTAAACGAGTCCTGACATGGAACTTTCATTTAAAAATATTCTAGTAGTTGGGTTAGGTTTAATTGGAGGGTCTATCCTCAAAACCATAAAAGAATTAAATATTCCTTTGGAAGTTTATGGCTTAGATTTAGATGAAGAAGTAACGAAGAAAGCCAATAATATTGGTCTAATCAATAACATTGATAATCAACTTAAAAAAATAGAAGAGGATTGTTTAATTGTCTTTTCTGTACCAAGTTTAAGTATTGAAAGGGCTTTTGAATTGCTTGAAGACTCTTTTAATGATGAAAAAGTCATTTTTACTGATACTTTTACGTCAAAATCTAACCTGCTTGAGTTTTTAGAATCAAATACTAAAGTTGGAGAAAAATTTGTTATGTCTCATCCCATAGCAGGGTCTGAAAAGAGTGGATTAGGTAATTATA
>JAKUUL010000049.1 GCA_022447025.1 SAR86 cluster bacterium | reverse complement strand
TACAAAGTACCTTGAGGACCACGAAGTACCTCAATTCTAGCTATGTCATACAGAGCATTTTCAGTTGATGCAATACCAAAGTCTTCAGAATAACCTCCATCCTGGTAAGTACCCACACCAGGGTCTCCCCCTAATGCTCTAAACACACGACCAATCCCTCTAATAGAAATATCATAAGGTTGAATGGTTGTAGCAGGAATGAAGTTCTGTAGATCTTCTTGGTTTCTTAAGTTTAAACCTTCAATAAGCGATTCATCAAAGGCAGTAATAGAAATAGCAGTGTCTTGAATAGAAGCTGTACGCTTTTCAGCCGTAACAATAACTTCTTCTATACCCTGGAATTCATCTTCTTCAGCTGAAAAAACAGGAAAGGCCAGACCTATTGCTATTAGCAAATATAGAAATTTTTTCATGGTTCTCCCCAAAAAATTACAAAATCGTAGCAAAAGCCCAAAAAAAGCAGCTTTTTGCACATATATAGAAGTGAACTTACTACTTATAGGGCGTAGACACAAGTTTTTGCTTAAAAAAGTACCTGCTAAATTTGGTGGAGCCAGTCGGGATCGAACCGACGACCTCCTGGATGCAAACCAGACGCTCTCCCAGCTGAGCTATGGCCCCAAAAAGGATGCGTAGGTTAACAAAAACCAAGTAAATATGTAATCAGTTTAGTCTGTAGGCCTTCTACTTTAACTAAGAATCACTGCCAGATATTGTTGATAAGACTTTTTCCAAAGTATCTTTCTGGTCTAATTCCTTTGTTAGTTTGTAGTGAGGGTGGCCTAATGTAGCTAAATCAGTAGCAACTTCCATAGCTCTACTTGATAAATCTTCTTTATCAACTACCTCGTCTAAATACCCTGCACTAATTGAGTCCTCTATATTGTAAGCTTCAGCGTTTAATATGGCTCTGTACCAATGTGCCTTAGCAATTCTCGATCTAGAAATCTCCAAGATTGGAGTAGGAATGGACATGTTATTTCTAGTTTCGTTTGCTTGAACTATAAACTCGCCCTTAACTCCGACACGATAATCAGCACAACAAAGCATAAAGGCCCCTAGTGCAATTGCGTGACCGCTGCAAGATGCCACGACCGGTCTTGGAAAACTGAAAACTCTGGCTAAAAGCCTAAAACCACCTGAAGCCATTTTAGACATGGCATCGGTGTCCCCTCCCTGCATAACCTTAAGGTCAAAGCCAGCAGAGAACATACCCTCTTTTCCTTGAATCAATAAGCACCCCTTATCTTCTGGAACTTCATCTAAAAGAGCATTTAATTGTTCAATCATTGCGGGTGAAAAAACATTAACTTTACCGTCATCTAATGTAATAACTGAAACATCCCCTTCTTTTTTTAATGTTGCTAAATCTGTCATCTCAATTTTTTTCCTTAAAGTTTTGATTGGATATCCTAGCACTTAGCTTAATATGAAAAAATAATTTAGACTAATTTTCTTAACAATGGCCAAACTTACTAAACTATCTAGATCCGTCGAAGGAAAGGTTGCCTTAATTACCGGTGCAGGCAGTGGAATGGGAAGAGCAACCGCTTTTGTTTTTGCTGAAGCAGGAGCTAAGGTTGTGGTTTCAGACATTAACGAAAATCAAATTGATGAAGTTGCCAAAGAAATTGATTCTTCAGAAGGGGCTTGTCTCAAACAGGTTTTGGATGTTACCAATCAAGAAAATATAAACGAAGCCGTAACTAATGTCATCAAAGAATTTGGTCAGTTAGACATACTTGTAAATAATGCAGGGATATCGATTCCGACCACTATTGATGATGAAAATTATGAGGAAAGCTGGGATAAGACTTTTGACGTTCTTCTTAAAGGTCAGGTAAATTTAATTAGAGCTGCCCTCCCTTTTATTAGGAAATCTGATTGCGCAAGAATAGTTAATATTTCTTCCACTGAGGGTATGGGTGCTACCCCCAGAATTAGCCCATACACTTCTGCAAAGCATGGCGTTATTGGTTTGACTAGATCTTTAGCTGCTGAACTTGGATCACAGGGGATTACCGTCAATTGTATTTGTCCAGGTCCTATCAATACCGCTATGACAGCAGCTATACCTACAGAGGATAAACAAATTTATGCCAGACGAAGAGTACCTTTAAAAAGGTATGGAGAACCAGAAGAAGTGGCACATATGACTTTGAGCCTGTGCTTACCGGCGGCTTCATTTGTAAATGGCGCTGTTTTGCCTGTGGATGGAGGGCTATCAATCAAGAGAGCCTAATCTAAGGAGATACTAATGAAACTTTTATTCTTAATTTTAATATCTTTATTTATTCAAGGTTGCGACCAACCAGCCAACGAGATTAAAGAAGCTAACCTTCACAAACATATAAAAATCCTTGCCTCTGATGAATTCGAAGGCAGAAGTCCTGGTAGCCAAGGCGGAGAAAAAACAAAGCTGTATCTCAAAAACGAATTCCAAAAAATGGGACTACCCTCAATAAAAGGTGATTATTACTTAGAAGTTCCTCTCAGTAAGATGACAGTCAATTTGGATAGTTCCTTTTTGTCTATTACTAAAAATGATCAACCGCGAATACTTAAACCTGGATCTGAATCCGTCTATTGGACTAAAAGAGTGGTTGAAGGTGTGTCGGTAAGATCTAGTGAATTAGTCTTTGTTGGTTATGGAATAGTAGCTCCTGAATACGGTTGGAATGATTACAAAAACCTAGATGTAAAAGGAAAAACTGCAGTAATGCTGATTAACGATCCAGGTTTCTGGACCGAAGACCCCAAGCTCTTTAATGGTAAGTCCATGACCTATTACGGAAGATGGACTTACAAATTTGAGGAAGCTGCTAGACAAGGAGCTGAAGCTGTTTTGATAATTCATGACACAGCCCCAGCGGCTTACCCTTGGCAAGTTGTTGAAACAAGTTGGTCTGGAAAGCAAATAGACCTCAAACGAGAAGATATGGGAAAAAGCCGGATTAAAGTTGAAGCTTGGATTACAAGTGAAGTGGCAGAAGATCTTTTTAGTGATGCTAATCTAGATTTAAATGCTCTGAAGCAAAATGCACTGAAGGCAGACTTTCAATCTGTAGAAATGACAGGCTTGACATTAGATGCAGCTCTCATTAATAAAGTTGAGTTCTCTATCTCCCATAACGTTGCTGCAGTAAAAAATGGTTATAAAAAACCTAATGAATATATTCTTATGATGGCTCATTGGGATCACTTAGGAATCAAAGAAGAGGAATCTGGAGACAATATCTACAATGGTGCAGTTGACAACGCATCCGGTACAGCTGGGTTGTTAGAATTAGCTAATTACTTTAGTACAGTTGAGTTAGAAAGGTCCCTTTTGTTTTTAGCAGTTACGGCGGAAGAATCCGGCCTGCTAGGATCTGAATACTTTGCAGAATACCCCCCTGTAAAATTATCAAATATAGTTGCCGGCTATAATTTTGATGCTGTTCTGCCGGTAGGAAAAACTAAGGATGTAATAGTAGTAGGACACGGAGCTTCAGAATTGGAAGATATCCTCAAAGTTGAACTCGATAAAGTAGGTAAATACATAATCCCAGATCCACTACCTGAAAAAGGATTTTTCTATCGTTCAGACCATATAAGTTTAGCTAAAAAAGGAGTTCCAGTACTTTATGCAGACGGTGGTTTTGATAAGGTCGACGGAGGCATGGAAGCAGGAAGGGTTTTTGCCGATGAATACACTGCGAAACATTATCATCAAGCATCGGATGAATACGATCCCAACTGGGATTTGAGTGGCTTTGCTGACCAATTAACCATAACTGCGAACATGGTTAAATATCTGGCCGATTCTGATACATGGCCAAAGTGGTACGAAGGTAATGAGTTTAAGCGGATTAGAGAAGAATCTCGCAATCAATAAATTACTGATTTCATATTCCACCATCTTTAAGACCAAACTTTAAGCATGAAAAAGAAGATTATTATTGATACAGATCCTGCAATGGGAACAAAAGGCGGAGATCCTGAAGACTGCTTTGCCATAATGATGGCTTTCAATTCACCTGAACTGGAAATTCTTGGTATCACAACTGTTCAAGGTAATGTTCCTGTTGAAAGAGGCTACAGCAATGCAGCCTACTTAATTGAACAATTCAAAAAAGATATACCCCTTAGATCCGGACCGCCTAATACATTCAACAAAAACAGAAATGAAGAAAGAATGTGGCTAAGTCAAAGAAAAGAGATGGAACAAATAACGCCATTAGTGAAACCTGATAAGGATGAGGAGGATGCTGCAAGGTTCATTTATAAAACCTGTAAAGAAAATTCGGGAGAGGTAGAGCTAGTAACTATTGGACCGCTAACAAATATAGCTATTACATTGAAAGAATTCCCGGATGTCACTGACCATATTAATAGCATTACTATGATGGCTGGTTCAGCCAAGGTACCTGGCAATATAACTCCTGCAGCTGAGTTTAATGTCTGGGCTGATCCAGAAGCTGCAGACATGGTTTTTAGATCCGGTATACCGATTACCATGATCCCACTAGATGTTTGCCATAAAACTAGAATGAGTAAAGAAGAAATGATCTCTATAGGAGAGAACAAACATCCTTTCTGCCATTTTGTTAAAGAGTCAGTAGAGCCCTGGATAAATGTTAGAAGTGACCTTGTCAGTGATGAAGGCCTCCACTTGTACGATTCTTTGGCTATGGCCAGTGTCTTCAAACCTGAAATGTTAACTTTTGAAGATGCTCATGTTAGCGTTGAAACTCAAGGTCGCTATACTTCTGGAGAGACTGTCTGTGAATTCAATGAATCTATTTTTGGTAAGGTCTTAAACTTAAAGCCTAATACCAAAGTCGCGCTGGAATTAGATGTAGATAAATTTAACCAATTGTTTAATGAACGAGTTATTGATTATCTAAAATCACTTTGAATTTTTCTTTCCTAACGAAATCAAATTAAATAATTTAATTAAAGTTCACAACCTCTTCAATTGTTGGCATAGATGCTGCGGCACCCTTTCTTGTAACTGAAATTGCAGCGGATTTATTTGCAAATTCGCAGGATTCTTTTAACGACTTACCCTCTAACAAAGAAAAAGCTAAGGCTCCTATGAAACAATCGCCTGAGCCTACTGTATCTATGGCTTCAACCGAATGTCCTTCAATGTAATTAAGAGTATTATTTTTATAACAAACCAAACCCCTTTCTCCTAAAGTAACAATTAAAGAAGACCTATCATCAATATCTAAAGATTTTATTTTTTCTTTTAAGCTATCTAGATCTACAGATTTAGAAGTTTCTAAACCTAGGAAAAGAGAGAATTCTAATTCGTTAAAAACTAAAACATCTGTGTAGGTAAGAAGTTTCTTGCTTGGCATTTTAAAAGGGGCAACATTCAAAATAGTTAGGCAGTTTTTGTCTTTTGAATTAACAAAAAATTTCTCTACTTCTTCGGAATTAACTTCCATTTGGCTAACAACTAATTTAGCTTCTTCTAAACTGTCAGAAGTAACCTGATTATGGTTTGTAGATTTATTTGCTCCAGGAACATAAATGATCTGATTGTCGGAATTTTCAAAAACATTGATGAGTGCTGTTCCCGTTTTTTCATCAACCGAACTGAGCATAGAAAGATCAAGACCTTCATCCAAAAGGGCTGAAGTAAGTTCTTCACCAAAAGCATCTTTGCCAACATTGCCAACAAAAGAAACAGATGCTCCCAATCTTGATAATGCCACTGCCTGGTTTGCGCCTTTTCCTCCTAAAAAAGTTTGTACACTCTGTCCCTCTAAGGTCTCTCCCTCTTTAGGGGGCCTGGGGAGGTAGACAACCTGATCTAGATTTACACCTCCAAAGACAATTATTTCAGACATAAATTAAGGACTTTTATCCTCAAGATCCGAAAATTTTGTTACTAATGAAGTTGTTCTTTCAATCAGATCCTCTAAAGCTAATTCTCCTAATCCAGAAATAGTTGTACAAACTCGTCCCTGCCAAGGTTCATGCCATTTAGAGGGAATTTCTGCCTTATGGAGGCCCATTAAACCCCCCACAGTAGCTCCGTTGCAGTCAGTATCCCACCCCGCTGTTACTGCCTCTCCTACTGCTGAATCATAATCTTCAAACGACAAAAAAGCCCAAACAACCAATGCAAGATTATTTAAGCTATGAACTGGAGTCATATCCTGGTACTTTTCTAAAATAGGGAGGAAATCTTTATTCATATTGTCAATACCAAGTTGCACAGCCTCTAATGTCTCGGTGCTCTTATCAATGTATTCTAGGGCAGCTTCAACAGCTGACAATTTGTTCTCATGCATGGGAATTAAAGCCCCCAAGGCTGCAATGAATGCTGAA
>JAKUUL010000048.1 GCA_022447025.1 SAR86 cluster bacterium | reverse complement strand
TTTGGTTGAAATATTCTATGAATTTCTCACTTTTTTGTATCAACACGCTTTTCTCTTCCCCCACTAAAGAAAAGGAGATCAGAAAACCCATAATAATAGGAAAAATATTTATTAACTTATTGATTTTATTGCTTTTATTACTTGATTTCATAATCTAATCTGATTTCTCTTCTTCAACTGCTTTTTTGTTTTTGTAGTACCCTCTGAAAGCAATGTATGTCTGTATCAAATTGGCAATAACAAAAGCAAATAAATCTACAAAAATAAAGACGGCTGCTCCAGAAAATCTACTCACACCAGTGAGAATGTAGCCATTTAACCTTGTTTCATGTTTAACAGAACTAACCAAATATAAACTCAATATACTGAGAAATAAAATTACCCATTGTCCATACTGTAAAAAGTTTTCAATCATAGTTTTCTATCCATATTTTTTAATTAAGTGAGTTGCCCAATCTATTATTCTAGGATTCTCTTCAGCATTCAAAATAAATTCTTGCCCAAACCCTTTGTAAAAGATTCTGCAGTTTTTTTCATCTTCCCATTTGAGTCTATTGAGAAATAATTTTTTTGAATTTAAAAAATATTCATCAGGAAGTTTCCATCTTGATCGTGTCTTATCCTGTTCGGTAAGAATCAGATCTTTATGAGTGTGTTTAAATAAACCGTGTCCTTTGCTTGGTAAAGTTTTTTCTTGGATATCTAAATTTCTTCTTCCAATATAAATAGTATTATTTGTATATCTTGAAACATCTCCATATCCGTGTGGATGTTCCATGTTCACTTCTTTCAAGAAATCTTTAATATTCTCTGACCCTTCAATTACCTTTTCAATTTGTAACCAACCAAAAAGATGATGCAAATCACTTCCTTTATTAAAAAAATCTTTAAACCATCCGAAGAATAAAAATAAATCTCCTGGGCTGACTCCTTTGTTTTTTAATTCTGTTTGAGAAGAACTTGCTTGTCCAAAGATTCCTATCTCCTCATTTAATAGTGGATCAAAATGACAGTAATTATGAGGAAGAACAGAAGCAGATGTTTCTCTTAATAGTTCATCTCCAGATATGCCATCAAAATCTAAATCTTGATACTTTGTAGGTGAAGGATAATTTTGAGGTATAGGTAGCGAAAAAATTCTCCCGTCTTTAAAAATTGGAGAAGCATTTCCCCCTGATTTTGCATCAAAACCTTTCCTACTAAGAATTATTCTTTTCACTTTACTTATACGTTATAAGTAATTGTATTTATTAATTTTATTAATACAAAATAGTTAGTCTACAAGACTACCTTCAAGCGCTTTAACTTCCTCAGAAAAAGAACCTGAAAAGTTATAAAAATTAAATAACACTTGGTTTTTTCTATCTTTTACAGAAACTAGTCCTTCACCCTTTTCAACCCCTATCTCTACAGAGCAAACATCTTCCCAATTAACATGAATGTGTGTATCGCCATCAATATCTAACCTGTCTTCATCAACCATCTCATTAATAAAGAACTTACCTTTCATATCTGCGCTATAACTACCTTTTTTTTCACTTTGAAATAATAGCTCTCCGCATTCAAAAAGTACTTTGAAAAAATCTTTTTGTTTTTGATTTATTATTTTATTCACTTTAGACCCATTCAATCTTTATCTATCTTAGTAACTCTTTTCCATTCATAAGTAATATCGGCAAGTTGTTCTTTATTACTTGCCCAGGCATTACCTTCTGCGCCAGCAAACCCAAGTCTAGCAATTACGAAATCATGAAACTCATAAAATTTTTGGGCTCCTTTGTTTAATTGAAAAGTACTTAATGTTAGAAATGTCTCTTCCTCTTTTGCTTGGTGTATAAAACTAGAACCCAATCCTCTTCTTTGATATTCAACATCGATAAAGAGATCCTTTATCGTGTTTTCCTCTTTGGCCATAAAACCAACAATCTTATTATTTTCTAATGCGACTCTTATGATTTCAGGATCATAAGTTTGAAGATAAGCTAGGTGCTCGTTTACTGCTTCCTCTCTAGTATCTTCTTCTATACCCATGGCTTTGGCAAAAGATTTACGCCATAACTGAATTAACTCAAGCCCATGTTCTTTTCTAAAATCAACAAAAATAATTTCTTCTTTCATTCCCACTCAATAGTTGCGGATTTACAAACCCCTTTAGTCTTCAAAAAGATTTTGTAAAGTTTCCATTTCATAAGAACTAAGCTTACCCTTGTTTTCTGCGTCTATACATTCTTGTAATTCTTTTCTATTTTTTATCCCTAGAATTACAGAACTAACTTTTTCAACACTAAGAGCATATCTATGAGCTAAAGATGCAGGAGATTCATCCCAGTCTTTGGCAAGCTCTCTAAAAGGCAAAGCCCTTTCAAAATCAGTGAAATCAGCTTTATCCATTCCAGAAGGATGAGGTTCTCTATCCATACTAGAAGTAAGTGCCCCTGCTTGAACAGCTCTAATAGCCAGAATCGGTATATCCTTTTTTTGACATTCTGCAAGAACTCTATTCGGATCAGATTTCTTACTAATATATCCAATGGCTCCAATTGAATTTAGGATATTTACTGCACACTGCATAGCTTCAGGGGGGTGTTCATAATTTATAGCCTTTATAAGCGCTTCTTCTTGTCCTAAACCAATACCCCAATGATCGATCTTTCCTTCTTTTTTTAACATTTCAAAAGCTGGAATTACTGCACTGTAATAACACGAAAGAGTAGTAGCATTCGTAGCCCTATGTTCATTTAGTAAGGGCAGTTGATAATCATCCTCTATGAGCTGGGAGTGAAGAAGAAACAAATTAACCTTATCGACTCCCATAGTCTCTAAACTTCTACAAAGAGAATTATTAAGTCTCGTATAAACTTCTGAGTCTGGAACTGTTCCGAGCCTACATTTAGTGGTTAGATTTATTGCTGAATGATCCTTTCCTTTCAACGCTTCACCAACAACTTTTTCTGCCTCTCCTTTCCCATACATTGGAGCTATATCAAGGTGATTGACTCCGGATTCAATTGCTAAGTTCACTGCAGAAATACTTTCTAATCTGGTAGTTTCTCCCCAAACATTACCTATCCCACCACCACCTAGACTAAGTGCGCTTACAGTTCCAAAAGGTTTAAATTCTCTTTGTTCCATTATTCCCACTCAATTACTTAAGAAAAAAATACCATAAATGTTGATAGTAAAAAAATTACTAATAAATGAACAATGAGATTAGTAATAGAAATATCCCTATAAAAAAAAAGTCTTTTATCTCCAGCAAACCGGTATTTAGCAACCCAAAATATAAACAAAATTGTAGTAAATAGAATAAACCAAGGTATGTCCTGAACAGGATGAAATCCCTCTTCAGAAATAATAATAAAGACTGAAACCCACCAAAGAAGATAAATTGTTAAATAGATTGAATATAAATTTTTTAAGAAAATTTTTAAATTATTATGTTTCATCCGGGTATTTGCAGATTCTCTGAGTACTGGTTTCGATACCGTCTATGAATGTGAAGATCATCTCTTCATCGCGCATTTCCCTGAATACGGTATCGAAGAGGTTGAACAATCTGAAGACCATGACGCCCTCGTCATCAAAGTGTATGGCGGTGTTGAAGTTGTTGCATACTGCACCCACATCTCTCGCACCATTCTTCAAGGTGCCATCAACACGAAAATCATGGATGATGCCAAACGCTGTCACGACCACCCGATTCCCACACTGTTCTATACGTTCGAGATGCCCAACTCGACCCGAAACCCCGAGCCAGAGCCCTCTCATGTCGACAACTCCCTCTGTGAGCGGTTCGGTGCACTCGGCTAAAATGGGCATAGGTATGGTTGTGTAGCTGCAACCAGGCGTATACGCCTTAGGAATATCGTTAGCGGATTTTCCTGAGCCATCAAGGTCAGGCAGGTCACAATAGTTTACGGATCTGCCGTCCTGCAGAAATACGGCAGGGTCGGTTGTGTCGGCAGGTCTTGGCAGTAAAAAAGCATAGAACAACAAGCCGATCACTAGGACAGTCACGAAGCCGAACAACCATTTTGTAATACTGAGGATCATTTCTAAGATTTCGCTATCACAAAATGTTCGAGCTTAAATATTTGATTTTCAGGAAGGGTTCTACCGACCGGGGTAAAGTACACAGAGTTGAGGTCCTCCAAAGTCACGTTTTCTTTTATTGAAAAATCATTTTTTGAAAGTACGCTTCCTATTTCTTCAGCCGAGTAGAATGATATCCAAGGCTCACCGACTTTCGCTGATAAGTTCTTTATTAATTTAGCTCGTTTTGCAGCTTTTGGATAACCCTTACCAAAGCAAGCCTCAGGATCTTTATCTAGAAGTTCATCGACATAAGATATAAAAAGAATTGAACTGGAATTTTGAGTAAGCGTAGCCAGTTCTTTGATCGTTGAACTGACAGCCTCTTTAGTGATGTACTGCGAGACGCCTTCGAACGTAATGACGGTGGATTTGCTTTGATCGAAACCTGCAGCCATAAGTTGTTCAGTTAAGGACTGATGAGTGAAATCAACAGTCACATAAGTAACATTTTCTGAATTGGGTAATTCTTTGGGAAGTTTAGAGCGCTTTCTATCCAGAACTTCAGGCTGATCTACTTCAAAAATTCTTAGTGAAGACGGAAGTTCAAGCCGATGAGCTCGCGAGTCATATCCCGCTCCCAGAATGACGTATTGTTCAGCCCCACTAGCAGCACTTTTTTTAATCAGATCATCTATGAAGCGCGTACGCGAAATTAGATGCTCGTGAAAACCGGGTGCAAACTTTTGAGCTAACCAGACGTTGAGCTTATGTCCCATTAGTTTCATAAAGCTAGCACCTATTACAAACTTATCGGCATAAGGATCGTTTATGACACGTTTATCAGGTCTAGCTAGTGTTTCAATCAAACGCTGTTTGGCTACTCCCTGGGCTGTACCGTCTTTTGTAAAAATTGATTTACTCATGTCTTAAAAATTCACTTATTAGGCTCTTCCTTTAGATTAGTTTTATTTCTAGTCACAATGAATCGCCTCCCAAAACTGCAGGCGTCTCGCAATAGGTCGTCAGGATAAACTGCTGGTGATCCTTGATCCTCTTCGTAAGCGCCTCTTCAATCACTGGAATTTTTGAATTTGATTCGAAGAACAAGAGCATCCCTTTGTTTTGCTGTGTCTTCGGCATAATCTCAGGAGGAACAGGAAGCACGGTCATGCTCATAGTAGCCCAATAGATATCAGCAGCGGTAAGGGCATCGCCCAAGAGATAACGCGAGTCACGCTTTTCTTGCGCTTTGAGGCGATTATCAATCAAGGTAATGACCTCAGCGATCTTACCTGGAGCAGCGGAACTGGCCTCCTCACTATATCCGTACTTTTGCCCTAAAGGACTTTCTATGAGAATCCTCATATTCCAAATAAGACCGTCCTCAGCCAAGACGACAGCACAAAGGCCGAACATCTCTACGCGTAGCTCAAAGTTATCAGGAATCAAAGCTGGGCTGTCCACTGAACCGATTTGTTCAGCTAAAGCAAGCTGTTCTATCCAGACGTTCCTTGGCCGCTCCTTATCGTGGAGCATTGTGGGCAAACTCGTCTGGCTCGTAAGTTCGTATAGCTTTGCTTGCCTGTCCTTTCCGGTTGTCTCATCGACACCCATATGCGGGTGCAGAACTCGGATTAGAGGAACTTTTTTTACAAAACAGATGTTCTTGAGAGCCTCAGAATACATGGCCTGCACCCCAGGGACGAAAGTCACTCTAGTTCCGCTCGTCATCGCTGCTGCTTCATCAAGCGTGATGAACTCTGGGTTCACAGATTCTTGTGTTTCAGTCATAATTTTATCTCCTAAAGTAATTGTTTCATTACTTCTATTCCCACTCAATACTAGCTTGATTTGAAACCCAATAGAACATGGGTTTGTAATTATATACCTGCCAAGGTAGAGTTCCTTCATGAACCTACTGAACGATAAAACCCTTAAGTGGAAGCGCTACACTGAGGGGGACGACTTTGATTACCCCATAGATTACTCTGACGCTATTCTAGATGCGAGAGAAGATGGGCGCTTGGAGATATTAGTTAAATGGGAACCAAATTGTTATTGTCATTTTCACAGGCATACAGCAGAAATTAGTTCTTTAGTTCTAGAGGGTGAGCTTCATGTCACAGATATCGATATCGAAACCGGTAAAGAGTTAGGTAAGAGAGTAAGAGTTGCCGGGGATTTTGTACACAAAGAACCAGGTGATGTGCATATGGAACAAGGAGGAGCAAACGGAGCTCTAGTTCTGTTTAATCTCTATGCTCCTGAAGGCGAAGGCAAATTAGTGGAATCTTTGAAAAAAGATGGAACCATAATTAGTGTTTCAACCATGGAAAGGATTCTTAGAAAACGTAAATAATTCTGCTTTGTATCTCCAAATATAAGGCGCCCAATCAGTTATAATGCTTTTTTTGAATGTCTTGCGTCGTTATCTTTCGTCAGGGTATTGACAGATTATCTGACTACTGGT
>JAKUUL010000047.1 GCA_022447025.1 SAR86 cluster bacterium | reverse complement strand
AACACCAAGACCCTCTCTCATCTTAGAGCCGTGGCGAGAAGCATCAAGCAACGAACCCACAACACCCAAACTCGCTACAAGCCCCTTCCTAACCAAGGTCTTTTGTTCATCAAAAACAGACACTGACTCCTCGTCAGAAAAGTCCAAACAAGCCTCCACCACAACACGAACACCCACAACCCCATCTATGGTTTTATTAACAAGCGCAGAAAAGGCACCAGAAAGAGAGGAGCTTGCAGCCACTAAAGCAGACGAAGTTTGGGCGGCAATAAGATCAGCAACAGACTCGGCTTGTGCAAGATCAATTTTGTCATTTAAAAAGGCACGCTTAGTGAACTCTCCAGGCTCCGCAATCCGCGCTCCCAAAGAAACAACTTCTGCCACAATAGAGTCGACAATTAAAGGGTTACCATGACAATGGATTTCAACAACATCTTCGCCTGTATAGGATTTAGGGGCAGCAAAAAAAACAACAAGGCCAGTATCTAAAATCCCCCCGCCCACACTTAAAATCGAACAAGGCTTAAAACTCCATGGCTGAGGAAGCTCGCCACACAAACTCACCCCAATAAGAGAGGCTTCGGGTCCAGAAATTCTAACAATAGAAACTCCTCCCCTGCCGGAGGGTGTTGCTGGAGCAACAACAGTTTCTTCCACAAAAACTCCCTGACTCTAAACAGACTTTAAAGAAATTCCTGCTTTTCTAAAAGACAAGGCCTGTTGGATAACTGTAATGAGAGACTGGACAGTAAAATAAAGAACAAACCCAGCAGGAAAAATACTAAACATGGCCGCTATCATTAACGGCATGAATTTCATGGCACTTTGCATTTGTTGTTGGGTTGGGTCATTACTGGGTGTAACTGGCATCATTTTTTGTGAATAATACATAAGACCCGCATTAAGTATTGGTAAAACAAAGAATGGATCATAAGAAGAAAGGTCTGTTATCCAAAACATAAAAGGAGCGTGTCTAAGCTCCACCATATCAAGCAAAACCCAATAAAAAGCAAGAAAAAAGGGCATTTGTAATAACATTGGAAGGCAACCACCCAAAGGGCTTACCCCTTTTTTCTTATAAAAAGCCATCATTTCTTGGCCTAGCTTTTGTTTATCGTTTGCGTATTTTTGTTGCAACTCAGACATTTCAGGAGCCACTGCTCGCATTCTTGCAGCCGATCTATAACCGGCAGCACTAAGAGGCCACAAAATAGCCTTTAAAACTATAGTTGCAAATAAAATAGCTAGCCCCCAATTACCCAAAAAACTAAAACCCCAGGCCATTAGTTTGTGGATGGGCTCAGAAAGCCACCACAAAAACCCATAATCAACAACCAGACCCAGGTCAGGGTGCAATGGATTCAGGTTATCAGAGATTTTAGGGCCTACATAGAGTGTGTTTTTATAAGAAGCAGGCTCTGTGTCTAATAAAAGCCTGTTTTGGCTTGTAAGAGCAATAGAATAGGCACCAGAGGACACCTTTCTGGCCTGATATTTGTGCCTTTCGTCTTGTTGAGGGACCCAAGAGGACACAAAATACCGCTGCGCAAGTGCCAACCACCCACCTAAAGACTCTTCTTCAAAGCTATTTTCACTAAGATCACTAAAATCTAACTTACCAAAAGAATCCCTTTCAGTAGAAAACACCGGTCCTAAATAAGTATAGGAGTCAAAATCAAGAAAACGACCAGGGGGCCTGTACCCGTCCCTTAAAATCCTTGCATAAGGAACTACATTCGTAGGCTCAGAGCCCACCTTAAGGCCAACAATATCTTCAACTTCCAACGAGAATAGACCTGGGCGCATTAAAACCCTTCTGGTGAAAAGAAGGTCTTCGTTTTCCCCAGACAAAATATAAATAACACCCCCATCACCCAAGGACATTTTTTCTAAAGAAGAAAACTTGGGGTTTAAATATCCTAAGCCAGGGGAATAAAATCCGGAGCTAGCGAAATAATTACCCACACACCCTCTGTTGGTTTGGGCGGCACCCAAATAAACAGGACATCCATCTTCGGTGTCTATTTGTCTAGACCCAAAAATAGACAAAGATTCATCAGAGCCTTTCTCTGTTTTAATGGGTATTAGATTAGCAGCAACATACCTTCCTGTTAGTGAATCGATCTCAATTCTGAGTACATCATTATCCAGAGAAAAGCGTCTTGAGGGTGTAACCTCAGCTGTTATAGACTCTCCGCTTTCAACAACCTGAGGCGGCGCTGCATCAAGGGCTGATAGTGAGTCCTTACTATCTTTAAAAACCTCTTCATTTAAGGTTATAGTTTCATTTTCTGTTACTTCAAGCTTAATCTCTTCATTAGGAAGGCCAGACCATTGTAAAGCCAGATAATATACAATTACAGCTATAAGGCCTATGAGAGAAATCTTTATATAGTCCATTACTTTTTCTCAACAGGCACAGGATCAAAACCACTATCTCCTAGTGGATGACATTTAGAAATTCTTTTTAATGCCAACCAAGTACCGCCCAACAATCCATGTTTCTCTATAGCCTCTTTAGCATACTCTGAGCAAGTTGGATGAAACCTACAGCTTGGTCCTACCAAAGGGCTGATTACCTTTTGGTAAACCAAGATAAACCAAATAAATAGTCTAGACATTATTTTTAACTCCAAGGCTAGACCAAAGCTCATTTAGGGTTTTTTTATCATTGGATTTTTCCCCTGGGCCAACCATCACTATAAAGTCTATAGCAGGCAGGTCTTCTATAAAGCTTATAAAGCTGGTTTTTACTTTTCTCTTTAGCATATTCCTGTGTGTGGCTAGCTTATAATCACTTTTTTTTACAGAAACCCCTAATCTGGGTATTTTCACCGAGTTTTCTTTGCCAACTACCAAATAATTTCCTTTATTAAGTTTAAGATCTGGTTTGGAAAGAATTCTGCTAAAGCCTGGGTTTGATGGAACTGTGTATCGATCGCTTAGTGACATGTCTAATTTTAGACTGTAAGAGACTTTCTACCCCTTTTTCTCCTATTATTGAGTATCTTTCTTCCACTTACAGTAGCTTTTCTGGCCCTAAAACCGTGTTTTCTGGCCCTTTTCACCTTGCTTGGTTGATAAGTTCTTTTCATTATAGAGATAATTCAGTTAACGGAGGCGCATAATAGGTTTTTTAGACAAAATACACAAGAAAAAACAACTAATCATAATATTCACAGCTTATCCACAGAAATTAATTGTTGTTATGCTGTGGATAACTTTTATAAAATCCTTATAATAAACTAATGGCCGATATTCTCTTTTGGAATGAATGTAAAAAAACTTTAGAAAGAGATTTGGCTGTTGAGGAATATTCTACATGGATTGCCCCTTTAAAGCTAAAAGAAAATGTGGGCATAACTCCAATATCATATTCTGTACTAGCCCCCAATAATTTTATCCTAGATTGGGTTGAAGAAAACTACGGAGACTCAATAAAAGAAAGGCTTGTAGCGATAACAAGCCAAAGCAACTTAAATGTTAATTTTGAAGTAATTCATGAGGGCGAGAGAGACCTGGTTGTTAATAGAAAACTAAAAAATATAGAAAATGGGCAAAAAGTTTTAGCCGAACCCGTTCAAGATAAAAAGCAAGAAATCCATTTTTCTCACAAAAAAGACCACCAAACAAATTTAATCCCAGGATTTAGTTTTGAAGCCTTTGTGGAAGGAAAATCAAACCACATAGCACTAGCGGCTTCTAAACAGGTAGCGTCGGGGTTAAAAAACTCTTACAACCCCCTTTTCATTTATGGAGGAGTGGGGCTAGGAAAAACTCACCTTATGCATGCAGTGGGCAATCTAATTAAGAAGCAAAACCCTGAAAAAAAGATTACTTATATCCACTCTGAGAAGTTCGTGAGTGATATGGTTAGATCACTGCAATTAGGAGCAATTAGTGAATTTAAACAATATTATAGATCTTTAGATGCCTTACTAATAGATGATATTCAGTTTTTTGCTAGAAAAGAACAATCGCAAGAAGAGCTATTTCATACTTTTAATTCTTTATTAGAAAGAGGAAGTCAGATGATTTTGACCTGCGACAGGTATCCAAAAGAAATAAATGGCCTAGAAGACAGACTTAAATCTAGATTGGGGTGGGGGCTTCCAGTGGTAATAGATCCGCCAGAGCTAGAAACAAGAGTTGCAATAACACTAAGTAAGGCAGAGGAAATGGGATATAAGCTTGATGAAGAAAGTGCCTTTTTTATAGCTCAAAAAGTAAGGTCTAATGTAAGGGAACTTGAGGGCGCCTTAAAAAGGGTTATAGCTAACTCTAATTTTACAGGAAAAGCGATAGACATAGCCTTAATTAAAGATTCCTTAAAGGATTTATTGGCAATTCAAGCTCGACAGGTGAGCGTAGATAACATTCAAAAAACAGTAGCTGAATACTACAATATAAAATTAAGTGACCTTCTCTCTAAAAGAAGAAGCAGGTCTATAGCTAGACCCAGGCAAATGTCAATGTTTTTAGCAAAAGAGCTTACTAATTACAGCTTGCCAGAAATAGGGGAGTCCTTTGGGGGAAGGGATCACACAACAGTATTGCATGCATGTAAAAAAATTAAAGAATTGAGAGATTTTAATAATGAAATAGAGGAAGACTATAGAAATTTATTTAGGGCTTTAACAATTTAGATATGAAATTTACAACAGAAAAGAACGAGATAGTAGATGCCTTACAAATGGGAGCATCAATAGCAGAAAGAAGGCAAACTATACCTATCCTGGCCAATTTAAGGATTGTTGCAAGAGATGGAAAAGTTGAAATTACTGCAACTGACCTAGAAATACAGATTAAAACACTAACTGAAGTTAAAAAAGTTGTAGAAGAAGGGGAGATAACAGTTTCAGCAAGAAAAATGTCTGAATTGTGCAGATCATTACCAGATAATGAAGCCTTAGAATTTGATTTAAACAACGGTAAGCTAACTGTAAGTTCAAAAAATTTTCATGCTGATTTTGCAACCATCTCTGCTTTAGACTTTCCGGAGCTTGAGAGCAAAGAAGAAACAAATTCTTTGTCTATTTCATCTTCTGCTTTACAAAGATTGCTTAATAAAACAGCCTTTTGCATGGCTTCTCAGGACGTAAGGTATTACTTAAATGGACTGTTAGTAGAATACAAAGGAGGGGAAGTAAACGCAGTAGCTACAGATGGACATAGACTAGCCTTGGCGACAAGCCCATTAGACAAAACAATCACTATAGATGGAGAAAGGCAAATTTTACCTAGAAAAGCAGTTTTAGAGCTATCTAAGATACTAAGACAAGAAAATGAAGACATTAAAATAACTTTTGGAAACTCAAGCCTTAGTATTCAAGATGAAAATCTAGATTTTTCTACTAAATTAATAGATGGAAAATTTCCAGATTACGAAAAAGTATTGCCTTCAGGAGAGCCTAATTCACTTGAGGTATCTAAAGAAAGCCTACAATCTGCCCTTTCTAGGGCTTCTGTACTCTCAAATGAGAAGTACAGAGGGGTTAGGTTCGCATTGGATAAAAATACGCTGAAACTCACGGCAAATAATCCAGAGAAAGAATCTGCAGAAGAGCTTTTAGATGTAAATTACAACGGCAACCCAATGGAAATAGGGTTTAATATTGGATATCTGCTTGATGTTTTGGGAACAATAGAAACTGACAATGTAGAATTAAATTTTTATGGGGAAGAAAGTAGCTGTTTAATTAGAGAACCAGGGAATCAAGCTGAGGTGTATGTAATCATGCCAATGAGACTATGAAATGTCCATTGCAAGAGTATTTATTAAAAATTTTCGGCTTTTCAGAGAATTAGATCTAGACTTAAATAAAGAAAACCTGTTAATCATAGGGCCAAACGGATCAGGAAAAACTTCTGTTCTGGAAGCAATAAATCTATTAATTTCAAGAAAATCTATCAGGACAAGGGATCTCAAAGAGTGTATTAATGATGACAGTGAAGGCTTCTCTCTAGGGCTTGAAATAAAAAATAAAGATGAAGTTTTAACAATTAAGGCAGCTAAGCAGACTAACAAAAGGATAACTATAGAAACTAAAGTTGGAAACACAACAGCAACTAAAGAAAACCTACCTATTGTCCAATTTATTCAAGCAAAAGACTTAAGAATGATTGAAGGTGAAACAGAAATAAGAAGGGATTTTTTTAACAAGACCATGTTCCACGTGGAACATTCTTCAGAAAGTGACTATAAAAATTATAAGAAAGCTTTGAGCCAAAGGAATATTTTGTTAAAAAGAAAGGCCTCAGAAGGGGAGCTTAAAGTTTGGAACGAAGCTTTAATGGATACTGGGAACATATTAGCTGAAAAACAAAAATCTTTTTTTGAAAGAGTATTCAAGAAGTCACTAGAACAAAAGAGAGAAAAAAGAGAAGGACAGGAGGCGTTTTTAAATCACATCAAAGTAGGATTTAAAAGAGGGTGGCCTGAAACTATTTCTTTAAAAAAGGCTTTAGTTGAGTCTGCAGAGAAAGATCGTGCCTTAGGGTATACAAGTATTGGCCCACACAGATTAGATTTTAAGTACTTCATAAACAACAGGCTTGCTAAATCATTTTTATCTAGAGGACAACAGAAACTATTGATTATATTGAGTTTTTTTAAGTTTAATGACATCCTAACAACTAAAAATAAATCAGGAATAGTTTACCTGATAGATGATATTACTTCAGAGCTAGACCAGGAAAACCTTGCAATGGTTTTGGAACAAGCCATTGAATTAAAAGCACAATTATTAAATACAGCAATAAGAGGAAAAAGCCTATCAAACATGACGCCCTTTTTAGATAAATTTAGACAGCTATTTCTTTTAAAATA
>JAKUUL010000046.1 GCA_022447025.1 SAR86 cluster bacterium | reverse complement strand
AGCTGATCTAGGTGCGGGGGGCAATACATTTAATAGAGAGGTTAGAAACAATAAGGGCGAGACAGAAGGTATAAAAGATGATCCTGAATGGATGCGAGACGGAGGGGGTAGAACAACCCTAGCCATTTTTGATTGCCCCAAACCCGTCATTGCTGCATTTAATGGTCCTGCAGTAGGAGTTGGGGTGACAATGACCCTTCCCATGGATATTAGGATTGCCAGTGAAGAAGCTAAATTTGGTTTTGTCTTTGCCCGTCGTGGCTTGGTTCCGGAAGCTGCCTCAAGTTGGTTTTTACCGAGAGTTGTAGGCATTAACAAAGCGTTAGAATGGACCTTCTCTGGACGGGTATTTTCTCCTGAAGAGGCGAAGGAAGGAGGTTTAATCAGATCTATACACCCTGCGAATGAACTCCTGGAAGAAGCCAACAAAATTGCACAAGAAATAGTTGAGAATACCAGTCCGGTATCCGTAGCCATGACCAGGCAAATGCTATGGAAATTATTAGGCGCTGATCATCCAATGGAAGCTCATAAAGTAGATTCAAGAGCTATTTATGAATTGGGTCAGGGCGGAGATGCCAAGGAAGGAGTTGAATCTTTTCTTGAAAAACGTTCACCCGAGTTTCCAAGTAAAGTTTCGAAAGACATGCCCGAATTTTTTCCTTGGTGGGAAGAAAGAAAATTTAAGTAAATATGAAAAGAAAAGCACTAGATAAACTTATAAAACTTCTCGACTTGGAACAATTGGAAGACAATCTGTTTAGAGGACAAAGTGAAAACATCGGTGGACCAAGGGTTTTTGGAGGTCAAGTTTTAGGGCAGGCGTTGACTGCAGCAGCAAAGACGGTGGACAAAAAGCGTAGTGTTCATTCTTTACATGCTTATTTTTTAAGACCGGGTGATATGAAGCAACCGATTATCTACGACGTAGATAGGATAAGAGATGGTGGGAGTTTTACAACTCGAAGGGTAATAGCCATACAGAAGGGTGAACCGATATTTAATATGTCTTCTTCATTTCATAAAAAAGAAACTGGTCCCACTCATCAAATTGATATGCCAGATATTCCTGGGCCCGAAAAATGCATGAGTGATCTTGAGATGAGAAAACAAATGATAGACAAGGTTCCAGAGAGGTTTAGAGAATTTTTTACTAGAGAAAGACCCATTGAGATAAGGAACTTACCTGGCGAAGGTATGTTTGAAGAACCCAAAAAGCAGCCGCCGTATAAACATGTTTGGATGAAAGCAGTAGCCAAGCTTCCAGATGACGACATTTGTCATCAAGCTATTCTGGCCTATGCATCTGACATGGGCTTATTGAGCACATCTTTAAATCCTCACAGATTAAGTTTTGCTAAAGGCAATGTCCAAAGTGCCAGCTTAGACCACGGCATGTGGTTTCATAGGCCATTTAGAGCAGACGAGTGGATGTTGTATTCCACTGACAGTCCAAGTGCTAGTAATGCTAGGGGTTTTAACAGGGGAAGTGTCTATACCAGAGATGGGAAGCTTATAGCTTCAGCAGTCCAAGAAGGCTTAATGAGAGTAGTTAAAGGTTAACTAAGAAAATTATTTATTTCATTAGCAGCTGCTCGGCCTTCATTAATAGCCCAAACCACTAAAGATTGTCCTCTTCGGCAATCGCCAGCAGCAAATACCTTAGGGTTACTAGTCACATGAATATTGTGTTCAGCTTTGTAGTTACTTCTTTCATCAAGATCGACTTTTAAGTTCTGTAGCACATAATTTTCGGGTCCTAAGAATCCCATTGCCAGAAGAATAAGGTCAGCTTTCCATTCTTTTTCAGTACCTGAAATCTCTTTAAAACCACTATCCACTTCAACTGTAACGATACCTGTAAGATTGCCCTCACCATCTTTTTTAAATTCTTTTCCGGATACGGAGAATTCTCTGGGGTCACTTCCAAATAACTCAGTAGATTCTTCATGACCATAATCCACCTTGTAAGTTTTGGGGAAAAGGGGCCATGGATTGTCTTCTGCTCTTTCAACAGGAGGTTGGGGTAGGATTTCAAAGTTGGTTAAAGACTTGCAACCATGTCTTAAGGCAGTACCGATACAGTCTGTACCCGTATCACCACCTCCAATAACTATCACATCTTTATCTTTAGCGTTTATGTAGTTTTGATCCTTATGATTGCTATCCAAGAGACTTTTAGTGTTTGCCCTCAGAAAGTCCATGGCAAAGTGAATGCCGCTAGCATCTCGGTTAGGTATAGGTAGGTCTCTAGGTTGAGTAGCTCCTGTTGCCAATAAAATGACATCATTATTTTTAGAAAGTTCTTCAACACTAGCTGAGCTGTCTTTATTGCTTCCTACATCGGTGTTGGTAAAGAAGCTAATGCCTTCTTTTTCCATAAGATCTATTCTGAATTCTAAAATAGATTTTTCTAACTTCATGTTGGGTATTCCATACATCATCAAACCACCTATCCGGTCATCTCTTTCGTAGACACTGACGGTGTGTCCTGCGTAGTTCAATTCTTGAGCTGCCGATAAACCCGCAGGTCCAGAGCCTACAATAGCTACCTTCTTTCCAGTCCTATTTTTAGGTGGTGCTGCCTTAAACCATCCATTTTCTAAGCCCTTGTCTGAAATAGCACATTCAAGGTTTTTTATAGCTACGGGAGTTTCAGTAATACCCAGGACGCAAGCACCTTCACATACAGCAGGACAAACTCTTCCTGTTATTTCAGGGAAATTATTGGTTTTGATTAACCTCTCAAACGCTTCTTCCCATCTATTTTGATAAACCAGATCATTCCATTCCGGAATAAGGTTGTAGACCGGACAACCCTCATTGGATTGGCAGAAGGGTACTCCACAGTCCATGCATCTTGAAGCCTGCGTTCCCAGATTGTTCTCATCATGTTCTGTATAGATTTCTTTAAAATCCAATACTCTCTCTTTTGCTGGTCTATAAGGTTCTACAACCCTTTTAAACTCTTTAAACCCAGTTGCTTTACCCATCTATCCAGCCTTCTTTTCCTTTCTATCTTGTTCTAGAAGAACTCTCTTGTAGTCAGTTGGCATAACTTTCTTGAAAGCCTTTAGCTCTTTGTCCCAGTTTTTTAAAATTCTTTTTGCTACATCAGAGTCTGTATAAACTGAATGGTTTTCTATGAGTAGCTTTAATTCATCTATGTCTTCTTCTATTTCTAATTTTTCTAATTCAAAAGTATCAAGATTAGATAGCTGTTCTAACTTGTCTTTGGGATCATGCACATAAGCTATACCGCCACTCATGCCTGCTCCAAAATTTCTTCCTACTGGACCCAAAATTACCGCCCGGCCTCCAGTCATGTACTCGCAACCATGGTCTCCAATTCCTTCTATTACTACTTTGGCACCACTGTTTCTCACACAGAATCTTTCAGCAGCTACGCCTCTAAAATACGCTTCGCCTCCGGTTGCACCATATAAAGCAACATTACCAATAAGAATATTTTCTTCTGGTTTAAAACTACTTTCCTTTGGGGGGTAAATAATTAACTTGCCGCCTGATAAACCTTTGCCAACATAGTCATTGGCATCGCCTTCTAAAGTTATAGTGATTCCTTTCGCTAACCAAGACGCTAAGCTTTGGCCTGCTGAGCCATTCAGTTTTATGTTTATAGTATCCTCAGGTAGACCTTTATCTTCCCAGACTTTCGATACCTCATTGGAGAGAATGGTACCTACGACCCTATTAGTATTTTTTATTGGCAGTTCAATTTGAACTTTTTCTGCTTTTTGAATCGCTTTTTTACTTAGCTTAATTAATTCATGATCCAGTGCTTCATCCAACCCATGGTCTTGGTCTTGAGTGTGAAAGACTTCTGTGTTGTCAAAAATTATTTCTGCTGGATGAAGAATGCTTGAAAAGTCTAAGCCTTCTCGCTTCCAGTGATCTATTGCCTTATCCACTTCGAGGCAATCAACTCTTCCTATCATTTCATTGACGGTTTTAAAACCAAGCTGGGCCATTATTACCCTCAACTCTTTAGCTACCATGAATAGATAATTGATTACGTGTTCAGGATCTCCTTCAAATTTTTTTCTTAATTCTTTGTCTTGAGTAGCAATGCCTACGGGGCAAGTATTTAGATGGCATTTACGCATCATTATGCATCCAAGAGTGATCAGTGGAGCGGTGGCAAACCCATACTCCTCAGCACCAAGTAACGCAGCTATTGCCACATCTCTTCCAGTTTTGATCTGGCCGTCAGTTTGAAGAACCACCCTGGATCGTAAATTATTCATTACCAATGTTTGGTGAGTTTCAGCTATACCCAATTCCCAAGGTAATCCTGCATGCTTAATAGAAGTTAACGGAGAAGCACCCGTTCCACCATCATGACCGGCGATAACTAAATGGTCAGTTTTTGCCTTCACCACTCCAGCTGCAATTGTCCCGACACCTATTTCAGAAACTAATTTCACACTTATTCTTGCTTCTCTGTTGGCATTCTTAAGATCGTGAATCAGTTGAGCAATGTCTTCTATAGAGTAGATATCATGATGCGGAGGAGGGCTGATTAATCCTACTCCTGGAGTCGAGTGTCTAATCTTTGCAATGTAATCATCTACTTTTCTGCCTGGCAATTCGCCACCTTCTCCAGGTTTTGCTCCCTGGGCTATTTTAATTTGGAGTTCATCTGAGTTTGTTAAATACCACATGGTGACGCCAAATCTTCCAGAAGCCACCTGTTTAATTGCTGATCTTTTAGAAACCCCATCTTCTAATGACTTAAACCTGATGGGGTCTTCTCCACCTTCACCAGTATTGGATTTGCCACCTAATTTATTCATTGCTATGGCGAGTGATTCATGAGCTTCAGTGGAGATAGAGCCTAGGCTCATGGCTCCAGTAGCAAAACGTTTTACTATTTCTTTTTCCGGTTCAACTTCTTCTAAATCTAAGGGTTTTTTAGAATATTTAAACTTTAATAAACCCCTTAAGGTACTGTCTTTAGTCGTTTGGTCATTCGCGTAGTTTGCAAATTTCCAATAAGAATCTTCATTATTATTTCTGGCAGCCAGTTGGAGATCAGAGATCGTTTCAGGGTCCCACATATGAGAGTCACCGCCATGTCTCCAGTGAAAATCTCCAGGATTAGGAAGTACTTCGACATTGTTGGGATTATCTTTGGGGTACCCTAATTCATGTCTTCTTCGTACCTCATTGACCAAGATATCGAAATTAACACCTTGGACACGGCTTGCAGTGCCTGGGAAACATTTTTTAATGATTTCATCAGCCAAGCCAACTGCTTCAAATATTTGTGCTCCCTTATAGGATTGCAACGTTGAAATACCCATCTTAGCCATAACTTTGAGTATTCCTTTGGCAACTCCCTTTTTATAGGCCTTAACCATTTCATCAAAAGATATTTGGTCCAGAAGACCGTCTTGTCTAGCTTGCCATAAAGACTCAAAAGCCAAATAAGGATTAATGGCATCAGCTCCATAGCCTATCAGCAGGCAATGATGATGAACCTCGCGAGCTTCTCCAGTTTCGATAACAATACCAATTCGAGTTCTCTTCTCTCTTTTAATTAAGTGATGATGAACCGTAGAACACGCTAATAATGAGCTTAAGGCAAT
The DNA here is from genome assembly GCA_022447025.1 of SAR86 cluster bacterium. Taxonomy (GTDB): domain Bacteria; phylum Pseudomonadota; class Gammaproteobacteria; order Magnimaribacterales; family Magnimaribacteraceae; genus AEGEAN-183. Next base: position 1,410 of record JAKUUL010000046.1, on the reverse strand, counting down.
ATTTTCTGGCCCTAACTTTTTATCGGATAGGATAATAAAAGAGAAACCTTGTTCAATAGCTTCTTCAGACTCTTTACAAATTCTATCTAGAGCAGAAAGCATGTCTTTTTTATCTGTACTTCCCTTTGGATAAGTGATGTCTATGGTCTTAGTTTTCCAACCATGAGAATTCAAGTTTTGGATACTTGCTAACTCATTGTCTGAAATAATTGGATTTTTTACTCTCAATCTGTGTGCGTTTTCAGGCAATCGAGATAATAGGTTCCCTTCAGGGCCAATTAGACATTCCAACGACATGATTACCTCTTCTCGAATGGAATCTATAGCCGGATTAGTCACTTGAGCAAACAGTTGCTTGAAGTAGTCAAAAATTAGTCTTGGTTTATCTGAAAGGCATGCTAATGCTGCATCATTCCCCATCGACCCCAATGGATCTCTTAATTCGCGTACTATAGGCAAGAGCATAAATTGCATTGTCTCCACGGTATAACCAAAAGCTTGCATTCTGGAGATCAGGTCATCGGTTAACTTTGGTTTAGACGCTTTTTCATCAGTAATTTCTTCAAGAGCTACTATCTGTTCTTTCGTCCATTTTCTATAAGGGTCGGCCTTATAAATTTTTTCTTTTATTTCTTCATCAGGAACCATCCTTCCTTCTTCGAAATCTATAAGAAACATTTTTCCTGGCTGTAGCCTGCCTTTCATGAGCACATTACTTGGATCTACAGGCAGAACTCCAACTTCAGAAGCCATGATTACCTTGTCATCTTTAGTTACATAATACCTACTGGGCCTTAGTCCATTTCTATCAAGCACAGCCCCTATGTAATTGCCATCAGTGAAGACAATAGAAGCAGGACCATCCCAAGGTTCCATTAACGATGAAGAGTATTCATAAAAAGCCCTTTTATCCTGATTCATAATCTCATTGGATTGCCAAGCTTCAGGAATCATCATCATTATTGATTCTTGAAGGGTTCTTCCAGTTAACATCAGAAATTCGAGGATGTTGTCAAAATTACCTGAATCAGAGCTATCCGGTTCAGCAATAGGGAATAAGTCTTTAAGTTTTTCTTGAAAGAGATCGCTTTGAGCTACACCTTGTCTCGCACTAATCAAGTTAACATTACCTTTTAAGGTATTGATCTCACCGTTGTGACACATATATCTATTTGGTTGAGCTCTATCCCAAGAAGGGAAGGTATTGGTACTGAATCTGGAGTGAACCATAGCCAAATGGGTCTCAAAACTTTTTTGCTCTAGATCAGGAAAGAAAGGAAAAAGTTGTGAGGGGGTTAGCATCCCTTTATAAACAATGATTTTCGAAGAAAGACTAGAGGCAAACAATAAACTGGCTTGAGTAAGTTTTTTATTAGTACGTAGTTGATGACTGAATTGCTTTCTAATTAG
>JAKUUL010000045.1 GCA_022447025.1 SAR86 cluster bacterium | reverse complement strand
AAGAAACAAGCTAACGCAACAAGTTACTGACGAATTAACTACACATTTTCCTGATGTTTTGTTTTCTAGTGTCATTCCCCGCAACGTTAGGTTGGCAGAGGCCCCTAGTTTTGGCAAACCAGCCCTAAAACACGAGCCCAATGCAAAAGGAACTTTAGCCTACCTGGCTTTAGCTGGAGAGCAGATAGAGAGGATGGAAGAGAGGGGGGTAGCAGCAGCAAATGAATGAAGAAAAAAAATCCTTGGGTAGGGGGTTGGACTCGCTGTTAGGTGAGAGGGCAGAGAGGTCTACGCACGGGGTGCTGGAGGTACCGCTTGAGGACTTGGTTCCTGGACAGTACCAGCCAAGGAATAAAATGCATAAAGATACCCTGGACGAGCTGTCAAAAAGCATAAAATCCCAAGGCGTATTACAGCCTATTCTTGCTAGAAAAAAAGCTTCAAAAGGATACGAGATTGTTGTAGGTGAGAGAAGGTGGAGGGCGGCCCAACTAGCTGGACTTAAAACAATACCCACCATAATCAAAGAGCTTAATAATGATGAATCAGCCAAAATAGCTCTAATCGAAAACTTACAAAGAGAAGACTTAAATGCAATGGATCAGGCCAAGGGTCTAAAAAGACTACAAATCGAATTTAATCTCTCCCAGCAAGACCTTGCAACTTCAGTAGGAAAATCTAGATCGACTGTAACAAACCTTCTAAGGCTTACCAACCTAAGTGCCTTCATCCAAGGGCTGCTTGAAAACGGCAAAATAGAAATGGGACACGCTCGTGCTTTATTGGCAGCAGAAGAGGGAACCCAAGACTCTTTGGCCAGAGAGGTGGTTTCAAAAAACCTAAGCGTAAGAGAGGTGGAAGGGTTGGTGTCTGGTAAAAGTAAGCTACCAGGGCAAAAAAGAGCCCAAAGAAAAAAGGACCCCAACACCATAAAGCTAGAAAAAGAAATTTCAGAGATCTTGGGGGCAAGGGTGGATATCGGCCATAATAAAAAGGGGTCCGGTAAGCTAGTAATAAATTTCAAAAATCTTGATCAGCTTCAAGGGATACTAAATAAAATTAAGTAACCAAAAAAACACATTAGTCCTTGGACAGGAAGCCCTAGGTATTTATAATTGCGGCGGCCGAGGCGCTTGATGGCAGAAAAAGAACTAAACTCAGACGACTTCATTAAACACCACCTCCAAAACTTAACTTTTGGGCAATGCTCTGATGGAAAGTGGAGGTTTGCTGACGGCCATATAAATATTGGTACAGATCAAAAAGCACACCAAGAAACAAAAGAATACACTTGCAACCCAAAAGAAATGGGGTTTAACGCAATCCACATAGACACCATGGCCATGTCTCTATTATTGGGCGGGTTGTTTTGTTTTTTATTTTGGTCGGTGGCAAGGAAAGCCTCAGTGACAAACCCCAGCAAGCTACAGAACGCCGTAGAATATGCTTTTGATTTTGTAAGAACTGGAGTAAGCGACATTTTTGTGCCGAAGGGAAATAAGATTATAGGTCCGCTCGCCCTTACTACAATCGCCTGGGTGCTTCTAATGAACCTTATGGATTTATTGCCTGTTGACCTTATACCGTGGATAGCAAATGGCTTTCAATCTTCAACAGAGTATGGGTGGGTTCATTATTTTAAGGTGCTGCCAGTGGCAGACATTAATGCCCCTGCAGGAATGGCGCTGGGGGTGGCAATTTTAATTCATTACTACAGCATTAAAGAGAAGGGTGTTGGGGGATTCATATCTGAATTGACCTTACAGCCGCTCGGGAAGTGGGCAATACCTTTCAATATGATAGTAGAAATACCCGGCTTTTATGCCAAACAGGCTGCGCTAGCCCTTAGGCTATATGGAAACCTTTTTGCAGGAGAGATGATTTTTATATTGATAGCTTGTTTGTATATTTACTCCGGAGAATTGTTTCAGGCAGGCATTCTTTCCCAATCAATAATGTGGGGAATAGTAGGAATACTCCTGCAGATCCTTTGGGCCGTATTCCATATATTAATAATCGCGCTACAAGCGTATGTATTCATGATTTTAACAGTTGTGTTTTTGAATCAAGCACACGAAACTCATCATTAACTATCAGGAGAAAAAATGGAAGATTCATTACTTAAAATAGCCGGGGCGATAATGGTCGGCATGGGAGCCATAGGTGGCGCCATTGGAGTGGGGGTGGCTGCCTCCAAGTACCTAGAGGGTATAGCAAGGCAACCAGAACTGCAGGGATATCTATTAGGTCAGTTTTTTATAATGATGGCTCTAGTAGATGCTCTGCCTATCATTTCATTGGCATTTGGATTAATACAACTTTTTGGCTAGATGAACTTTAATTTCACATTAGTCGGCCAATTACTGGCATTTATATTGTTTGTGTGGTTTTGCATGAAATATGTATGGCCACCAATGCTGAAAATTCTAGAAGAAAGAGAAAAGGAAATTGCTGACGGCTTGAATGCCGCAAGCGAAGGACGTAGAGAGCTAGAAGAGGCCAGTGTAAGAAAAGAAGAGATTCTTGGAGAAGCAAAAAAGGAAGCAGCTGACTTGGTTGGCCAAGCCAACCAAAGGGCTAATCAATTGGTAGAAGAGGCCAAAACAAATGCCCAAGAAGAAGCAGAAAAAATAAAAGTTTCAGCCCAGAACGACATCGAGCAAAGTGCCAAGAGGGCCAGGGAGGAGCTAAGGTCAGAGGTGGCGACGCTAGCCATTGCAGGGGCAGAGAAAATTTTGAATTCAGAGATAGATGAGAAGAAAAACTCTGAATTGATAGAAGAGTTAACAAAGGAGTTATAGAGTTGAGCTCAGAAACACAAGCAAGACCCTACGCACAAGCCATTTTTGAGCACTCAGACGAGTGGACCGAAGACCTAAGGCAGGTTGTTAGTGTTATAAAACAACCAAGCGTAGCTAAGTTGATAGACTCTCCGAAGTTGGCCTACAAGGAGAAAGCCGAAGCCTTCATAGGGCTTTTTAAAGGTGAGGTACAAAAAAAGACGACCAATTTCTTACGGGTTTTGGGGGAGGCAAAGAGGCTATCGCTCCTTCCAGATATACTGAATGAATACCAAAAACTCTTAGCCAAAAAAAATAAACTAAATAATGTCTTAATCACTTCTGCTTTTGGATTAAGTAAGGCACAAGAAGAACAACTAGAAGGTCTCTTAAGAGAAAGATACGGGAAAAACCTTTCCACCAAGGTGGAGGTTAACAAGAATTTAATCGGTGGCTTAACGGTCAAGAGCGGAGATGAGGTTATTGATCTCAGCACGAAAGGCAAGCTGCTTAAATTAAAAAAACAAATAAGTTAAAAATTATGGAAGAACTAAACCCCTCAGAAATTAGTCAAGTTATTAAAGAAAAAATAGATGCACTGGACACATCTGCAACTCCCAGTAACGAGGGAACAATAGTGTATTTGGCAGACGGGATAGCCAGAATTCATGGGCTTGCTGAAGTTATGAACGGAGAGTTGGTAGAGTTTGATGGGGGTGTCATGGGAATGGCGCTTAATTTAGAGAGAGATTCGGTTGGTGTGGTTATTTTAGGAGACTACAAGCTTTTGGCTGAAGGTGAGTCTGCAAAATGCACAGGAAGAATCCTTGAGGTTCCGGTTGGAGAAGAGTTATTAGGCAGGGTGGTTGATGCACTTGGCAACCCGGTTGACGGTAAGGGAAAGATTGAAACCAAAGAAACATCGCCAGTAGAAAAAGTAGCGCCCGGAGTAATCTCTAGAAAGTCAGTAGACCAGCCAGTTCAGCTAGGCATAAAAGCCATAGACAGTATGGTGCCACTAGGAAGGGGGCAAAGAGAGCTAATCATAGGCGACAGGCAAACAGGAAAGACTGCGATAGGAATTGATGCAATCATAAACCAAAGGGATACAGGCATAAGATGTATATATGTAGCAGTGGGCCAAAAACAGTCAACTATAGCGGCAGTTGTTAGAAAATTAGAACAGAACGGGGCAATGGAAAACACGATTGTGGTAGCGGCAGCAGCTGCGGACCCGGCACCAATGCAGTACATAGCGCCCTTCTCTGCCTGTTCGATGGGAGAGTACTTTAGAGACAGGGGTGAAGATGCCCTGATTGTGTATGATGATTTGTCTAAACAAGCTGTGGCTTACAGGCAGATGTCCCTTTTATTGAGGAGACCGCCAGGCAGAGAGGCTTATCCAGGGGATGTATTTTATTTGCACTCTAGGCTGTTAGAAAGAGCAGCTAGGGTCAATGAAGAATATGTAAGTGATTTCACTGGCGGAAAAGTTAAGGGCAAGACGGGGTCTTTAACAGCCCTTCCTATTATTGAAACACAAGCAGGAGATGTGTCAGCTTTTGTGCCTACAAATGTAATATCCATTACCGACGGGCAAATTTTTCTTGAAGACTCTTTGTTTAAATCAGGCTTAAAGCCAGCCATGGATCCAGGTATTTCAGTATCAAGGGTTGGCGGAGCAGCACAAGTACCAATAATTAAAAAACTAGGCGGTGGAATTAAAACCGCCTTAGCACAATACAGAGAGTTGGAAGCTTTTGCACAATTTGCCTCGGATTTAGATGAGGTATCTAAGGCACAGCTTGAACACGGAATGAGAGTAACAGAACTAACAAAACAAGCCGAGAACTCACCTATGACTGTGGCCCAAATGGGAGTGGTGCTGTACGCAGTCAATGAAGGTTACTTAGGAGAAGTAGAGGTAGAAAAAGTAAAAGACTTTGAGAGCTCTCTTCTTTCTTTTATGGATTCTGAGTATGGAGATTTAATGAAAGATATAACTGCATCGGGCAGATACGATGATGCAACTGAAAAATCTTTCAAGGAAGCTTTGGATAAATTTGTAAAAACCCAATCTTGGTAGGGGAATTATTAGAGCATGCCGAATACAAAAGAAATCAGAAGCCAGATAGCGAGCATTAGTAATACTCAAAAAATAACTAGTGCCATGGAGAAAGTTGCAGCCAGTAAGATGAAAAAAACCCAAGACAGGATGGAAAGAGGAAGGCCTTACAGAAACAGAATGTTAGAGGTAATTGGTCACCTAGCTAACGGTCAGCCAGAATATAAGCCTACTTACATGGTTGAAAGAGAGCCAAAAAATATAGCAATTATTGTTATTACTTCGGACAAAGGTCTTTGTGGAGGCCTTAATGCAAACCTGCTCAGAGAGGTTACGAGATTTGCTAAACAGGAATCAGAACAAGGAAAGGACATAAGCTTTTCTTTGATAGGCACTAAAGCAAGGGCTTTTTTTAGATCCTATGGCGGCAATGTGATGTCTGCCACTGAGAAATTAGGAGACGATCCATCCATAGAGCAATTGGTTGGTTCTATGAAATTGCTGCTTGATTCATTTGGCGAAGGAAATTTAGATAGAGTTTATCTAGCAAGTAACAGATTTGAAAACACCATGACTCAGAGCCCAGAAATTAAACAACTTCTCCCTTTACAAAAACTAGAGCAGCCAGAAGAAGCGGTACTTTGGGATTATATTTATGAACCCGACGACTCGAGGGGCTTATTGGATGGATTGATGGAAAGATATATAGAGTCTTTGGTTTATCAGGCTGTTGTAGAAAATATAGCCTGTGAACAGGCTGCAAAGATGGTTGCCATGAAGAGCGCCACAGACAATGCAGGCGAATTGATCGACGAACTTCAACTTGTTTATAACAATGCCAGACAGGCTGCTATAACTCAGGAAATTTCTGAAATAGTAGCCGGCGCAGAGGCACTTTAATAATTGGATGTAAATTATGAGTAATGGAACAGTAACACAAATAATTGGGGCAGTAATTGACGTTGAATTTCCTAAAGACAATCTACCTAAAGTGTATGAAGCACTTACCGTAGATGAAACGGGTTTGGTTTTGGAAGTACAACAGCAGCTAGGAGACGGAGTTGTAAGGACTATCGCAATGGGAGCCTCTGAGGGCCTAAAAAGAGGGGTCTCTGTAAGCAATACAAAACAAGCGATAGCTGTTCCTGTGGGAGAGGGCACCTTAGGTAGGATTATGAATGTGTTGGGAGAGCCAATTGATGAAAAGGGAAAAATTGATTCGGACGAAACCATGCCAATTCATAGAAAAGCACCCTCTTATGAAGATCAGGCAGACTCGTCTGAACTGCTGGAAACAGGAATTAAAGTTATAGATTTAATTTGTCCTTTTGCAAAAGGGGGCAAGGTAGGCCTTTTTGGCGGTGCTGGTGTCGGGAAAACTGTAAACATGCAGGAACTTATTAGAAATATAGCCTATGAGCACAGTGGATTTTCTGTCTTTGCTGGCGTTGGAGAGAGAACTAGAGAAGGGAATGACATGTACCACGAGATGATCGAGGGAGGAGTTCTGGATAAGGTGGCCTTGGTGTATGGACAAATGAATGAGCCTCCAGGCAATAGGCTGAGAGTTGGTTTGTCTGGCCTAACTATGGCAGAGAAATTTAGAGACGACGGAAATGATGTCCTTCTTTTTATCGATAATATTTATCGTTATACATTGGCTGGTGTGGAGTGTTCAGCGCTTTTGGGAAGAATGCCTTCAGCGGTTGGTTATCAGCCAACCTTGGCTGAGGAGATGGGAGTTCTGCAAGAGAGGATTACATCTACAAAAGCTGGCTCTATAACCTCAGTCCAAGCAATCTATGTGCCCGCAGATGATTTGACTGACCCTTCACCGGCGACAACTTTTGCCCACCTAGATGCTAATGTTGTTCTTTCGAGGCAGATTGCCTCATTGGGAATATATCCTGCTGTGGACCCCTTGGACTCTAACAGCAGACAACTGGAACCAAGTGTTGTAGGACAAGAACACTACGATGTAGCTAGCTCTGTACAGAAGATATTGAATAGATATAAAGAGCTGAAGGACATCATAGCTATTTTGGGTATGGATGAACTGTCAGAGGAAGATAAGCTAATAGTTTCTAGGGCTAGAAAAATTGAGAGATTTTTATCTCAGCCCTTCTTTGTGGCCGAGGTTTTTACAAACACCCCAGGAAAATACGTTTCATTGGCAGAAACAATTAGAGTCTT
>JAKUUL010000044.1 GCA_022447025.1 SAR86 cluster bacterium | reverse complement strand
GGGCATGAACTTCCAAAGGAATTAATTCCAGACTTAACAAATAGACTTGTTAGTCACTTTAATTCGATTAATAATTAATGGTGGGGAATCAGTAGTTCTAATACAAAAAAGTCACATCAATTATTAAAAAGGGCTAAAGAAGTTATACCTGGAGGTGTTTTTGGTCATTATAAGTATGCGATAAGAGACGATGGTCCTGTATTTTTTTCTAAAGCTGAAGGTTCACATTTTTGGGATGTAGATGATAACGAATACATAGACCTTATGTGTGCTTACGGCCCATCGATCTTAGGTTATAACCATCCTGAAGTAGATGAAGCGGCTAAGACTCAATATGGACTTGGGAATACTGTAAGTCTTGCCTCGCCGGTCATGATTGATTTAGCAACAGAATTGGTGGATCTAGTGGATGCTGCTGATTGGGCACTATTCGGAAAGAATGGAGGGGATAGCACAAGTCTAGCAGTTATGATTGCTAGGGAAGCTACTGGAAGAGAAAAGATTATAAAAGTTCGAGATGGTTACCACGGAGTCGCTCCTTGGATGCAACCTGAAGGTAGCCCAGGAACTTTGTCTTCAGCAACAGACCAAGTTTTAACAGTTGAGTGGAATGATTTAGATTCTTTTGAAAAAACAATATCTGATCACCCTAATGAAATTGCCTGTTTTATCTCCTCTCCCTATAACCACCCTGCTTTTAGAGACAATGAACTCCCTCAAGAAGGATATTGGCAAAAGGTGTCCTCCCTCTGTAAGAAGAATGGAATTATTTTAATAGTTGATGATGTTCGTGCAGGTTTCAGGATTAATATTTCGGGATCAAATGTGGCTTATGGATTTAAGCCGGACTTAATCTGTTTTGGTAAAGCAATAGCAAACGGTTATCCACTGTCAGCTTTAGTGGGCAGTAATGATCTTAAAGACACAGCTGAAAAGGTTTATTTTACTGGAACTCAGTTCTTTAGTGCTGCGCCAATGGCAGCAGCTAAAGCTACCTTATTGGAACTGAGAAAATCTGATGCCGCTAATAAGATGACAGATTTTGGAGAAAGATTAAATAAAGCACTGATTAAAACGGCTAAAGATTGTGGATTTAAACTGGTTGCTTCTGGAATCCCAGCTATGCCTTATTACAGATTAGATGGGGTTGATAGAGAAACACATTTTTCTTGGATAGATCATTGCACAAAAAATGGGGTATATATGGTTGGTTGGCATAACCACTTCATTTCCACAGCTCATACTCATGAAGATCTAGTAGGAATAGAAGAATCAGCAAAAAAAGCTTTTACAGCCCTAGGTAATTCTAAGACTGAAAAGGTCTGAAAAAGTAAATTTAAGACTTCTTTTTAGTTATCAGACAAATCGGATTGATAGGTCTCGGTTAACATATAAACAGATATCAAGCTTAATAAAGATGCTACAGCAATGTATACAGATACCCATATGATGTCGTAATCCGTCCAAAGCAGAGCTGCAATGCTAGGTGCGAAAGCACCGCCTAAAATTGCTCCAATTTGATAGCCAAGAGTAGCTCCAGAATATCTTACTTCCGTACTAAATAGTTCAGTAAAAAAGGCAGCCTGAGGCCCGTACATCATGGCTAAAAAGACAAGTCCACCAGCAATGGCCAAAATTATAAGGTAAAAATTACCTGTATCTACTAAAGGAAATATGGCAAAAGCCCAAACTGCTGTTAATGCTGCTCCTAACATAAAGATGCCCCTTCTTCCGTGTCGATCTGAATAAGCTGAAAATACAAACTGAATAGGAACCATTATCGCTGAAGCTATCAGTACAGCGGCTAACATGTCGTTTCGCGACATTTCGGCACTGGCAACTCCATAAGCTAATAGGAATGCTATTAAGATATAGAAAGTAACCTGGACTGATAAAAAAGCCCCAGCAGCGAGCATTATCCTTCGAGGGTATTTTCTCACAGCTTCAATGATGGGAGAGCGAATAATTGGCGTGGCAGTTTTAGTCTCTTGCTTTTCTTTACTTGAGGTTTCAAGTTCTCTAAAGGCTTTAGTGTCTTCAAGGTTAAGTTGAATATACATACTAATACCAATGAGCAGGACGCTGACCAAGAAAGGAATCCTCCAACCCCACGTCATAAAGAACTCTTCTGAAACTAGGGCACTAGTAAATATGAAGGCTAGGTTTGCAAGAATGACACCGACCGGTGCACCTGCTTGAGCATAAGCACCATAATATCCTCTTTTATCATCTGGAGCGCTTTCAGTAACCAGTAACATGGCGCCACCCCATTGACCGCCTATAGCCAATCCTTGTGCAAATCTTAGTAAAGTTAGAAGAATGGGAGCAGCAACTCCAATCATTGCATAAGGAGGTAAAAGTCCAATCAAAGTGGAGGAAACTCCCATTAATAGTAATGCCATCACTAGGGTCCTTTTTCGTCCTACGCGGTCTCCAAAGTGTCCAAAAATTATGCCTCCGACTGGTCTAGCTATAAAGCCAGCAGCAAATGTAAGAAAGGATAAGATATAAGCAGTAGCTGGCTCTACCTCACCAAAAAAAACTGTTGGAAAAACTAAGGCAGCAGCTGCCCCGTAAAGGAAAAAGTCATACCACTCAATACTTGTACCGGCGAGTGCAGTCAAAGCTACCTTACGCATATTAGTCTGAAGACGACCGTTTTCTGAATTGCTTGGATTAGACAAGATTTCTCCCTAAAAGATTTTTAATGCATTTAGAGTAACAAGAAAGAAAGTGGCTTACAAACTAGCATAAAATATTTGATATCTAGAAATTCTGAAAGCGCATAAAATAGTAAGAAGGACAGGGAAATGAAAAAAATTTTATTTTTGGCTCTACTTTTTATAAATTTTTTAGTTGCTGAACCAAGGTTTGAGTTTAATCAGACAGCTTTAGATGATTATGTCCATTCAATTGATGGGTCTTATGAGTATGAAGTTATCAAGAGAGTTTCAGGCGAAGGTTTTACAACTTATATTGTTGATCTTACTTCGCAAACCTTCTTAACAAAAAAAGATATCAATAGGACTAAATGGAAACATTGGCTCATTATTGTGAGTCCAGATCAGATAAAACATACAACAGGCATGTTAGTAATAGGAGGAGGGGATAATGATGGGAGTGTTCCAAAAGAACCTGATCAGTTAGCTCTTGAATATGCTAAAGCGACTAACTCTGTAGTTGCTACCTTAGGTATGGTACCTAACCAACCTTTAACTTTTGTAGGAGAAAACAAACCCCGTTGGGAGGATGCAATTATTGCTTACTCCTGGGACAAATATTTAACTACAGGAGAAGAAAGATGGCCTCTGCGCATGGCTATGACCAAAAGTGCTGTAGCTGCGATGGATACAATCCAATCAGTTCTCTTGGAAGAAGAAGATAAAGAAATTAAAAAATTTGTTGTTACGGGAGCATCTAAAAGAGGTTGGACAACTTGGACCACTGCTGGTGTGGATGACAGGGTGGAAGCAATAGTACCTGTTGTAATTGACCTTCTTAATCTTGAACCTTCTTTTATGCATCATTGGAATGTTTACGGTTTTTGGGCTCCCGCAATTCAAGATTATGTTGATATGGAGATTACTGATTGGTGGGCTTCTGAAGAAATGAGATCTTTAATCAGATTAGTTGATCCATTTAGCATGAAAGAAAGATTCGAAATGCCTAAATTGTTAGTGAATGCTGCTGGGGATGAATTCTTTCTTCCAACTTCTTCTCAATTTTATTTTGATGAATTACCAGGAGAGAAATATTTGAGATATGTTCCTAATGCAAACCATAATGTCTCAGAAGGAACAGATGCTTTAGAAACAATATTGGCTTTCTATGCCAGTATATTAAATGGTGTAGATAGACCTAAATTTTCGTGGGAATTAAAAAAAGATGGGAGTATTAGAGTTCTTTCAGAGAGTAAAGTTAAAGAAGTCATTATGTGGAGTGCTACCAATCAAAAAGCTAGAGATTTTAGGAAAGACACTATTGGAAATAGCTGGGAGTCTAAAGTTCTGCAACGAAATGAAGATGGTACTTATTTGGGAATACCAACAAAACCAAAAAAAGGCTGGAAAGCGTATTTCATAGAGATGACTTACGAAACTCCATTTGGACTGAATTTAAAATTAACTACACCAGTTAGAGTTATTCCAGATACTCTTCCTTTTGAATATCAGACACCTAAAAAACCAAAGAAAGGCTTTTTATCGAAATAATAAATAAAATTAGAATAGGAGATTTAAATGAGTATAAAGATTTATAACTGCGATGGTTCAAGAGGGGTGCGACCTATTTGGACACTAGAAGAAATGGGGGTTGATTACGAAGTTGAAATGCTACCTTTCCCACCTCGTGTTTTTAAACCGGAGTATCTCGAAACTAATATATTAGGAACAATTCCATATCTTGAAGATGGTGATGTCAGGATGACTGAGTCTGTTGGAATGTGTCTGTACTTTGTAGAGAAATATGGACCAACAGATTTACAAGTCAAGCCAGATGAAGATGACTTTGCAACTTATCTAAATTGGTTAGCTCACTCTGATGCAACATTAACATTTCCGCAAACTGTAGTACTTAGATATACGATCCAGGAACCGGGAGTAGCAGATGCTGCTGCAGAAGGCTACAGGAGATGGTTTGTTGCCAGGTTAAGACTTTTAGAAAAAACTTTAGAAGACAGGGAATATCTGTGTAGTAATAGACTAACTATTGCAGATATCTGTGTCAGTTATGCTATTCATTTAGCCGGTTCTCTAGGAATAGAACAGGCTTTTAAACCAAATATTAAGAGATGGACAGACATGCTTTTTGAGCGTGAAGGCTATAAGAAATCATTGTCTTATAAATACGAAGAGTAATTGGAAAAAGTTTTAAAGATATTTTCTTATTTACCTAACCCGCGGGTATGGAAAGCAGTAATTGCTGGAAATATTTGTGAAGTAAGTGTTGAAGTAATTGGAGATAAGCCTAAGCAATTAGGAAAATGGCTTTGGGATTCAAATCCTCGAGAATTGGAGGAACAGGAGATGAGTGAGGACAGCCCTCATTTCAGAGTTGGTAAAAGAGGATTTTCGGGTGCTCTCTATAAAACCGATGATTTTCTTAAAGCACATCCTTTCGGGACTGTACCCGCGGCTTTTAGTCCAGAAGGTAACATAGGGGTGTTTGAATCAAACAGCATATTACGTGCGGTAGCTAGGGCAGGAAACCATTCAACTTTATACGGAAGTAATAACTATGAAGCTTCCAGAATTGATAGCTATCTAGATGCCGGTCTAGTGTTTGCCAGAGAGGCCCAGGTTTACCTGCTTGAAATAGAAACTTTAACTAAGGAAGGGTATAAAAGAATGGCTGCAGCTTACGAGTTTTATGTGTCTGGACTAGAAGAGTCTTTATCTAATAACTCGTATATCGCTGGAAAGGATTTAACCATTGCTGATATTTCATTCGTGTGTGATTTCGCTCAATTTCTTAGAGAAGGTCATTACGAAGAAATTTTAAAAAATAAAGGGCTGGATTTAATATCTAAAAATGGTCCCAAGAATAATCCTAAAGTATATAGCCATCTTTTAGACCTTAGTGGTCGAGAGGAATTTTCTTCTGTAATGGGGACTTATTTAGATTGGTATAAAAAAGAGTAAGGTAGAATAGAGTTAAATAATAATATTACTGTGAAATCTTTCTTAATATTTTTCGCGTATGTCTGTATTTGGACAACGCCTTTCCAATTAATCTTTTTTTTGTGGGGCTTGGCAGTAGTATTTAACTCAGAAGCTACAGTTATCTCTCTAACCAATGAACTTTTCTTGAGCGAGAAGTTACCCTGGTTTTATTCTTGGATAAGACCTTTTAGCTACTTTATTTTTCCTGATGTTTTAGCCAGTTGGATTTGGTCAATACCTTTTACTATTCATGTTTTTTTAAAGGGATTTTTTAGCACTTGGTTGGGGTTATGGTTACTACCTATTGCCAAAAAAATGCCTTAATCGTCTAGATGTAAGCTAATTTATTACTTAAATATGATTTGTATAGAGACTAAAATACCTAAAGAAATCAACGAGATAAATGATGAACTAAAAGCAATATATCACAGTAGTGATTGTATCTGTATCTGGGTCTTCGAAACTCGAGAAGACAGAAATAGATTTATGGATGAAACTGTTGGTATGATGAAAGAAGAAAGAGAAGCGGTTTTTGAAGCTAATTATCAAAAAGATTAAAGAATAATAAATGTGGTTAAGACTTAGACAGATTTGCTTGGTAGCTAGAGAGTTGAAACCTGTAGAAGAACAGTTAAACAAAGTTCTTGGTATTAATGTTTGTTTTAGAGATCCAGGGGTAGCTTTCTTTGGTCTTGAGAATGCATTATTTCCAATAGGCAATCAGTTATTAGAAGTAGTGGCTCCTGTTGAAGAGAACACAGCAGGTGGTCGTTATTTAGATCGAAGAGGCGGTGATGGTGGTTATATGGTTATAACTCAATGTGATGAGCATGCTCCTCGAAAAGCAAGGGTCGAAGAACTAGGGGTAAGGATCGCCCATCAATTTGATAATGAACATTTTCTCAACATGCAGCTTCACCCCAAGGACACTGGCGCCACTTTCTTTGAAATTGACGAACAGTTAGGAGAGGAAGCTCATGACATTGACGGACCTTGGACACCCGCTGGGCCTGATTGGCAGAGAGCAAAGAATACTAAATTAGTAGATGGAATTAGAGCAGCAGAATTACAATGCGATAATCCTGAAGATGTAGCCAATAGATGGAGTGATATAGCAGAGATTCCTTTAGCCAATGAACTCACTATGGAATTGGATAATGCATCTTTAAGATTTGTTGACTGCACTGATGGTCGACCAGAAGGTCTTGGTGGCCTAGATTTGTCGGCACCTGGAAAAGAAGAAATATTAGAGCTTGCCGATAGTCTTGATTTAAGGACCGGGGATTCACAAGTTAATATATGTGGAACGAGATTCAATCTTTTATAAAGGAGAAAATATGTTAAAACTTCATTTTGCACCAAACTCAAGAGCAGGAAGGATTGTTTGGCTTTTTGAAGAGCTGGAATTGC
>JAKUUL010000043.1 GCA_022447025.1 SAR86 cluster bacterium | reverse complement strand
TGACTTTCCTTCAGATTGCCTCTCTGAAGCTGATAAACTAACATGCTCACTCATCTATATTTCTCCTAAGTGCTGAATTACAGGAACATAGCACTAATTGATTCTTCATTGTTAACTCTTCTAATTGCTTCAGCTAGTGTGGGTGCTAGAGATATAACTCTAATCTTTTTACAAGCTTTAGCTGAATCAGAAAGCGGTATGGTATCTGTTACTACTAATTGATCAAGCTTTGAATTATTAATTTTTCTAATGGCATCTCCTGAAAGCACTGGATGGACAATGTAGGCATATACTTACCTTGCTCCTTTATCTTTTAAGGCACTCGCAGCATTACAAAGAGTTCCAGCTGAATCAACAATATCATCTATTAAGATGCATTCTTTGTTTTCCACCTCTCCTATAACGTTCATTACTTTAGATTGGTTGGATTCGTCCCTAACTTTATCTATTATTGCTAGATCAGATAATCCCAGTACCTTAGCAAGAGCCCTTGACCTAATAACACCTCCAGCATCAGGAGAAACTACTAAAATGTCGTTAAGTTTCAAGCTTACAATGTCATCATGTATGACTCTTGTTCCATAGACATTATCTACTGGAATATCAAAAAACCCTTGTATTTGTTCAGAATGAAGTTCAACCGTTAAAACTCTGTCTATACCTGATCTTTCAAGAATATCAGCAACTACTTTTGCGCTTATAGGAACTCTTTCAGATCTAACTCTCCTGTCTTGTCTAGCGTAACCATAATAAGGAATGACGGCTGTAATTCTGCTTGCTGAAGATCTTTTTAAAGCATCAACCATTATTACTAGTTCCATTAGGTTCTCATGGGTTGGAGGACAGGTAGGTTGTATAAGAAAGACATCCATACCTCTTACATTTTCCTGTATTTTTACACTTATTTCTCCATCACTGAATCGTTCTATTTTTGAACTACCCAGTTTCAGTTTAAGTTTTTTTGCAACATCCTTTGACAAACTTAGATTTCCATTTCCTGAGAAAAGTATTAATTCTGGTTTTCTTGCTTGCATAATCTTATTTTACTATACCTGGCTGGGGTGGCAGGATTCGAACCTGCGAATGGTGGCATCAAAAGCCACTGCCTTACCGCTTGGCCACACCCCAACATTTTGCGTGCGTATTCTATTCCATTAACCCCGTTAAAGGCGAATGATCTAGACTTCTTACCAAAATTCCTTGAGGAAAAACTTCAAGACCCTTTTGAGCTTCTTTCTCATTTTTAAAGGATAAGAATAAAGTTGAACCTGTACCTGTTAATTTGGGGACCCCTAAACTTTTTAACTGGTCAAAGATTTTTTTTATTTCAGGAAATTTTTCTTTAGCCCAGTTAGTAAAGCTATTTTTTGAGTTACCATTTAAAAATTCCTGTTTGGTTATGGGTGAAGTTTTAGGTATATGAATATCACTAAATGCCATTCTGGTACTGATATTAGTTTTAGGAAAAGCTAAAAGGAACCACTGATTTGGTAGTATTAAAGGTTTAAAAATTTCTCCTCTTCCTTCTGCCCAGGAGTTTATACCATGAATAAAAAAAGGAATATCTGACCCTAACTCTAATCCAATTTTTATAAGTTGATCTTTGTTTAAATTAGTTTCCCAAAGTTTATTAAGCACAACCAGTGTAGTAGCGGCATTTGAACTACCCCCACCAAGACCTTTTTCCATAGGTATTTTTTTATTTAGAAGTATTTTTACCCCTTGAGTTGCTTTAGTCCTTTCTTTTAAAAGATGTGCTGCTTTAAGAATCAGATTATCTTTAATCGGAAGGGGTTTCTCAACAAGATCAATTTTATTGCTTGTTACTTCAAATTCAATTTCATCTTGTAAATCAATAAGTTGAAAAACTGTTCTAAGTTCATGAAAACCATCTTTTCTTTTTTTTAATACTTCTAGGTGGAGATTCAGTTTTGCAGGAGATTTAACTTTCATAAAACAATCAAATCAAAGTGAATTTTTTTAAGATAAACTCAATGGAAGAATCCCCAGAAATTAATAGCGTTTTTTGTGGAACTTGAAATCCGTTAATCTCTTTTATACCTTGGGGGTAATTTATATACCAAGAATCTATCTGTTTTAGATCCTCTTTTCCTAGTATTAGGGAGATAAGCTGCTCAACTCTTAAATTTTTTGGGAAAGGCTTGTAGGTAAAATTTTTATCTTCGGCATTAATTAATTCTGACAATACAATCAAGTCTTTATAGTCAAAAGTTAGCTCTCTTTCAGGAAGTAAGTAATTTCTACCCAATGTAAGATTAACAGTGTTATTTTGTTTTTTTAGGAGAAAATACCCATTTTCACGAATATTATTTATTTTAATTTTAAATTTTCCCTCTATAGTAAAATCTTCCTTTTGAAGGATAATTTGAGTAGAAGGAGTAAATTGATTAATAGAAGTACAGCTTATTAAGGCTGTCATTATGATAAAAACAATAGAAATGTTTCTTAGATTTGTATTGAGTATGGTCACTTCTTAATTATCTAATTTTTACAGACTAAACTAATGAATGAAAGTATTTTAAATAAATTATCAGAAGTTTCAGAAAGATTTAATGAAATAGAGATTTTGTTAAGTCAACCTAATGTGACGCAAGATCAAAAAAGATACATTAGCCTGACCAAAGAATACTCAGAACTTTCTCCAGTTGTAGAAGCTTTTAAAGAAATTTCTTTAATTCAGGAGGCTATAAAAGAAGCTTCTCAGATGTCAGAAGACAAAGATGAAGATATTAGGAAATTAGCTGAATCTGAATTAGAAGAGCTTAGAGCTAAACTTAGCTTACTTGAAGTAGAACTCAAGAGCCTTTTACTTCCCAAAGATCCTGATGACTCAAAAAATGTTTTTTTAGAAATAAGAGCTGGAACTGGAGGAGATGAGGCTGCCTTGTTTTCTGGAGACCTTTTTAGAATGTATTCAAGAGTAGCAGAAAGAAGAGGATGGAAAATTGAAGTTGTTAGTGTAAGGGAAGGGGACCATGGAGGTTATAAGGAGCTAGTTACTAGAATTGAGGGTAGCGATGTGTTTAAGGACCTTAAATTTGAAGCTGGAGTACATAGGGTACAAAGAGTCCCAGAAACTGAGTCTCAGGGAAGAATCCATACCTCAGCCTGTTCAGTAGCAGTTCTTCCAGAGATGTCAGAAGTCTCTGAAATTGAAGTAGATAAGAATGAATTGCGCGTAGACACGTTTAGAGCTTCTGGTGCAGGAGGTCAGCATGTAAATAAAACTGACTCAGCTGTTAGATTAACTCACATTCCTTCAGGCATAGTTGTAGAGTGTCAGGATGGTCGTTCACAGCACAAAAACAAAGAAAAAGCTTTGAGCTTATTAAAGGCTAAATTATTAGACTCTGAAATTGAAAAGAAAGACGCAGAACAAGCAAAGAATAGGAAGGTTATGGTAGGTTCAGGAGATAGATCAGAAAAAATAAGAACTTATAACTTTCCCCAAAACAGAATAACAGACCACAGGATTGAAATGTCTATTCATAACCTAGGCTCTTTTCTTGACGGAGATATACAAGAAATGACCTCTGCTCTTCTTGAAGCCAATCAAGCACAAGCGCTAGCTAACTTAGAAACAGGTTAATTATGAGTGAAACTGTTCAGTTTTTTATTAAAGAAACTATTGCTAAACAAGAAAATATACAACATTTAGGAACACTAGATTTAGAACTCATGGCTTGTAGTTTGCTTGGTGTTGAAAGATCAAAGTTATTAACCTCTCCTATTGCTCTAAATCAAGACAGCAAAGATGAGTTTTGGTCAATGATAAGAAGAAGGATGGATGGTGAACCTCTTGCCTATATCTTAGGTAAGAAGGGTTTTTGGAATTTAGATTTAGAGGTTAATAACCAGGTTCTTGTTCCCAGACCCGAAACAGAAATTTTGATAGAAGACATTTTATTAAATTTTAATCAGACTAATCTATCAGTCTTAGATCTTGGAACTGGAAGTGGCGCTATAGGTTTATCTCTTAAAAAAGAAAAAAAAGAGTGGGATGTCTATTGCTCTGATATTTCGATTAATGCATTGGAAGTTGCCAATAAAAATTCACTAAAGAACAACTTAGAAGTTAATTTTATATGTTGTGATTGGTTAAATGCTTTTAAGCCTAATAGCTTTGATTTATTAATCAGCAATCCTCCATATATTAAAACAAACGATATTAGGCTAAAGTCAGATGGCCTAAGTCATGAACCACTTGAGGCTCTGGTTTCAGGTACTACTGGAAAAGAGCACTTATTTGTTATTGCCACTTCTTCAAAGAGGTTTCTAAAGAAAGGAGGGTTCTTGTATCTAGAACACTCACCTTGCCAGGCTAAAGATTTAAAGCTTTTCTTAAAAAAGTTAAATTTTAAAAATATTTCAGAAATTTTTGATTTAAATGGGGATAAGAGGTCGATAAAAGCTCAACTTTTTTAATTTCATGAGAGACGATGAGTTACTTCGCTACAGTAGGCAGATTGTATTGCCTGAAATTGATATTGAAGGCCAAAGATCAATTAATAAAACAAGAGCTATTGTTATTGGTTTAGGAGGCTTAGGAACAGTCGTCTCTGCTTATTTAGCCAGAATGGGGGTTGGAAATATAACCGTTTGCGACTATGACAATATAGACATATCTAATCTACATAGGCAGGTTTTATTTGATTCAAAAGATATAGGGTTTAATAAGGCCATAATTACAAAAGAAAAATTAAATCAAATTAATCCTGACTTAGAGGTTAAAGCAGTTGATGAAAAATTAGATAAAAATAAATTAGATTCCTTAGTAACCAAAGAAAATGTAGTAGTTGATGCAACTGATAATTTTAAAATTAGATACGAAATTAATGAGATTTGCGTTAACAATAAGAAGCCCCTCATTTCTGGTTCTGCTATTGGATGGAAGGGTCATGTATTGACCTTAGATTTTAGTAAGAAAGAATCACCTTGTTATCAATGTATTTATGGAGCTAATATGGAAGAAGAAGAGAGTTGTTCGGAATTGGGAATTCTTCCTCCTGTTACTGGCCTTATAGGCTCTTGGCAGGCGTTGGAAGTAATTAAATTAATTTTAAATAGAAAAACTACTCCCTCTAATTTAATTGAATTTGATGCTTTATCTAATTCAATTAGAAAATTTAATTTAGAAAGGGATCCAATTTGTAAAGTCTGTGGTTAATACAATGCTTAAAAAAGGTTATATAGAAGGGTTTTATGGAAGACTTATGAGTCTAAATGATAGAACTATTCTACTTAAAAAACTTTCAGAGCTTTCTATGGATTTTTATGTATATGGCCCTAAAGAAGACCCTTACCATCGCTCTAACTGGACTTCTATTTATCCAAAGGATAAGGCAATAGGTCTTCAGAATTTTAAAAATGAAGGAGAAAGATTAGGAATTAGAACCTATATGGCTTTATCCCCTCTCATAAGTGCAAGCGATGACTTGAACAAAGCGACCAAGGCTGTTCTCAAGAAGATTAAACAGTTTAAAAAACTTGGTTTCACAGACTTTGCCATATTTTTTGATGATGTAGATTTTGAAAGGGACGATACCTTGGCTAGCACTCATGCAGATATACTCTGCGCAGTTAACGAATTCACTGAAAAAGAAAATAGCCTAATTTTTTGCCCAACTGTTTATTGCAATAAATTTGCAAAAGGTAAGTTGAGTAATTCAACTTATCTTAAAACTTTATCTAAAAAAGTGCCTGAATCCATTCCCATGTTATGGACTGGAAAAGAGGTAGTTAGTAAGACCATTAGCGACGCTGATATTCTTAGTCTTAAAGAGGTGCTTAATAACCCCATAATTATTTGGGATAACTACTACGCAAATGACTATTGCCCAAGGAAACTATTTATTGGTGATTATCAAGGGAGAGACTTTTCAGAAAATAGTCCTATGGGAATTGGAATTAATCCTACAGGTCTACCCATCACAGATTCGATCATTCTTTCACAAGTAGAGGGTTCTAGAAGTACTAAAGACATTTTGAGAAAAAACAATGTACCTGACTGTTTTAAAGAGATTTTACCTTTCTTTAATGGTCCTTTTAACAAAGTTCCTGCATTAGAAGGATTAGAAAATATTAAATCTTTGCTTAAACTTTCAACCCCACTATGCATAGACTGGAAAAGTGAATTGCAGTTGGAATGGGCACCTTATTTATGGAATTTTTTTATTGATCTAAATTTTCTTATGAAACTCTACAAGTCAGAAGATCAAAAGGGACTTGAAGAGTGGGCTTCTCAAAGATATTCTAATCCGTTAAACGAAATTATATTTAGAAGAAATACAGATAACTAAGAGGAAAAAAAATGCTAGGAAATATGCAAGATGGCCAGTTATTGATATCTGGCTTAATTGAACATGCTGAGATATACCATACAGATACAGAGATTGTATCAAGAACTGTAGAAGGCCCAATACATAGATATACACTCAAGGATGCTGCGAACAGATCTAGAAAGTTAGCTAATGCACTAGGAAAACTTGGTTTACAGCAAGGTGATGTTGTGGGTACTTTAGCTTGGAATACCTTTAGACATTTTGAGTTATATTTTGGTGTTTCTGGTATAGGCTGTGTGGTAAATACAGTTAATCCAAGACTTTTTCCAGAACAATTGATTTATATAATAAATCACGCTGCAAATAAGTATCTTTTTGTAGATTTAACTTTCGTACCGCTTGTTGAATCAATTAGTGATTCCCTCGAAGGCATAAAAGGAATCATCGTTCTTACAGATAAAGAACATATGCCTGAAACCGAGCTAAAAAATGTAATTTGTTATGAAGAATTAATAGCTGATGAGCCAACTGAATATGATTGGCCAGTTTTTGATGAAAATACAGCTTCTAGTCTTTGTTATACCTCTGGAACAACGGGTAACCCAAAAGGGGTACTGTACTCTCATAGATCAACGCTTTTGCATACTTGGATTGTTAGCTCTGGTAATGTTGGTAAGGTATCAAGTTCTTCTGTAATTTTACCTGTGGTGCCAATGTTTCATGTTAATGCTTGGGGCATCCCTTATGCTTCAGCAATGTTTGGTTCTAAATTGGTCTTACCCGGTCCCATGATGGATGGAGCTTCTATCTTTGAACTTATTGATCAAGAAAAACCCTATCTTTTGATGGGAGTGCCAACAGTTTGGCTAGGTCTTTTGCAATATTTAAATGAAACAAGCCAGACTCTAGATTCAGTTACTACTGCTTT
>JAKUUL010000042.1 GCA_022447025.1 SAR86 cluster bacterium | reverse complement strand
TACCCATAGAGGTAGTTTTTGAAATGTTAAAAGTAAGTTTGATACCTGAAAAAGCTATTAATAAAAATCTTCATTTATCTATTAAGTTTACTGACTCTCATAAATCCTTCTCATTAATTCTTAGAAAAGGAGTGCTTGAAGTGCAACCTTTTGAAATTAAAGGATCTGATGTACAGGTAGAGACAGACGAAGTATCTTGGAAAGAAGTAGTCACAGGAAATAGGAGTCTTCCTGTATCTATGGCAACTGGCTTAATGACAGTTACAGGGGATAGAGTTAGCCTTATAACCTTCTTTAATTCTTTTAGGGAGTAGAAATATGTCAGCTGAATCAGAACTTAATATATTCTTGGAGAATCAAGTAGGGGTAATTGAAATCAACAGACCTCCTAATAATCATTTTGATCATCAGCTTATTTCTCAGATTGCTGATTCTTTTGAAGATTTTGATAAAGATAATAATTGCAGATGCATAGTTCTTTGCTCTGAAGGTAAACATTTTTGTGCAGGAGCAAATTTTGGAAAAGATAGGGATATGCAAGATAAAACTGATCCTTATTCAGAGCTATATACTCAGGCAGTTAGACTTTTTAGAAATAAAAAACCTGTAATTGCTGCTGTTCAGGGGGGAGCTATTGGGGGTGGCTTGGGGCTCTCTTTAGTGGCAGATTTTAGAATAGGGTGCTCAGAATCTAGATTTAGTGCAAATTTCTCTAGATTAGGGTTCCATCAAGGTTTTGGAACTACGGTTACCTTACCAAGGGTAGTCGGTAATCAAAGTGCAGCCATGATGATGTTAACAGGTAGAAGACTAAAGGGAGAAGAGGCGTTAGACATAGGTCTTATAGATTATCTTGTTCCACAAACAGAGGTAAGATCAAAGGCAATAGAATTAGCAGAAGAAATATCAGAATCAGGACCATTAGCAGTCCAATCTATAAGGGCAACTATTAGAACTGGATTGGCAGATGAAGTAGAGAAAATAGTTTCCTGGGAATTGTCTGAACAAATGCGTCTTCAATCCACTGAGGACTTTAAGGAAGGTATAAAAGCTTCTTTAGAACGAAGAAAACCTAATTTTAAAGGTTCGTAACTATGAAATTTCCTTCTTTTGACTTAGAAAGGATTCAATCAATATATGAGAATTCTGTTGAAATTAATCTCACTGAAAGTGGCATTGAGCCGCTATCTCTTAAAGAATTGATGAACCCAAAAGAATTAGAAGAACTATTAAATTTACCTTTAGGTTATGGGTATACACAAGGCACTCCCTTATTAAGACAGAGAATCTCTAATCTATATGAAGGGGCTGATGAAAATAATGTACTTGTAACTTCTGGATCTTCTGAAGCTATCTTCTTGTCAGCTGTCTTAACGGTATCAAAAGGCGATAGGGTTGTAATGATGACACCAAATTATCTTTCTTTTAATGGAGTTGCCGAAGCCTTAGGTGCAGAAGTTGATTATGTTCCGTTACTAAAAAAAGAAAAATGGGAATGGGATTTAGATTGTTTGGATGAAGCAGTCAGTGATAAAACAAAAGTAATATCCGTTTGTAATCCTAATAACCCAACCGGATCAGTTTTAAACCTTGAACAGATGTTAAAGATTGTAGAGATAGCAGGTAGGGTAGGTGCTTATTTATTAGTTGATGAGGTTTACATAGGTGCAGAGCTTGGATCAAATCTCACTAAAAGCTTTTTAGGTATGTATGAAAAAACAATTGTTACTTCAGGTCTTTCAAAATCGTATGCACACCCAGGATTACGAATTGGTTGGATAATCTCAGGTAAAAGATTTGTTGAAGAAGCTTGGGCCATTAAAGATTACACCACCATAGCCAGTTCTAGTCTTTCTCAACACATAGCAACTAAAGTATTAGAACCAGAAACTATTACAAAATTAAGATCAAGGACAAAAGTATTATTAAATAAAAACTTAGAAACTTTCAGTAAATGGATTCTTCCTTACTCAAATCACCTCTCTTTTTTAAAGCCAGAAGCAGGTGGCTTTGCGTTTGTTGAATACGATATGGATATAAACAGCACGGATTTAGTTCATGATTTAAGAAAAAATGAAGGAGTTTTTATTGTACCGGGAGATAGCTTTGGAATAGATAAATACTTTCGTATAGGTCTTGGACATGAATCTATAGGTTTCAGTAAAGGTTTAGACCTTTTGTCTGAAGGATTAACCAGAGTATTCCCTGAAAAATTCACTTAGTTTAATTCTATGAAGTTATACGATTACAATGGTGCTCCTAATCCACGAAGGGTTAAGATCTTTGCCGCTGAAAAAGATATTCAGCTTGAATTAATTCAGTGTGATCTAGCTAAAGGAGAACATAAAACGCCAGAGTTTATTGTTAAGAGCCCAAGTGGAAAGATTCCTGTTTTAGAGCTAGATGATGGTCGTTGTATTTCAGAATCAGTCGCTATTTGTCGTTATTTAGAAGAGATACACCCAGAGCCAAATTTATTTGGTTCTACTCCTTATGAATTGGCTTATATTGAGAGCAGGAACCGACATCTTGAACTTGAACTCTGGACGCAAATAGGAATCTCATGGGTGAATGGTCCAATAGTAGGTAGATTAGGTAGATTTAAACAGATAAAAGAAGCAAAAGAAGCTAGCGATAAGAATACAGGAAAGTTTTATGAAAGACTCAATGATGAATTAGCTGTCATCCAGTTTGTAGCAGGTGATAGATACACCGTTGCTGACATTACTCTTTTAACAGCCATAGACTTCGCTACAGCCATGGTAGATTTAAAACCAGATCCAGACTTAACTAATTTGTACAGATGGCATAAGGAAGTTTCAGAACGGCCCAGCTCAAAGATGTAGAAGAAAAGAAGAAGGAAATTAAACTACAAATGCATTTGGATATAGAACTTTAAAGTTCTTAGAAAAGAATTTTTCACGATCTTCTTTAGTTAAGGTTTCAGTTGAGCGACTAAAGCGGCCAATAGGATCACGACCACCTTCCGCGTGTGGGTAATCCGATGAAAACATATACAAATCAGGATTTGATTCAGACACAAGCTGCGTGACATCTTCAAAAGGGTAGGGAGTAAATCGTAGTTGTTGAGCTATTTGTTCACTGGGTCTCCGTTTCATTTTAGCTAACTGAGGCTCAGAACGAGACCAGATCTCTACTGCATGATCTAATCTTCTAATCATGTCAGGGACCCAACCCGCGCCTATTTCAATTACACCACCTTTTAGATTGGGATGAGTTTCCAACACCCCATCTAAAACCAGAGTAGATATAAAACGGTTAGAGGCAAAGTGGATTGCCGTGAGATCTTTACTTCCAATTACTTCAGCACCACCTCGTGCTGATAAATTGCTAGGCGTTCCATCATTCATCCATTTATCACCTATAGTTAATGGAGAGCTGCCAACATGCAAAATAAAAGGTAAGCCAGCTTCAGCAAGTGTGGCCCAAAGGTAGTGATGGTCTGGATGACCGGGTGAGCGTCCTCCAGGTGCTTCAGCTGCAATCCATATAGCTCCCAGATTAAGTTTAATGGCTTGTTCAATTTCTACTAAAGCTCTAACCGGATCTTGAAAAGGTACCATGGCGACACCTATCAATCTGGAATCCTTCTCACAAAAGGCTTGCATAGCACGATTGTGAGCAGCAGCAGCACCATAGGCAATATCATCATTAGAGGCCCCAAAAATTAAACGAGCACAAAATGAAGAAAAAATTACTTGTTTTTGAAATCCTAAGAGATCCAGAGCTTGACTACGTTCTTTGCCATTAAAAGCTCCCAAAGCATCATGCCACTTAGGACCTTTTGTTAGGTTATCTCCCAGTTCTAAAAGTCGCTTAACATTCTCTGGTCTATGACCCTTCTTACCTTCGTGAGTATCTGGATTAAACTGACCTGTAAGTGATTTCTTTAGGTTAGGTAGGATATCAAGGATATCTGCACTAGCATGGGCACTAAGAAAGTCTGGCAACTCCATTAAATGACTGTCGGCATCAAAAATTATACGATCACCAGCATATGTCATCACACCACCGAACTGATCTATTTTTTTTGGTACCCATTCATTACTATTTTGATAGCTTTAACCATAAACATCAAGACAGCAAGACCCTAACCAAATTTCCCTGCTTCAAAATTCCATTAACGCCAACTCCAAGTAAAATAGTAGAATGCTTGCCATATTAAATGGAGGGTTGGCAGAGTCTGGTTGAATGCACTGGTCTTGAAAACCAGCAAGGTGTTAAAGCCTTCGGGGGTTCGAATCCCTCACCCTCCGCCAGCCTCTATCAATAGTTTTAATTCTTCCCAAGCTCTTTGTGAGGTGATGCTATCCATCTTCGAGTCAGAGGAAATTATATGAGTTTGGTTATTACCTCGAGTTCCAATCAATTTTTCATCTGTAACTGAGTACAAGGTAACCGAAGGTTTTCCTAACAAAGCTGAAAGATGAGCTAAACCTGTATCGGAGCATATACATCCGGCAGCATTTTCAATGATATAAGCAGTTCTATTTAAAGATTGAGTTGGTATTGCTAAAGCTTCAGTACTAATTGAAGCGATTTCTTGAGCTCTTTTAAATTCCTCTATTGAACCTGAGGGAAGTATGGCCGTATAGCCTTCACTATTAATTAATTTAATCAATTCCTGCCACCGTGATATAGACCACATTTTAGTAGGCCAGCTTGCGTTATGGACTAAGAAAAGATATTTATTTGGTAGATCAAGATTTGGTGTTTCGAAGTTTTCATTATGGATTCCATAATCTATATGTTTAGCGTCAAATTCATAGTTAAGACTAAGTGCTAAGAGCTGTCTTTGTCTTGAAATGGCATGATTTTTTTTAGAGATCTTATATTTAAACTTATAAGCAAGATGTGATGGGTATTCCCGTGCACTATCTTTATCCAAGCCATGCACAGAATTTTTTACAAGAAAAGATACAGCAGCACTTTTAAGATTATTTTGCATATCAATAACTGCATCGTAATTTGTATTATTGAGTGTAGATTTAATGCTTTTTAACTCTTTTATCAGACTTGTAGAGAAAATATTCTTTTTCCAACTACGATGGTTAGTAGTAATAACTGATTTAACTTTTGGATGCCACAAAGGGACTTCAGAAAAATTTTCATCAACAACCCAGTCAAACTCTATATTTGGTATTTGTTTTGCAGCATCTGTTAGGGCGGGTAGGGCATGCATCAAATCACCCATAGAAGTTAGTTTAATGATAAGTACTCTCATGCTACTAAGAGAGCTTCTTAAAAAAAGAACTTAGTTTATGTCTAATCTTATGTTGTGAGAGTGCCTCTCTATACAAATAGTTAAGCTGAATTGAACATCTCTTCCCTTCAAAAGGAATGAATCCATGCCAACAATTATTAGTAACTTTAAAGGCAACCATACTACCCATCGATGCAGGAATTTCTGTAATATAATTATCAATGTTATCTTTTTCCTTTAACATTCTTAAAAGACCACTACTTTTATCCCATTTTTCATTCAAATAAAGCAGCACAGTAATAATTTTTGTTTTTGAATCAGAATGTATTTTTCCATCCTTAATTCGGGAGTAACCCCTGAAGGTACTCACAACGGGTTTATCTTTTAGGTCTACTTGAAATTTATTTTCTAGGATAGTGCGCATCTGATCCCCCTCTAAACAATTAATTAAAGCTTGTATGCTCTCTCCATAAGAGACTGCTTCAGATGGAAAGCTACCCCCCTTATTTATATTCGGAAAATCTGTAGCTATTTTTTTATGATCTTCCTTATTTAAGAATACATCTTGGATTGTAAAGAAAGGGTAGAACTCAGAATTTATTTCTGCTTTCTTAATTAATTCAAAATTAAGCATTTAAAGTCTTAGAATTTTTTGATTCCACTTCTATAACTTTTTTTATATAAGCTTTGAAGGTGTCTGATTCTTGCCCACCAACTAATAAATATTTTTTATTAAAGATGTAAGTTGGAACTGAAAAGATATTCATCTCTCTTGCTCTATTTTCTTCTCTTAATACTTCTTCATGGCCAATATTTGTTTGAAAAAATTCCTTTATTTCTTCTCTGTTAAGACCGTTTTCTGAAGAAATCTCTATTAATTCATCTGTATTGCCTACATCCCTACCATCAGTGAAATAAGCATGAAAAAGAGCTTCTGCTAAAACATCTTGCATATCCTTAGATCTACATAGCCAAAGGAGTCTGTGAGCTAAGAAAGTATTTGGAAGATTTTTACTTTTCTTGAAATTAAATTCTAGACCTACTTTCTTTCCTTCCTCACTTATGAAATTAAATTTATCGTTAGATCCCGAGGATTCACCAAATTTTATTTTGTAATATTCTTTTTTATCAAACCCTTCTTTGGGAATCTCAGGATGCAATTCATAGGGTTTCCAATTAACTTCAAAACTTATTTCATCATCCAATTGAGTCATAGCTTCAGAAAGTTTTTTATATCCTATTGCACACCAAGGACACACAACATCAGATACGATATCTATTTTTAATTGACTTCTATTCATGTGAATCTATTTGGAATGATATAGTTATATTAAACAAAAGTTAATTTATGAAATCAGTTTGTATTTTTGCTGGGTCAAGTTTAGGTGTAAAAGAGGCTTACAAAGACTTAGCTATCTCTTTAGGTCAAGCACTTGTTAAGAATAACTTCTCTATGGTTTATGGAGGTGGTGGAGTTGGATTAATGAATGAGATTGCTAATGAAGTTCTTAAATATGATGGAGAAGTGACAGGAGTTATAACAGAAAGGTTAAAGGATGTAGAAGCAGGACATGAAAATCTTACTAAATTATATGTTGTTAAAACTATGCATGAAAGAAAAGCAAAAATGGCTCAATTGTCTGATGCAATTATATCTTTACCTGGAGGAGTAGGGACTTGGGAAGAATTTTTTGAAGCTTTAGCTTGGAACCAGCTTGGTATTCATTCAAAACCTATAATTCTTTTAAATGTAGAAGGTTATTATGATGAGCTTTATTCGTTTTCCATAAAAGCTTGCAAAGAAGGATTTATTCCTCAGTCAACTTTAGATGATTTTTATTTAATAAGTAACGTAGAAGATGCAATTGAGTGTATTAACAATTTTAAACCTCGGGATAAAAGTCAATGGTTTAAAAGGCTTAAAGAATAGGCTTTTTAAGGTCTTAAAATAATAATATTATTTAATATTTACTTATAAACTATTGTTTTTATAGAATAATATATTTTTTTAAATATTAAATAAAATTATTTTAGTTTTACTTGCAATCTAA
>JAKUUL010000041.1 GCA_022447025.1 SAR86 cluster bacterium | reverse complement strand
TGAAAAGCTATATTGTCGTATAAATAAGCATAAAAAGAATTCACTATCTCTATCCCTGCTACGTTGAAGAGGGCACTCCTATTTCTTACTATTATATTTTCAGATTGTCCTACATATATTCCTGCGTCAGAAGCTCCAATCGCTACACAGCCATCTATGAGTACATTTTTTGACTCAACAGGATAAAGGCCATAGGCACCGTTAGAGCTGTTAGGGCCTCCGGTCCACTCCGTTCTAAGATTGACCATATAAATTCCATTAGCCCCAATGACCTTAAGGGCATCACCTTTAGCATCTTCAATCGCAAAGTCCTTGAGAATTACCCCATCAGAGGTAACTAATAAACCTTGAGCACCTGATTTTTGATCTGCAAAACTGAGAACAGTTTTATCCATTCCTGCACCAATTATTTTGACATTATCAATGTCTAATGAAAGACCGTCTTCAAATTGGTAAAGGCCTTCTTGAAGTTTAATTGTGTCTCCGGGTTTAGCAAGAATTAAAGCTTCTTGAACCTGTTCTTGAGAATTAACAGACGGACCAATTAAAATTTCTTCCGCTTGCAGCAGCGGGAATGCAAGTAAGCATAAACAGAGTATTGGTTTTAACATAAAATTTTTCATCGTTTTCAGTAAAATTATAGGTTGTATTCTAATTTATATTGTTGATACTAGTAATTATTGTTGAAATGAAGAGAAATAGGGATTATGGAATTTAATACAACAACTCAAATTATTATTCTTGCCCTGCAGACACTCGGTCCCTTCACCGTTCTAATAACAGTGTATTTCTTGGTAACTGAATTAAGAGAACAGAATAAGGTAGCCAGAGCCAATGCAAGGCAAAACATTGCTGATAGCCATCAAAGATTGGCACTAGCTGGGCTTCAAAAAGAATTGGTTGATATTAAAGTTAAACTCAGAAATAACCAACCGCTTACAGATCAAGAAGAATCTATGTATATAACCCATTTCAGTGCAATTATAAGAGCCAGACAGAACCAGTTTTATCAAAACTCTATAGGTATGCTTGATGGAGATGAATGGGAAGCGATGGTCTCCTCATTTAAAACCCTTTTAAGTGATGAAAAAAATATTGAAATTTGGAATTTTATGTCTCCTACTTTCCCCAAAGAGTTTGTCGCGTTTGTCGATGAGAAGATTCAAGAAGGAAAAATGTATAAAGGATCTTAAAACAAGTATCTAATGACTGAAGATAAAGAAAAACTGCAATATCTATTTAGATCTCTAAAGCATCATCCCAGCCCTTATTTGATTTACGAATTAGATGGTTCAATTAGATGGGCTAATTTAGCTGCAAAATACATTTTTCGAACCGAGAAGATGGATGACCTTAAGGTACTTATTCCAAAAGAGAGTCTTGAAAGTCTAGAAAGTAAAGACGGTATAGCCCAAGCTTATGACACGCCAGTGGAAGTTTCTCTCAGGAAAATTAAATTCTTGATGAGAACAAGAGTTCACCGGATTCCTTTTGATGGCTCTGAAGACTTTCTTCTAATAGAGATTTTATGTCCTTCCAGAGAAGGATTGGAAGCCCTGCAGATGACTATTTCTTGTATTGAATTTGACCGAATAGACCTGGCTTATCAAAAACAGATAGATCTTAAAACTAATAAAGTAACCGGTGTGGAGGCTCTTCTTCGTATGAAAGATGAAGCAGGAAATATAATTCCTAATGACATCCTAATTCCACAGATTGAAGGAGAAAGTCTCTTTTCTCTTGTAGTCATGTCCTCATTAGAAAAGTTAAGAGAATACTTTGGGAAAAAAGATGAAATTGGATTATCTGATGCGACAGTTTATTTAAATGTTTCGGCTCATACAGTTATGCATCCAGAGTTTTGTAATATTTTTACCGACTTTGTAGAAAGTCTTAATTTAGAACCTAATGAGTTTGGCTTAGAGGTCACAGAAACTGCTGAATTAGGAGACACTAAAACAGCTTCTGATTCTCTAACTAAATTGAAAGCTAAAGGAATAAAAATTGCTTTAGATGACTTTGGAGCTGGGTATTCATCTTTAAGATATTTAAAAGACCTTCCGGTTGATGTAGTAAAGCTAGATAAAATGTTTACAGGTGATATTCATGATCCGGTTACAGGAAAATTAACGAGCTTTGTGGTAGGAGTCTGCAACACCTTGTCAATGGAAATGATTGGAGAAGGTATTGAAACTGAAGAGCAGAAAGAAACAATGATGAAAATAGGTTGTCAAATTGGTCAAGGCTTCTTAATGCATAAGCCTGAATTTTTAACCACTCTTAAAAACTAGTTATGCCTACCCTAGATAAATCCAGTTCTAATAAAGCTTCTAAAGGAGCTGAAGAGATACTTTTAACGCAAATAAAACAGGAATTTACTACTCCTGCAGAAGCTATATTTGATTATCTTGAGTTAGTTGAAAAAAATCTAAGTCAACTAAATTTAGTATTTGAAGATGAGTTAGAACAAATAAAAAACGGTGCGGAAAAATTAATAGAACAGTATGAAGAAGCCTTTAAAGAAAATACTGGTCCCAATGCAACTAAACAGACTAAAAGTCCTGAAGAATATTCAACCTTAAGGCACAATCTTAGAACACCTCTAAATGCCATTATTGGTTACAGTGAAATTCTTTTGGAGGACACTGAAGAAGATGCTTCGGATGAACTAACTTCAGATATTTCCTCGATTATTGATCTATCTAGAGAGACAGAAAAAGCGATAGAGAAGTTTGTGGATTATATAAGGGGGGCTTTGTCCAATGATTCAGGAGAAGGAACTTCTCAAATGGAAACCGCAGAAGCATTATTTAAATCACTTGGATCAATAGATTATTCTCTAGATATAGATGAAAATCTTCAAAATTCAGATATCTTAATAGTAGACGATAACAAAACTAACTGTGAAGTCTTAGAAAGAAGACTATCCCTTCAAGGGTTGAAATGCAGGACAGCTTATGACGGAAATGCTGCGATCGAAGAAGTTAAGAAGAAAACTCCTGATTTAATACTATTAGATGTCATTCTTCCTGACATTAATGGCTTAGAGCTATTAAAATTATTTAGACAAGACCATAGTAGAGATGCCTTGCCGGTAATAATGGTTTCAGCGTTTAATGATGTAGACAGCATAGCTAAATGCATTCAGTTGGGAGCTCAAGATTATTTACCTAAGCCACTTAATGGAACTATTCTTTTAGCTAAAGTTATATCTTCCTTAGAAAGAAAGCTCTTTAGAGAAAGGGAAAAAGAATTAGTTAATGAACTACACATACAAGCTACTACAGATCAACTCACAGGAATTTTTAACAGAAGAGTGGTCTTTGATTCTCTAGAAAGAGCTTATGATGATCTAATCCAGGGTAACTCCAAAGGCTTTTCAGTTCTTACGCTAGACATAGATTTCTTCAAAAAAATTAATGACACTTATGGGCATTCAGGGGGAGATGAAGTACTGAAATCATTTGCCAATAATTTAAACGACAAGATTTCCAAACCCAATATAGTTGGAAGGATTGGAGGAGAAGAATTTTTAGCAATTTTAATGGAAACAGATCAGCAAAAAATTGTAGAATTATGCAATAATCTTCGTAAAGAGATTACCGAAAAATCTGTGATTTATGAGGGTAAAAAGATAAAAGTGACTTTTAGTGGAGGTACAGCAAATACTGCAGAGTCAAGGAATGCTTCAGATCTAGTCAATAAGGCAGATGAAAGGCTTTACGACGCAAAAAAATCAGGTAGAGATAAGATAGTTTTTCCAGATAAATAAAGGATTAAATAAATGGCTAAAATATTATATGTAGAAGATGATGAAATGAATAGAGACATGCTCTCAAGAAGGTTAACCAGAAGAGAGCATGAGATTTCTCTGGCTTTTGATGGCCAAGAAGGATTAGAAAAGATGAGGTCTGAAAAACCTGATTTAGTTCTTATGGATATGGGATTACCAGTTTTAGATGGATGGGAAGCTACCACTCAAGCGAAAGCAGATGATGAAATTAACTCCATTCCCATCATAGCTCTCACAGCCCATGCTTTAGAATCTGATAGACAAAAAGCGTTGGATTGTGGGGCTGATGATTTTGATACTAAGCCTATAGATTTAAAAAGGCTCTTGGAAAAAATAGAAGCCCTTCTAGCTTAAGCTTCTGCCTTCCCGCTTGAATAAATTTCTTTAACTATTGCAGAAAGTTCATCCATAGAAACTTCATCTTTTCTTACTAGACCTTCGACATTATTTTCTAACAATTCCTTTTGTACATCTGTTAAGTCTTTACCTGAATAAACTAAGATAGGACACCTGTCTTCTTCATTGACTGTCTCGATATACTGATTAAGAAACTCAAAACCGTCCATTCTAGGCATCTCCAAATCTAAGACAATAAGTGCAGGGTCTTCTCCTAATTGATCGAGGCCTTCTTTGCCGTCTTTGGCAGTCTTTGGCACCCAACCTCCCTCTTTAAGCATTCTTGAAAGAAGATCTCGGGTATTCTCATCGTCATCTATTATTAATATTTTGTTATTGTCAGTATCTCCATCCCCTAAAATATTTTTAATTGTCTTAAGAAATAACTCTCTATCAATTGGTTTTGTTATGTAGTCATCAGCACCTAAAGAATTTGCTAAAGTATCTTGATTAAGTTGGCTTACCATTATCACTGGCATATCCTTTAATTCAGGATCAGATTTACACTCTCTTAGTATTGACCACCCATCTCGACCTGGCATTAAAACGTCAAGCAACAAAAGCTTAGGTTTTGTTTCTCTTACCATTTGCATACCCTTTTCACTATCAGTTGCCCCAACCAAAGTTAGTCCTATCTTATTAAGGGTCCTCTTAATCAAATCATGCATAGTTACATCATCATCAATTAGGACTACCAATTTTTCATCATCATCAATGCCTTCAAGGACAGAGTCTGAAACTTCGTGTTCATCTTGAGGGCAATCTCTAGGTAGCTTGAGAGTGAACACTGAGCCAACACCTAATTCACTTGTTAAAGTAATATCTCCGCCCATCATTTGCGCCATTTCACGTGATAAGGGTAATCCCAACCCTGTTCCGCCATGTTTTGCTGAAGTTGACCTTTCTGCTTGGGTGTAAACTTCAAATACTTTCCCGACTCCTTCTTCACTCATACCTTCACCGGTATCGATTACTTTGAAACTGACCATTTCTATTTCTTTCTCTAAACTTGCATCCACTTCAAGTGTGACAGTACCCGCCTCAGTAAACTTAGCTGCATTACTTAAAAGATTGCTAAGACACTGTCTTAATTTTGTTTCGTCTTGTCTCATCGCACCTATGCCATCCTGTATATTGCATTGAAAAGCATTATTGTTTTTTGACACCAGCGGTGCAGAAATATCCTTAATTACGTCAACTACATCTTCGATTTCAAAACTGGTGATGTATAGCTCCATCTTTCCACTTTCTATTTTAGATATATCTAAAATATTATTAATGAGAGAAAGCAAGTGAGTACCGGCTGAGGTAATCTTTTTTAAATCAGGTAATAAATCATCATATCCAAGATCTTCACAATCTTCTGCAAGCATTTCGCCATAACCCAAGATGGCATTTAACGGGGTTCTCAATTCGTGACTCATGTTTGCAAAGAAACGAGAAGTTTCTCCCTTAGCATCAATGGCCTCATCTCTTGCTTTTTCCATCTCACTAGTTCTTGCATTAATAAGTGCGTTTACTTCGTCTGACATTCGCGTAAAGGCCAATAACATTAATTCTACGGATGCTTCTTCACCCCTTTCAGTTTCCTGCTTCTCTAACTCCCTCATCTTACCAATATCATTTAGGATCAATGTTTTGGCATCCCCTTCAAGTTGGTCTGCTAAATGTGACATTTTCTCAATAATTACGCTGTCCCTTTCTTTTCTTCTGCTCGCTTGCTCAGCTCTAATATCTTCTAACTCTAGAAGCTTTCCTCGATAACTCTGTAAAGCGCTTGAAAGCTCACCTACTTCATCATTATCAGAAGCAAATATTCCACGTCTTTGGGGCATCTGTTGAGAATGATCACCCTCCGTTAAACCTTTCAGTACCGCTATAGCTCTTGTTATCCCTCCAAAAGTTACAGCAGTTAAAGCAGTTAGAAGGGCTATAACTAAAAGAACAATAACTGCAGCATAAATTAATCCATTCTGAAGCTCTTTATTCGCTGCAATCATGCTTTCTTCCTCATCTTTAAAGATGAAAAGTTGGGCTTCTTCTGCAGATAAATAAGAACTTAATGGCAAAAGATTAATTGAAGACCCTAAATCAAAAGCTTTTTCACTAGGCCTACTCCCTACAAATGATTTCAACTTAACTGCCTCATTCACTAAACTTGCATAGTTTTTTATACCAAATCGAGCATTTTCTTCTGAGGTGTTTTCTGACGAATAATCTTCATCTAAGGAGATGAGACCTGACGGTGTCTGTACTCCCATTCTTACTTCAAACTCATCCTCAAAAACCTCTAAAGCCTTTCTTATATCAGACCCTAAAACTATAATCGCAAGAGTTTCTCCTCTAACCTTTACCGGAAAAGAGAAAGTTTGATTCAGAGTTGATAATTCTTTACCTGAAGAATCAGTTATCTTAAGAGTCGACTGTCGAGCTCTTTGAGCAGCTTCTTTTATATAAGTATCAAGATATCCAAAAAAGTCTGGTAAGGCATTTCTACTGCAAGCATCTATACCAAAAAGATCAAAAGCGCTACCGCAATATATTCTCTCCCCAGTAGGGAAATAGGCCATAACAAAACTTAAATTACCTAGATCTAAATCGTCTGCGAATAATTCTTCCAATAAAAACTGAGCATTACCAAGACTTCTAGATTTTATTGAGTCTAGAACAGGGTTGATAAAGTGCCCTTGTGTCTCGACCATATCTGAAAGAATATCGGAATCAGGGTTCCAAACAGCTTCTCCTCTTTCTCCATAATTAGGCTCCCACCTTCCCATTCTTTCTAAAGTACTGTTGTAAGTTTGGTACCAGGCTGATTCATAAAGTACAAGCAGAGACTCTCCAGAAGCTTCTTGTTCAACTGTAGCTCTTTGTTCTGAAGCATAATAAAGAACCCCAGCAATCAGAATGTTTCCTAACAATCCAAAGAGCAGGAGTTGAATTCTTATAGACATAAGAAATTTATATTTGGGAGATATTGAGTTAAGTTATTAATCTAATGCAAAGGTTACCCTAGCTCTGACATCATTTACCTTAACAGACACATCTTTATAGACTGGGGGTGAAAAAAGCCACTTTCTAACTGCTTTTATAGCAGACCTTTCAAAGACTCCTGTGGGTTCACTTTCTACTACATATGGATCTAGAACAGAACCGTCAGT
>JAKUUL010000040.1 GCA_022447025.1 SAR86 cluster bacterium | reverse complement strand
ATAGTATGGCGGTTGCAGGTGGCGATCAGTTAATTAGTGTCTTAGGAACTTGGGATAAAGGCGTGATACCAAGAATACATTCCATTCAAAAACCAGCTGAAGATGTTCATGATGATAATTTAGATATTCTAATAAACGATAAAGTAGAAAATCCTAATTTCTTTAAAGCTGCCTTTTTAAATGCAAAAGGATTTGGAGGGAATAATGCTTCCGCTTTAATTTTGGGACCAGATGTTACTTTATCTCAAATAAAAAAACGTCATACCAATAAAGCTTTCAGGGATTATGAAAAAAAATTAGAAAAAACTAGGAAATCAATAAAGGCTTATAACGAAAATGCTTCTAAAGGTAACTACAAAACTATATACAAATTTAATCATGAAGTTTTGGAAGGAATAGATGATCTAGAAATTACCCAAGAAAAAATTAAATTAAAAGGATATAAAAAAGAGATTCATCTTAAATCCTAAACGCTATGTCTAACGACCTTCAATTAAAGATAGAAGACTTTCTACTTAAAAATGGCAAAGAAGGAAAAGTTTCGGAACTAATTCCTTTAACTGGAGGCGCTTCAGCTGAAACATGGAAGTTTACATTTTCGGACAAAAAAAAGAGTGAGCAGCTTATTCTCAGGAAGGGGTCAGGGAAAAAATCGCCTTTAGCTGTTCTTAAATCTGAGGAGGCAGAAATACAGCAAAAAGTAAAATCTTCGGGTGCTCCCGTTCCTGAGATAGTGGCTATTTCATCTGATGATAAAGACTTAGGGGATGCTTATCTTATGAATCTCATACCTGGAGAATCTATAGCTAGAAAGATTCTGAGAGATAATAAATTCAGTGAAGCCAGGCAAAAATTAGCTTTTCAATGTGGGGAAGCCTTAGCAAAGATACACTCAGTTGATACAAACGACTTTAATCAAGTACCAAAGAAACCTATTAGAGAGGAATTGGAAAGATTGAACTTAACTTATAAATCTTTTAACCAACCTTTGCCTGTTTTTGAATACGCTTTTAAATGGTTGAACCAACAAGACTTTACAACAAGAAAAGATGCTTTAGTACACGGCGACTTTAGATTGGGAAATTTAATGATTGATGAGTCCGGTCTAGCCGCTGTAATAGACTGGGAAATGGTTAGCATAGGAAACCCGATGTTGGATATCGGCTGGATGTGTATCAACTCGTGGAGATTTGGTCAATCAGAAAAAGTAGTTGGTGGCTTTGGTGATTTGGAAGAGTTTCTTGAAGGATACAGCTCTATAAGTAATGAAGAAATTGATAACGAAGAAGTTAAAATTTGGCAGGTACTGGGAACACTTAGGTGGGGAATAATCTGCCTCATTCAAGTCTATGCTCATTTAAACGGAGATGTTAATTCACTTGAAAAAGCTGCAATAGGTAGAAGAGTATCTGAAACTGAAATTGATTTAGTCGATTTATTATTTCTTGGAGGAAAATGATGATTTTTGACAGGCCAACAAGTGTGGAGCTAGTAGAAGTGGTTTCAGAGTTTTTAGAGAAGGAAATAAAAATTAATTTGCCTGACCATTTAGCATTTAAAACTCAAATAGCGATAAATGTTCTAAATATTGTTAAAAGAGAACAACAAAATGAAGAAATCCTCTCAAAGGAATCCAAAGAAATACTTTTAAATTTATTCAAAGACCCCAACAAAGCTAATATTAGAGAATTAGCTAAACAAATAGAGACAGGTGAGTTAAAACTTGATGACAAAGAACTTCAAGAAGCTTTAATTGAAATCACTAAGAA
Source organism: SAR86 cluster bacterium (assembly GCA_022447025.1). Taxonomy (GTDB): domain Bacteria; phylum Pseudomonadota; class Gammaproteobacteria; order Magnimaribacterales; family Magnimaribacteraceae; genus AEGEAN-183. The sequence goes on along the minus strand of JAKUUL010000040.1, from coordinate 5,881 downwards.
GAAAATCTCTGTTGATAATCCTAAATATTCAACTTACAAGAAGTTAATCGAGTGATTTAAGTGGTTTCTTGTCCCTGAATATCATCAGGGGAATCATGAAAAATGGCCAAACTCTGTGATACTTATTGGGAAAGATTCTTTGAGATAGTTCAAGAAGCTTTGAATCTAAACCTATAAATATTCTTCTTTTATTCTTCTTAACACCGTTGAGAATTATTTGAGCAGCTTTACTTGGATGCATTCCTCCTTCCTTAAATTGTTCTGCCATTGCTTCTACTGTGTCAGGTTGTTCCCTGGTAAAAATACTTGACCTTCTTTCTTCTTCGTTTTGCAGCCCTTCATCATCTAATCGTGAATTGGATACGATGTTTGTTCCTACATGTCCTGGATGGACACAATGAATCTGTAGATTTTCATTTGATTGAGCCATTTCTAAGGCAAGGCTCTCAGTAAAACCCCTAACTGCAAACTTAGTAGCGTGGTAAGCCGTTTGGCCTGGAACAGCTACCATACCAAAAATTGAAGAGGTGTTAACGATGGCAGCTTCAGGTCTATCTATCAAATGGGGAATGAAAGCCCTAGTGCTGTTAATTACGCCATGAAGATTTATATCCATAACCCAATCCCAGTTTTCTTCTTCCATATCCTTAAAATGTTTTCCAGTTGTAACCCCAGCATTATTGAAAACTAGATCAACCTTTCCATGCTGATCAATTACTTTTTGAGGAAGAGCTTCGATAGCTTCTTTGTCTGCCACATCTAAAAGATGAGAAGAAACTGAAACATTATGTTTACGTAACATTTCAACTGTTTCATCTAGCGTCTCTTTATTTACATCACAAGCCACAATATCAGCTCCATCTTTAGCCAATAAAACAGCCAAATAACGACCCATTCCTGAACCAGCCCCTGTAATTACCGCGACCTTATCTTTAAAAGTTTTCATTTTTATTTTCCTAAATTATTCAATGCTGAAAGGAGATACAAAGTCAGGGTCATAAGCCTTTTCAGGATTTTCTCTTACCTTTTTGTCTAGATTCTTGGCATCATCTCCCACTAATATTCTCCATTTTTTCTCTTTCACACCATTCAATATAATTTCCGCAGCTTGTGCAGCACTGGTGGGTGCATTAGTTTTAAAGCTCTCCCTTCTTTCCTTAACCATCTGTCTTATCTGATCGTTAGAATAGTTATGTACAGGTGCACCTAATGAGATCCATACTTTTTTCATTTCTTCTATTTCCTCATCGGATAATTCTTCGGCGTCTGCGTGTCCTAAAATCTTGCCAGAATTTAGGGCTATAGATGTTCCTATATGACCAGGCATAACAACAGAAGCATTTACATGTGGTGCATTAAGCCTCAAATCTTGGATTAAGGCTTCAGTGAAACCTTTGACAGCAAACTTTGCAGCAGAATAGGAGGTGTGAGGGAATCCGCCTAAAGAAGCCCAAAATCCATTAACACTACTGGTATTGATGATATGTCCTTCTGTGCTTGCTACTAAATAAGGCATGAAAGCCCTTGAGCAGTAGTAAACCCCATGCCAACATATGGCAAAAGTTTTTTCCCATTCTTCTTGATCGCCTTGTAAGAAACTACCTCCGCCTCCGATTCCTGCATTATTAAAAAGAAGATTAATGTGATCAGTTTTATGCTCTTCTATAACCTTGTCTTTGAAAGAAAAGACATCTCCTTCCAAGGAGACATCACATTTGAAACTAGTAATCTTTACTTCGGGAGATTCTGAAGACACTATATCAACAGTCTCTTGCATGTTTTCTTCCATCACATCGCACAGAGCAATGTCGCAACCTTCTTTAGCTAGCTGCCTGACTAACTCCCTTCCCATGCCTGCGCCGCCCCCAGTAACTACAGCTATCTTATTTTCAAAACTATCCATATTTAAATTAAGAAGAAACTATTTTTGTAACATTTTAGCTGCTGCTTTTTTTACCTCTTCAGGGTCAACATCCTTTCTGTCAGGTCTTTTTGGTACATTTAGACCTGCTTTAAAACCAGGCCTTTCCCTACATCTCTCGACCCAAGCAGATAAATTTTTTAAGTCACTGATTTCTACACCAGACCACTCGTGAATATTAACCCAGGGAAAAGTAGCAAAATCTGCAATGGTTAATTCATCACAAATAAAGTCTCTACCGTTGAGTTGAGTATCCAGTACTGTATAAAGCCGTTTGGTTTCATTCTGATATCTATCAATAGCCGATTGAAGTTTTTCTGGAAAATATCGAAAAAATACATTGGCTTGACCTTGCATAGGACCTACTCCAGCCATTTGGAACATTAACCATTGAATGACTTCAGAGCGTTTAAGTGAGTCCTGCGGTAAGAACTTTCCGCCAGAAATCTCAGCTAAGTACAAAAGAATTGCCCCAGATTCAAATACTGCAAAATTATTGTTATCGGTATCTACTATTGCAGGAATACGACCGTTCGGACAAATAGCTAAAAATTCTTCTTTTTTTTGCTCCCCTTCTCCAATGTTTACAAGCTTTACTTCATAAGATAGGTCCATTTCTTCTAAAGCAATGCTAATTTTGTGGCCATTAGGAGTGGGAGCTGTATAAAGCTCTATCATTTTTTACCCCCTTTTTTTGGAAACTCACTAAAAGGGTAAGGTTTATCCGTTTCTTGGTAGGTTACAAAATTTATAATTTGAACCATCCATTCCCTAAATAAAGCGGCCAGTTCACTCAAGCTCTTATTAGGACTGTCAGTAAATAAGTTAAATAAGAATTGCAACACGGCTATTATGTAAAGAACCATTGAGGCCCATGCATAGATGAATAGAAATAAGGCAATCCATAGAAGTCTTAACCACTTGCCCTGATTAAAGACATTTTCTTTCAACTCTTCTGCATCTATTTTTTCTTCTTCAAATTTTTTACTCATAAATATAACTTTTTAATTATCTAGAGAATTCTACATCTTTAGGTTGGTCTGTGCCTAAAACTTTCTCAATGGATCCCTCTAGAGATTCTTTCCCATAAATGATTTTATATAAGGAATTTACTATTGGCATTTCAATGCCCTCTTCTTTAGCCTTCTCCCAAACAACCTTTAGCGTCTTCAAGCCTTCAGTTGTCTGACCTATCTCTTTTTGAGCTTCATCAATTGTAAGCCCCTTGCCTATTAACTTTCCCAAAGCATGGTTTCTGCTTAAGGGAGATGCGCATGTTGTTATTAAGTCTCCCACTCCTGAAAGGCCTAAAAAAGTCATAGGATCCGCTCCCTGATTTACAGCAAATCTGCTCATCTCAGCAAGGCCTCTAGTCATAATCATACCTACTGTATTTTCTCCAGAATCCAGACCATCAGCAATCCCGCAGGCAATAGCATAAATATTCTTCAAAGCTCCGCCCAGTTCCACTCCGTATGGATCATCGTTGGTATACAAACGGAATGAATCTGAAGAAAATACTTTTATGCACTCATCTTGTAGAACCCTACTTTTACTGGCTATTACCGTGCCGGTTAGCTGATTAAGTGAAATTTCTTGAGCTAAATTAGGGCCGCTTATTACTCCTATGTCATGACCCTTTGTCTCATTCTCTAAGATTTGACTCATGAGAAGGAATCCTTCTTCTTCAATGCCTTTAGTTGCGCTTATCAAAAAAGCATCGGGATTAATATGTTGAATAGCTTTGGTTAAAACTTCCTTGAATGAATTACTGGGAACGCAAAAAAGAATAAATAGACTAGACCTAATTTCTTCAATACTGCTAGTGGCAGTTAGATTTTCATCCAGTAAATAGTCGGGTAGGTATTTTGTATTTAAGTTGGTTTCATTTATGGTTTTAATATTGGCTTCATCTCTCATCCAGAGGGTCACCTTATTTCCATTTATTGAAGCTAGATTTGCCAAAACAGTGCCCCAACTTCCTCCTCCTAAGATAGCTATCTCTCTTTTCATAATGAATTAAACTTAATAAATAAGATCTTGAATTTTGGAGCTATTTTAACAGCCTCTTTATGATTATTATCAAACCGAGTTAATATTGCCACATGGAAGTAGATAGCCAAGAAATAAAATTAGCCCTTCAACAGAATGGTGTTGAATATGTAAAAGTTGCAATTACAGATCTTGATGGCGTGCTTAGAGGTAAATACATGCATGTTGATAAGTTTCTCAAATCCATTGAGTCTGGTTATGGGTTTTGTGATGTCATTTTTGGTTGGGATAGCTCCGATGCACTCTATGAGTTTAAAGTTTCTGATGAGCAGAATTTATTTACAGGTTGGCATACAGGTTTTCCGGATCAAACTGTCAAAATTCTTTTAGACTCTAAAAGAACAATCCCGTTTGAAAAAAACACTCCACTTTTCCTTTCTGAGTTAAAAGACGGAGAAGTTTGCCCTAGAAGTGTTTTAAAAAAGGTCCTGAGACTTTTAAGAGAATCTGGTCTTAAAGGTAAATCAGCTCTGGAGTATGAATTCTTTTTATTTAATGAATCTCCAATCTCTGTTAGAGATAAGGGGTTTAAAAACTTATCTAATTTTACACCTGGGATGTTTGGTTATTCTTTGTTAAGAAGCTCAGTTCATTCAGATTTATATCAGGAAATATTAAAAATGAGCTCGGTTATGGATTTTCCTCTTGAAAGCTTACATACAGAAACAGGACCGGGCGTTTTAGAGGCTGCTATCGGAGTAGATGAAGTTCTAAACTCAGGAGATAAAGCTGTTTTATTTAAAACTTTTATGAAGGTTTTAGCGCAAAGAAAAAACCTTATGGCTACCTTTATGGCCAAATGGTCTGAAAAATACCCCGGTCAATCAGGTCATATACACTGTTCTTTAGTAGATCTAGAGAATAAGCCGGTATTTTGGAACGAAGGAGGTGGTGGAATGAGTGAGTTAATGATTAATTTCCTTGGCGGGCTACAAAAATACAGTAGAGAGTTTATGGCGATGATCGCACCAACTACAAATTCTTATAAACGCTTGTGCGTGGGAGCTTGGGCACCAATTAACATGACTTGGGCGAAAGAAAATAGAACTACAGGATTTAGAGTGATTGAGGGATCACCGGACTCGCAAAGAATAGAAAATAGACTGGCGGGTGCTGATGCTAATCCATATCTAGCTTTAGCTGCTACTTTCGCTGCAGGCTTTTTAGGAATTAAAGAAAGACTACAACCCACAGAACCTACATCCGGTGAAGCCTACACAATGAAGACAGAAGAAGCGTATAGAGTTCCTAATACTCTATTGGAGGCAGCTGAGCTCTTTAAAAATTCTCAAGCAGCAAGATCTGTATGGGGAGACCAGTTTGTGGATCATTTTTCTGCTTCTAGAATTTGGGAGTATGAACAGTTCTTAAAAAATAAACCTTTATTCGAGAAGGAACAAACAATCTCTAGTTGGGAATTAGAAAGGTATTTTGAAATAATCTAAATATGGAAAAAGAAAATCCTTTTGACTTGTCTGGAAAGGTAGCACTCATCACAGGTGCTTCTTCCGGTTTAGGTAAACATTTTGCTAAAACCCTATCTTCTAATGGTGCTAAAACCATTCTGGCTGCAAGAAGAGTTGAGAAGATGGAAAAATTACAGAGTGAACTTGAGAATGACTCTTTTATTGTTAATTTAGATGTGACCTCAAAAGAAAGTGTTAACAGTCTTAAAAATTAAATCGAAAACACTATAGGTCAATTAGATATAGTGATAAATAATGCAGGCATATCGGATCCAGTCAGATTTAAAGACATTACCGAAGACAGTTGGCTAAGTATTTTAGAAACAAACTTAAATGGTGCTTTTAGAATAGCCAAAATGGCAACTGATATCATGTTAAAAAATAAAGATGGAGGTAGCATAATCAATATAGCCTCCATTTTGGCAGAGAGAGTTGGTCTAAA
>JAKUUL010000004.1 GCA_022447025.1 SAR86 cluster bacterium | reverse complement strand
ATCTAAAGGATTGAAATTAATAATTGCATCTAATCTATTTCTAAATTCTGGAGAAAAGGTTTTTTTAATGATCTCAGCTCCGTCACTAGTATGGTCTTGGGTATTAAATCCCATAGATGCCCTACTCATATCTTGAGCACCTGCATTTGTAGTCATGATCAACACTACATTTCTAAAATCAGCTTTACGCCCATTATTGTCAGTTAAAGTACCATGATCCATAACCTGTAGAAGTATGTTGAATACTTCAGGATGCGCTTTTTCTATCTCATCAAGCAAAATTACTGAATGAGGATGCTTTGTTACAGATTCTGTTAATTGACCACCCTGGTCATAACCAACATATCCAGGTGGAGCTCCTATTAATCTAGAAACAGTATGCCTTTCCATGTATTCAGACATATCAAATCTAATAAACTCAATTCCCATAATTAAGGCTAGTTGCTTTGATACTTCAGTTTTCCCAACTCCAGTTGGACCTGAAAAAAGAAAAGAGCCTACAGGTTTTTCAACTAAACCCAGGCCTGCTCTAGATAGCTTAATTGAAGCTGATAAACTACTTATAGCTTGATCCTGACCAAAAATTACTCTTTTAAAATTTTCTTCTAGTTTCTCTAAAGATACCTTGTCTGAAGAAGACACAGTTTTTTCAGGCACCCTAGCAATTGATGCTACTATTTTTTCTACATCTATTTCAGATATAGTTTTTTTTCTTTTAGACTTAGGTAAGAGTCGCTGCCTTGCACCTGCTTCATCTACAACATCAATAGCTTTATCAGGTAAATATCTATCATTTATATATCTAGAAGAAAGCTCAGCTGCTGCCTTTAAAGAATTTTCTGTGTATTTAATATTGTGATGGTCTTCAAATCTACTTTTTAAACCTTTAAGAATCTTTATAGTTTCATCAACCGAAGGTTCCATAACTTCTACTTTTTGAAATCTTCTTGAAAGAGCCCTGTCTTTCTCAAATATTCCTCTAAATTCTTTATAAGTGGTTGATCCAATAAATCTAAGTCCATTTTTAGCTAAAGCTGGTTTTAATAAGTTAGATGCATCCATTACCCCTCCAGAAGTGGCCCCTGCTCCTATAATGGTATGAATTTCATCAATAAATAAAATTGAATTACTGTTTTCTTCTAATTCTTTTAATACTTGCTTAAGCCTTTTTTCAAAATCACCTCTATATTTCGTTCCAGCTAAAAGTGCTCCCATATCTAAAGAGTAGATCGTGCTTTCTTGAACTAATTCAGGGACTTTATTTTCTACTATTAATTTAGCTATGCCTTCTGCTATAGCTGTCTTACCAACACCTGACTCACCAACAAGCAGAGGATTATTTTTACTTCTTCTAGCTAAGACTTGAATGACCCTTTCTACTTCAGCTTTTCTTCCAATAAGGGGGTCAATTCTTCCTTCTGAAGCTTCTCTGTTTAGATTTAAAGTAAATGCTTCTAGAGCTGAACTGTCCTTTATCTTTTCATCTTTATTAGCTGTCAGAGCCTCTTCTTCTAATTCTTCATCATTCTTTCCATGACTCATAAAAGAAACTATATCTAATCTTGTAATTCCTTCTTGCTGTAGTAAATAAACACTGTGTGACTCTTTTTCACTAAATATAGCTACTAACAAATTTGCTCCATTTACTTCTTTTTTACCAGAAGACTGAACATGAAAAACTGCTCTTTGAAGAACTCGTTGAAATCCTAAAGTTGGCTGGATTTCTTGTTCCTCTTCTTCTGAGATCAATGGGGTTGTTTCTTTAATATAAGATTCTAGATTTTTCTGAAGAGCCTCTATATCAGCTCCACAGTAATTTAGTACTTCTATGGCATCATTGTTACCTAAGATAGATAAGAATAAGTGCTCAACAGTTACAAACTCATGTTTCTTTCTATGAGCTAATTTAAATGCTTCATTCAGATTTTTTTCTAATTCGCTATCTAACATTACTCTTCATCTACTGGTTCTATTTCACTTATTAAAGGATGCTCATTCTCTCTAGCAAAGTTATTAACTTGTGCAGACTTAGTTTCAGCAACTTCTTTTGTAAATATACCGCAAACACCCTTCCCATGGGTATGTATTGCTAACATAATTTGTGTAGCTTTGTCTCTATCAATCCCAAAAAAAGTTTGTAACACGTAAACTACGAATTCCATAGGGGTGTAATCATCGTTAAAGATAACTACTCTGTATAAAGGGGGTTTCTTTAGTTTTGGTTCTATTGTTGCGACTGCAACTGAAGTTCCTTGATCTTCTTGATCTTCTTGATCTTCATCAGGCCCTAGTATTAACTCAGATCTAGTATTGTCTATGAACATTAGTCCATATTATCAACAATTGCCTCTCCAAACTCAGAACATTTAACTAAGCTAGCTCCACTCATCAGACGTTCAAAGTCGTAGGTTACCGTCTTATTTTTTATAGTTTCTGCAAGTCCTTTAATTATTAGATCTGCTGCATCAACCCAACCCATATATCTAAGCATCATTTCTGCAGATAATATTAAAGATCCTGGGTTTACTTTATCTAAGCCAGTATATTTTGGAGCAGTTCCATGAGTAGCTTCAAATAAAGCTACTTTGTCTCCAAGGTTAGCGCCAGGCGCTATACCTATACCACCTACCTCAGCCGCTAAAGCATCTGATATGTAATCGCCATTCAAATTTAGAGTGGCTATAACACTGTATTCATCTGGGCGTGTAAGAATTTGTTGTAAGAAAGCATCAGCTATTACATCTTTGATTATGATGTCATTTCCTGTAAGAGGGTTTTTTAATTTATGCCAAGGTCCACCATCTAGTTCCTCTGCTTTATACTTCTCTGCCGCTAATTGGTAACCCCAATCTTTAAACGATCCTTCAGTAAATTTCATAATATTACCTTTATGAACAAAAGTTACAGAGCTTTTATCGTTTGTAATTGCGTATTGGATAGCTTTATCTACTAATCTCTGTGTTCCTTCTTTTGAAACTGGCTTTATTCCAATACCGCAATTATCAGGGAACCTTATCTTAGTAACTCCCATCTCTTTTGTTAAAAAAGAAACAAGTTTTTTTGCTTCATCCGAATCTGCTTCCCATTCAATTCCTGCATATATATCTTCAGAATTTTCTCTAAAAATAACCATGTCAGTTTTTTCAGGGCTAACAACCGGGCTTGGCACTCCCTCAAAATATCTAATAGGTCTTTGGCAAACATATAAATCTAGTTCTTGTCTTAAAGAAACATTTAAAGATCTTATTCCGCCTCCTACAGGAGTTGTTAAAGGGCCTTTTATTCCAACCAAATAGGTCTCTAAAGCTAATAAAGTTTCAGATGGAAGCCAATTACCTTCACCATACACTTCTACTGATTTCTCTCCACAATAAATTTCCATCCATGAAATCTTCTTTTTACCTTCATAAGCCTTTAGTACTGCATTATTTACTACTTTAATCATAGCTGGAGTTATGTCAGATCCTATTCCATCCCCTTCTATAAAGGGAATAATTGGGTTATCTGGAATAATAAGATTTCCAGAAGCATCAAATTGAATCTTTTCGCCTTCTTTTGGTATTTCTATGTGCTTAAATTCCATATTTAGCATTAAGTTTTGTGAGCGGGACCAGAATTATATAGCATATAAGCCTTAAATCTAATCGAATACAAAGAATAATGAGCAAAGGTAAAGTTTTACTAGGACTATCTGGCGGAGTAGATTCATCTGTTACTGGATTAATTCTAAAAAATAGTGGTTACCAAGTAGATGCACTCTTTATGAGAAATTGGGAAGATGATGATGGGTCACCTTATTGTAGTATTAAAGAAGACTTTTTAGATGCAGCTTTTGTTGCTGACCAACTAAAAATAGAGTTATTTGAAGAAAATTTTGCAAAAGAATACAAGGAGAAAGTATTTAATTATTTTCTAAATGAATTAAAATTTGGAAGAACTCCTAATCCAGACATATTGTGTAATCGTGAAATTAAATTTAATAGTTTCTTTAATTACGCCATGGATGCGGGCTATGACTTTATAGCTACAGGACACTATGTAAGGAACAAAAAAAATAAAGAAAAAACAACTCTCTTAAAAGGTAAGGATAAAGGGAAAGACCAAAGTTACTTTCTTCATTCTGTAAGATCAGAAGCTTTAGCAAAGTCTATTTTTCCTTTAGGTACTTTAAATAAAATTGAAGTTAGAAAAACTGCAAAAAAAGAAGGTCTCATTACAAGTGAAAAAAAAGATAGTACAGGTATATGTTTTATTGGCGAAAGACCGTTTCCTGAATTTCTGAACAACTACATACCCCATGACCCAGGAATAATTGAAGATGAAAATGGTAGTGAAATAGGAGAACACAAAGGTCTTGCTTTCTATACTCTAGGCCAACGACAAGGATTAGGAATAGGAGGTTTAAGGCATGCTAAAAATGATCCTTGGTATGTCGCAAAAAAGAACCTTGAGAAGAATACCTTAGTTGTGGTTCAAGGAAATAACCATCCCCTTCTGATGTCTTCCCAATTAGAAACTGCAAACTTAAAGCTAGTTAATGAATTAGATGAGAAAAGATTTAATGGAAAGGCTAAGGTTAGATACAGACAAGAAGATCAAGACTGCTTTATTGAAATTCTAGATAAAACCTTAAAAGTAAAATTTAAGGAAAAGCAAAGAGCAATAACTCCGGGTCAATCAGTGGTAATTTATAAAGATGATGTTTGTCTTGGTGGAGGTGAGATAAATAGCATTAATTAGGGGGATTTATAAACCCTTCCGGATTTCATTACGAAATCTACTTCTTCTAAGATAGTTATATCCTCTACTGGATTTCCGTTCACTGCAATTATATCTGCAACCTTACCTTCCGCTAGACTGCCTAACTGCTCATATTCTCCTAATAATTTTGCAGCTTCAACGGTTGCAGACTGAATGGCTTTCATAGGAGGCATTCCAGCTTCTACCATATGTTTAAATTCTGTGGCGTTATTTCCATGTGCTGAAACACCTGTATCTGTACCGTAGGCAATTTTTACTCCAGCCTGGTAAGCCTTTCCAAATGTGCCTTTAATTTGAGGTCCGATTTCTGCAGCTTTAGGTCTCACTAGTTCAGGAAAAAAATCAGGATCTTTAGCCTTTTCTGCGACCCATAATCCAGCAATAATTGTAGGCACATAGTAAGTTCCTTTTTCTCTCATCAACCTCATACCTTCATCGTCCATTAAAGTACCGTGTTCAATAGAATGAACTCCAGCCCTTACAGCTCTTTTTATACCTTCAGATCCATGTGCATGTGCAGCAACTTTAAAACCATAGTCTTTAGCTATATTAACTATTTGAGTGATTTCCTCTTCAGTAAACTGGGGGTTCTGACTATTTTTTGCATTACTTAAAACTCCCCCAGTAGCTGTTATCTTAATTAGGTCTGCTCCTTCCTTGTATCTAAACCTAACTGCTTTAGATGCATCTTTTACACTATTTACAACCCCTTCTGCAGGTCCAGGATCAGAAGTTAAAGACTGATTTAATGAATTAGTAGAATCTCCGTGCCCTCCTGATGAGGCAATAGTAGTACCTGAAGAAAAAATTCTTGGTCCAATTACTATTCCTTTTTTAATTGCGTTTCTTAAGCTGATAGAAACTCCCCCACTATCACCTAAATTTCTAACACTGGTAAATCCAGCCATTAAAGTCTTTTCAGCGTTTGAGACTGCTCTTATTGCATAATCACCTGCGTTTAGACTTATTTTTTCTTGATAGGAATTTTTACTGTATTCAGAACTTAAATGAACATGCATATCCATTAATCCTGGTAGTACTGTATAACCACTAAGGTCTATAAAGTCATCCTCAGAATCAGGTGTAATATACCCAGTTTCTATTGCTTGAATTTTAGAGCCCTCGATAACAATACTCATTTCTGGAGTTGGAAAAGAGCTTTCTCCATTTATTAAAAGACCAGCATGAATGACTGTGGCTGAAAATAAAGGGTTAAAGCAACTAAAATACAGTAAAGACAAGAGTAAAAATAATTTTTTCATAATTACAAGTTTGCTTCTTACCTAGAGATAACGCAAGTATAGTTAGCTATAAGTTATAATTCACTTTTTACTCTGTAGCTATGAAATTAACAGAACTATCTGCAATATCTCCTATTGATGGTAGATATTCGAAACTTGTAACTGAACTACAAGAAGTTTTTAGTGAATATGCTTTAATTAAATATCGAGTTTTTGTAGAAATTGAATGGTTTATTCACCTCTCGAAGCAACAACATATTAAAGAGCTTCCCCATTTAACAAAACAGTCAATAACCTTTCTTTCTAAAATAGAAAAAAACTTTAGCCTGGCTGAAGCTAGAAAAGTAAAAAATATAGAAAAAAAGACTAATCATGATGTTAAAGCAGTTGAATATTACTTACGAGACCAGTTTAAGAAATCTAGGCAGTTAAAAGGATTAGCTGAGTTCATACACTTTGGGTGTACTTCAGAAGATATTAATAACATCAGTTACGCATTAATGGTAAAAGATGCTTCTAAACTACTAATCTCTAATAATATCAATAAATTTAATGACTTATTAAAGAAAAAGGCACATCAATATGCTGATATTCCAATGGTCTCTAGAACACATGGGCAAGTAGCAACACCTACTACAGTAGGTAAGGAATTAGCTAATTTTTCTTCTAGAATTGATCGTATATCAATGGTGATCAGTGAAACTGGATTAAGAGGAAAAATGAATGGTGCTGTAGGAAATTATAACGCGCATTTAATAGCTTATCCTAAGGTGGATTGGGAGAAAGTTTCAAAAACTTTTATAACAAAAGTTGGTCTCCTCTGGTCTCCTTATACAACACAAGTAGAACCTAAAGATAGCATGGCTAAGTTATTCCATGGCCATGAGCGTTTAAATAATGTTCTTCTAGATTTCAGCAGAGATATGTGGGGCTATATTTCATTAGATTATTTTTCACAGAAGACAATAAAAGGTGAAGTTGGGTCTTCAACTATGCCACATAAGATTAATCCAATAGATTTTGAGAATGCCGAAGGTAATTTAGATTTAGCTAACTCTATTTTTCATTACCTGTCGTCGAAAATCACTAAGTCTAGGTGGCAAAGAGATCTCTCTGATTCCACCTCTATGAGAAATATAGGAAGCTGTTTTGCCTATACTTTAATAGCTCTTTCTTCTCTTATTAAAGGATTAAATAAACTTCAAATTAACAAAAAAGTTATAAATCAAGATTTAGAGAATGCTTGGGAGGTTCTTACAGAAGCTATTCAGACAGTAATGAGAAAACATCACATGGAAGGTGGTTATGAAGTAATGAAAAAGATATCTAGAGGTAAAAATATTAAAAAAGAAGATCTACATGCCATCATCAACAGCTTAGATATTCCTAGTGCTGAAAAAAATAAGTTACTTAAGCTAACACCTTCTACTTACCTAGGTTTATCCAATAAACTTGCAAAACAAATTTAAACTGGCAGCAAACCTTTTATTGCTTTATTTTTGGTCTTGTTTAAAATCCTTTTCTTTTTTATGACGCGCAACTAAAATCTTTCTAATAAGTTGGTTTCACAATATTTAGAAGAACATATGATTAAATACAAAGATCTAATAGCAGAATTTAAAAACTTAAAAAACTCTAGTGGAACGCTTTTAGGGGGCGTTGATCCTGAGCATGCAGCAAGAATGAAGTTGCAAAACAGATTTTCAACCGGGCTGGATATTGCAAACTACACTGCTGAAATAATGCATCAAGATATGAAGGATTATGATAAGGATCCTTCGAACTACACTCAATCTTTAGGTTGTTGGCATGGATTTACAGCACAACAAATGGTTATGGCAGTGAAAAAATACCAAAAAACTACTTCCAAGAGCTATGTTTATCTCAGTGGTTGGATGGTTGCTGGACTGAGATCAGAATTTGGCCCCCTTCCTGATCAAAGCATGCATGAAAAGACTTCGGTACCTGCTTTAATTAATGAAATCTACACTTTTTTAAAACAAGCTGATGCCCGAGAACTTCAGCATTTATTTCTTGAACTAGATGAAGCTAGAGAAAAAGGTACTAATGAAGAAAAAATAATTGAAAAAATAGATAATTTTGAAACTCATGTAGTTCCTATCATTGCTGATATAGACGCAGGATTTGGAAATGAAGAAGCAACCTATTTATTAGCCAAGAAAATGATAGAGGCTGGTGCTTGTTGTATACAAATAGAGAATCAAGTTTCAGATGCTAAACAATGTGGACACCAAGACGGAAAAGTTACAGTTCCTCATGAAGATTTCTTATCGAAAATTAACGCTATTAGATATGCATACCTAGAACTGGGTGTAAATAATGGTCTTATAGTGGCCAGAACTGATTCTTTAGGAGCTGGATTAACCCAAAAAGTTCCTGTTTCTAAGGAACCTGGTGATATAGCTAGTAGATACAATGACTTCCTTGAGACCGAGGTAATTGAAGACATCAATGAACTTACTCAATACGATATAGCTATTCAACAAAATGGAAAACTAGTTAAACCGGTAAGACTTGAAAATGGATTATATGCATTTAGAGAAGGAACGGGTGTTGATAGAGTGATTTTGGATTGTATTACCAGCCTTGAATCAGGTGCAGACCTATTGTGGATTGAGACGGAAAGACCTAACGTTAAGCAAATTGCTGATATGGTTAAGGAAGTAAGGAAAGTACATCCGGAAGCTAAACTTGTTTATAACAACTCTCCTTCCTTTAATTGGACATTAGCTTTTAGGGAACAGGTCTATAATGACTGGTCAAGCTCAGGCAAAGATCTATCTGAATATCCTGACCCCAAAACAGAACCTAAAGGCCTGATGGATCAAAAATTTGATAAATCTGAATTATCTAAAGAAGCAGATGATTTAATTCAAAGATTTCAAAAGGATGCTGCAAACCAAGCAGGTATATTTCATCACCTTATTACTTTACCAACATACCACGATACTGCTCTAGGAACGCATGTACTTGCTGAAGGATATTTTGGAGATAAAGGCATGTTAGCTTATGTTAAAAAGATTCAACGCAAGGAAATTAGGCGAGATATGGCTTCAGTGAAGCATCAAGACTTAGCAGGAGCTACAATTGGTGATGAGCATAAGGAATATTTTTCTGGTGATAATGCTTTATTAGCCGGCGGTAAAGATAGTACGATGGATCAATTCTAAATATAGATAAATTTTTTTATTTACACTTAGCTGGATCTCCCCCACAAATCTCACAATCTGCTACTTCTCCCATAGTCTTGAGTCCGCCACAAGACCCTGCAATAGGTTTTCTTCCAAATATGACCCCGATTGACATGGCAAAAAATATTAATAAAAGAACAATAAAACTAGTGAAAATAGTACTCATTTCTTAATTTTAATACCGATTAAAACCATTTTGAAGTTTTAAGAATAAATTCTTCATTTTCTTTAACGATATAAAGCGCCTTAATTTTATTCTTATTAGAAAAGTCCAGACCTTCTTCCAAACCCATAACATTTAATGCAGTAGCTAGAGCATCTGCTTTCATAGCATTCTCAGCTATAACCGAAACAGAAATATGTTCTCTATTTATAGGCTTAAATGTTTGGGGATCAATAGTATGTGAAAATGTATTACCATTTAGCTCAATAAAATTTCTATATTCACCTGAAGTGGCTAGTGACAAATTTTTGTACTCCTTAGATGACAAAGTCATAATAGGAGAGTTAGTTTCATCAGGATTTTCTATAGCTGCTAACCAAGGGATTTTCTTTTGTTTGTTCCCTTTATACCTAATCTCACCACCTAATTCGATGAAATAAGAGTTTATTGAAAGAGAATCAAAAAAAGAAGACAGGTGGTCAATTGCAAATCCTTTAGCAACTGCAGACATATCTATATAAACATCATTTATACGTTTAATGCGTTTTTTTGTTTCGTCTACTTTATATGAAATACAACTAACTTGATCTTTTAGTTCCTCTAATTTATTAATCTGATGGTCGTTTGCAACTTGCGGAGGACCAAAACCATAAAAATTTACAAAATGCCCAATACTTATATTAAAAGCTCCTTGAGTTTCTATACATAATTGTTGGGAGAAAGTAGCAACTTTTATAAAATTTTCTGAAACTTCAATCCAATCACCTATATTTGAACTATTTAATCTAGAAATAGAAGAGGTATCAATGTAAGTAGACATCTCTTGATTAATAGAATTTAAAGAACTATAGATGCCCTCTTCAATTAAATCTTGGTCATAATCAACAAGAATAACTTTATAGGTAGTTCCCATAATGTTTCCACTGTAGGTAGTTATGTAATTTCTTTCCCAAGTAAAGAAAATTAGTATTCCTAATACTCCTATTAGAAACAGAGGTAAAAATCTTAGTTTCAAGCCAACAAATTGAATAATCTAGCTACCGAAATCATCAAATCTGATAGCTTCAGGCTCAACACCTAAATCATCTAACATACCAAAAACAGCATTCATCATAGCTGGAGGTCCACACATATAATATTCACAATCTTCAGGTGATTCATGATTTTTTAAATACTCATCCAATATAACTTGATGGATAAAGCCTGTTGGTCCTTCCCAGTTATCTTCAGGTTGTGGGCTATCAAGGGCAAGAGTCCAATTAAAGTTTTCATTGTTTCTTGCTAATTCGTCATACTCTTCTTTGTAGAAGACTTCTTTTAAACTTCTTGCTCCGTAATAAAAAGTTATTTTTCTATTTGTATTAATCCTTAATAATTGATCAAAAATATGTGATCTCATTGGTGCCATTCCTGCCCCACCGCCTATAAAAATCATTTCTGCTTCACTCTCATTGGCAAAGAAGTCTCCAAAAGGTCCAAAAATGGTTAGGTTATCCCCTGGCTTTAAATTAAAAAGATAAGAAGTCATTTCACCAGGAGGATAATCAGTACCAGGTGGCGGCAATTCTATTCTCACATTAAATTTCATGATACCTTTTTCTTCAGGGTAATTTGCCATCGAATAAGCACGTATTACAGTTTCTTTTATAGAAATAGAGTTATTCCAGAAGTTAAATCTTTCAAGATCATCGTTGTATTTTTGATCAATATTAAAATCTTTGAAGTCAATTTCACACGGGGGTATCTCCATTTGTACATATCCCCCAGCCTTAAAATTTACCTCTTCTCCTTCTGGTAATTTAAGAACTAGTTCTTTAATAAAAGTTGCTACATTTTCATTAGAAATAACTTCACATTCCCATTTTTTAGCGCCAAACACTTCATCTGGTACCTGCACTTTCATGTTATCTTTTACTGAAACCTGACATGAAAGCCTCCAACCTTCCCTTTTTTCATGATTTGTAAAATGGGTTTCTTCAGTCGGAAGTATTGCTCCTCCTCCTTCCATGATGACGCATTTACACTGAGCGCAAGTTCCCTTACCACCACAAGCGGAGGAAAGAAACATCTCTTCATTTGCCAAAGTTTGAAGGAGTTTATCTCCAGCTTGGACTTGTAGAATCCTGTCTGGATCTTCATTTAGCTGAATTTCTACATTTCCTGTAGCTATTAAGAATTTTCTTGATATTAGAATTACTATTACCATCAAGTTAACAGAAACAGTAAAGGCTATTACGCCTAAAAATATATCACTTAAGAATAATTCATTCATGGTTACAAAATAATTCCTCCAAATGACATGAAGGCAAAACACATTAAACCTACTGTAATAAAAGTTATACCTAAACCTTGTAACCCTTCAGGAATATCAGCATATTTAAGTCTTTCCCTCACTCCAGCTAAGGCTAATATAGCTAAAGCCCAGCCAGCTCCAGCACCAAAGCCATAAACTATACTTTCTGTAAAAGTATAGCTCCTTTCCACCATAAATAATGAAGCACCTAGAATAGCGCAATTAACAGTTATGAGAGGCAAGAAAGAACCTAAAGCATTGTATAAAGCCGGTACATATTTATCTAAGAGCATCTCTAAGATTTGAATAACAGCTGCAATAATACCTATATAAGTTATTAACCCAACAAACTCTAGATCTGAATTTGGAATTCCCATCCAAGCTAAAGCTCCAGGCTTTAAAAAATTCATATAAATGAAATTGTTTATTGGTACAGTGATTGTAAGAACAGCAATGACTGCCATCCCTAACCCACCGGCAGCTTTAACATTTTTAGATATAGCAAGAAAAGTACACATACCAAGAAAATATGCTAAAGCGATATTTTCTACAAAAACTGCAGTTATAAAGAGGTTTAGATAATATTCAAACATATTTAAACCCTTGTTCCAGCTTCCTTAGTCTCAAGATTATTCCTCGCTACTTGAAATTCTGGCTCTTCTATTTGTTCAACTTTCCAGCTTCTCAATAACCAAATAAATAATCCAATAAGAATGAATGAACTTGATGACAGTACCATATAGTTGTTACCTAGGTACCAACCTCCATTTTGTGTAAGAATGAGAATTTCATAGCCAAATAAAGTACCTGAACCAAATAGCTCCCTTATAGTTGCTACAATTATTAAGATTAAGCTATAACCAAGTCCATTGCCAAGACCATCTAAAAAACTTAGCCAAGGGCCATTTTGCATTGCATAAGCTTCAGCTCTTCCCATAACTATGCAGTTAGTTACAATTAAGGCAACAAACACACCAATAGTTTTACTAGTTTCATAGTCGTAAGCTTTTAATACTTCATCTACAAGAACTACCAAAGAAGCTATTAAAGTTATTTGCACTATCATTCGTACGTTAGTAGGAATGTGGTTTCGGATAATTGAAACGAATAAATTTGATAAACAAAGTACAGATGTGAGAGCCAAACACATAAGCAATGTTGGATATAAATTTGTTGTAACAGCTAAAGCAGAGCAAATGCCTAGAATTTGTAAAGCTATAGGATTGTCATTAAAAATTGGGTTTAAAAGAACCTCTCTAGCTTTAGACATTTAAGGCCTCCTCATTTTCAATTTCAACTTTAAGCTTATTTAAGAATTTAGCGTAGCCTAACTCACCTAGCCAAAAAGTAAGCATGTTGGATACACCTCTACTTGTTATGGTTGCTCCTGATAATCCATCTACTTGATATTTTCTTTCTGGAGATTCAAGGTTTACTAAACCTTTAATGACTTCAATTTTAAATTCACCTGAAGAAGATCTAATCTTTTTTCCTCTCCATTTTGATTTCCACCGCGGATTATCTACTTCTGCTCCTAAACCTGGAGTTTCTTTATGAGAAAAATACTCTAATCCAATTATTGTATTTAAATCAGGTTCAATAGCTAAATAACCATATAAAGTTCCCCAAAGACCCAATCCACGCACAGGAAGAATGACTGCCTTTATATTATTGTTTTCTTTATAGAAATAAATCTTTATAAAATTTTCTCTTCTTTTTAAAGAGCTGATGTCTGTATCAGAACTTAATTGAACTGAAGTTAAAGGATCTTTTGAATAATCCTCAGACTCAAAATTCTTGCCGTCAAAGCTTTTTGGATCTAATGAATCAGCATATTCACCTGTATCAAGATTAATAACCCGTTCTTCGATGGCCATAAAAAGTTCTTCTATATTTTTTTGATTTGTTAAGAGACCAGCTGAGGAAAGTATTTTTGATTGTTGATCTTTTTGTTTAAGAAGCTTTTGTTGATCCCTTAATCCCACTGCTGTTAAAGAAATAATAATGGAGCAAACTAAACACAGAGTTATGCCAACAAATAAAGTCTTGAGAAGAGTATCGTTTTTATTCATGGCTTGCTTGAATTTTTAATCTTCTTTTAATGTTAGATTCTTTTACGTAGTGATCTATGAGTGGTGAGAAAAGATTAGCGAATAAAATAGCTAACATCATTCCTTCTGGAAAAGCTGGGTTTATAACTCTTATAAGTACGACCATAATTCCTATAAGAACGCCGTATATCCATCTACCAGAATTGGTATGTGAACCAGTTACTGGTTCTACTGCCATAAAGGCAAGTCCAAAGGCATAACCCCCTACTACAATGTGCCAAATAAAAGTCAGATTAAACATGGGGTTAGTTTCAGATCCTATTGCATTAAACAATAGAGAAGTTATTAAAGTACCAAAGAGGACTCCTAAAACAATCCTCCAAGAAGCAACTCTTGTCCACAAAAGCATAAGGAGCCCTAGGAAAATAAATAAAGCTGAAGTCTCTCCAGCAGATCCTGGAATGCTACCAATAAAAGCTTCAAGCCAGGAATAATTAGTCTGGATGCCGCTAAGTCCTTCTTGAGCTCCTATGCCTAAAATTGTAGGAGAGCTATAACCGTCCAATGCTGTCCACACTGAGTCTCCTGACCAATATGTAGGATATGCAAAATAAAGGAATACCCTTCCTGTTAATGCAGGATTTAAAAAGTTTTTACCTGTTCCTCCAAATATTTCCTTGCCAATGACAATACCAAAACTTATACCCATTGCTACCTGCCAAAGAGGTACATCTGGAGGGCAACAAAGAGCGAATAGAATTGTAGTTACAAAAGCTCCTTCACTAATTTCATGATTTCTAATCTTTGCAAATACCATCTCCCAACCTATGCCAACTACAAAGGTAACGGCATAGATAGGAAGGAAATAACATGCCCCAAACCATAAACAATCAAAAAAACTATTTGGGTCGTAACCGCAAAGTAAATTAATAAATATGAAATGCCAATCATTGGTAAACTCACCTCCTCCGCCAGAAGCGCCAGATAGAGCCTGAAAACCAATGTTATACATCCCATAAAATGCAGCAGGTATGGTAGCTGCCATTACGGTAACCATAATTCTCTGAACATCGGAAGCATCTCTAATATGCAATAACCCAAATGTTCTTCTGCTAGATGAATAGAAGAAATTTTCTATAACATCAAAAATTGTCCACCAATTTTCATATTTTCCACCTGTTGAGAATTTAGGTTTCAAATTATCAAAGACTTTTCTTAGTCTATCCATAATTCAACCCTCAACCTCTATTGTGGTTAGTCGTTCTCTTAGTAAATACCCAAAATCATACTTAGATGGACAAACAAAACTACAAAGAGCTAGATCTTCCTCGTCTAGTTCTAACACACCCAAAGATTGGAGTTGCTCGGTATCTCCAATTGCCAACTCTCTTAGTAATAAAGAAATAAGTAAATTTAAAGGAAAAACTTCTTCATAAACTCCCACCGGGAGAATAGCTCTGTCCGGACCATACATTCTTGCTTTTATATCAAATTTTTTATTTTTAAATAGTGAAGATATAAAGATTCCTAACTTTGAATATCTTTTTGTTCCTAGCAAGGCCCAGTCAAACAATTCTCTATCGGACGAATTTGGTTCTTCTATTGCACAGATTTGATTATGGTATCGTCCTATATATGCATAGGGTCCTATTGACTCCCTTCCGTTAATTAGAGATCCACTTACAACACGGTTTTCTGAATGACTTAGTTCGCCAGCACAGATCTCATCAATACAAGCCCCTATTCGAGTAGAAATAATTCTTGGGTTTTCTATTTTGGGACCTGAAAAGCATACATGTTTTTTTGTAGGTATCTTCCCTTCTTTAAAAAAAGTGCCTATTGAAATTACATCGGAATAGCAAATTGACCAGTTAATATTATTTAAGCTCGCAGGAGAAATGAAATGCATATGGGTTCCTGTTAAACCAGAGGGATGTGGTCCATCAAAAGCATGGCTATAAATATTTTCTTCTAACTCAAAGTCTAAATTAGTTTTATCTTTTACGCATAGGTGCATGGGGCATTCAGATAAAAGTTTTATTGCCTTTAAACCTAACTTAAAAGAATCAGCGTTATTATTAATAATTATCTCTGGATCCATTGCTAAAGGGTTTGTATCCATACAATTAATGAATATAGATTTAGGGTCAGAATTAATGTTTGGTATTTTGCTAAAAGGTCTAGTTCTAAAAGAGGTCCACAAACCAGATTTAATTAAGTTTTCTCTTATTGAAGATGCATTATGATTAGATAAATCTTCAGTTTTGATATCAATGAAAGACTCTTCTTCTTCACTATCATCTATTTCGATAACTACAGACTGTAATGCTCTTTTATCACCTCTATTCACAGACTCTATTACTCCTCCTCCTGGAGAAGTAAAAAGAACTCCTTTGTTCTTTTTATCTTCAAATAAAGGTTGTCCTATCTTTACACGATCTCCTTCTTTAACAAGCATGGAAGGTTTTAAACCATGGTAATCAGCACCAACCAGTGCTACAGATCTTGGTTTTTTGAAGTCAGTGATCTTGTGTTCAGGCGAACCAGAGATTGGAATATCTAAACCGTTTCTTATTTTTTGCATCCCCTCTCTTTTTTTTGAGGTGAACTAAGTATTTAAGGAGCAGTAAAATTCGCGCGTATTATAGTGTTGAAGAGATTTATTTACTAGTTAGATTATTGATATTCAGGGTACCTTTTATAGGTTAGTCCGACCATCTCTTTTGCTAAACCAAGTAGCTGTACTGTATAACCAAATTCATTATCGTACCAAACATAAAGTATTGCATGATTTTCGTTACAGATGGTGGCAGCAGAATCAATAATTCCTGCATATCTATTACCTACGAAGTCAGATGAAACAATTTCATTTGAATTAGTAAAATCTATTTGGTCTTTATATTTTGAGTGAAAGGCTGTTTGCCTTAAAAAATCATTTAATTCAGTAGCATCCATAGATTTTTCTAAATTAAGTTTCATAATGGCTAAAGAAACATTAGGTGTAGGAACTCTTATTGCATTAGCAGTTAATTTTCCTTCCAGTTCAGGTAATATCTGACCTACTGCTTTACCTGCTCCTGTCTCAGTTATTACCAGATTCAATGCAGCACTTCTACCTCTTCTAGATTTTTCATGAAAATTATCTAACAAATTTTGATCGTTTGTATAAGCATGTACAGTTTCTATATGCCCAGAAATTATTCCATATTCATCATTTAAAACTTTAAGAACTGGGACTATGGCATTTGTAGTACATGAGGCCGCACCTAAGATATCATCCTTAGTACTTACGGTTTCATTATTAATACCATGAACGATATTTTTTAGTTTACCTTTTACTGGTGCTGTTAAAAGAACCTTATCAATCCCATTGCAATTTAAATGTTTGTCTAAACTTTTTTTATCTCTCCAAACGCCAGTATTATCTATCAATAAAGCTTTGTTAATTCCATAGCTTGCATAATCAATAGAGTCTGGTTTATTAGCATAAATAATTTTTACTTCACTTCCATTAACTATTAACTGTTCATCCTTTTCGTCTACTCTGACAGTTCCTTTAAAGGGACCATGTACTGAATCAGTTCTTAATAAATTTGCTCTTTTTATTAGATCTTCTTTACCAGATTTTCTAACCACAATTGCTCTTAATCTTAAGTTATCACCTCCCCCAGAATCTTCAACTAAAAGTCTGGCCAATAACCTTCCTATCCTTCCAAAACCATACAAAACAACATCCTGGGCATCTTCTAAAACTGAACCTTTTTTTCCTACTAAATCTTTTACAGAGTCCCCAACAAATTCTTCCATTGTTATCTTCTTATCGTCGAATAGATAAGCTGCAGCGATGATTCCAATATCTACTTCAGATGGCCCTAGTTCTAAAGAACTTAGAAAAGTTATAACTTGGTAAGTTTCAAATTCACTTAACTCATTTTTTTCTGCCTCTCTAACAAACCTGTGAGCTTGCATAATCTCAGAAACTGAAAGGTTAACTAGAAGTTTCCCGTAAAGCATAAGATGAACATTGTTCCGATATAGACGACCTATCATAGGAAGCATTTCTTCTGCTAATGCTTGTCGGTACTGAAAATCACCAAAAGTATCTAACGGAAGATTAGATCTTTTTCTTTTATCTGGTTGATCAGAAGCCATATTTCCTAGTTATAGTTGAGAGTATCTTTTTAAATGATAATCAGTATTGCCAAATATTGAAATTATTGTTGTTAATCTTTTGAAGAAATGACCTACATTTAGTTCATCTGTTACACCCATTCCGCCATGAAGTTGAACAGACTGTTGGCCAATAAATTTTGCTGCTTTTCCTACTTGATACTTTAAACCAGAAATTGATTTCTTTGCATCTTGAGATCCTTCAACATTTTTAATGGTTGCCATATACAAAAGAGATTTGCTTTGTTCATATTCCATGAACATATCTACCATACGATGCTGTAGTACTTGAAACTTTCCTATGGGCTGACCAAATTGCTCTCTGGTCTTAGTATATTCCACTGTTGTCTTATAGAGCACTTCCATTGCACCAACGGCTTCCGCACATATACCTAAGGTAGCATTATCAATTGCATCTTCTAATAGTTGGAAACCCTGATCTTCGCTACCTAAAAGGTAGCTTGATGAAACTGTAACATTCTCTAAGGTTAACTCTGACGCCCTTCTTCCATCTACTGTGGGATAGTTTCTTAATGAAACACCATCTTGGTTAACATCAATAACCAGTAAGGTTATTCCATCCTTATCAGTTTGTTTTCCAGTTGTTCTAGTAGAAATAATTATTTTATTGGCATTGGGTCCATTCATTACAACTGACTTAAATCCATTTACTATATAGTTTCCATCTTTTAATTTAGCTTCAGTTGTAACATCTGCTAAATTAAATCTACTTTGAGGTTCTGTAAATCCTAAAGCTAAATGCATATTACCGGCTATTACTTGATCTAATATTTCACTTTTTTGTTCGTCTGTTCCACATGAATCAATTAGAGCTGAACACAAAATTATAGTTTCTAGAAAAGGCTCTACTACAAGACCTTTACCAAACTCTTCCATAATGATCATTGATTCAAGTGCTGTTCCACCAAATCCACCTGATGCTTCACTTAAGGATATACCCAACCAACCAAGCTCTGCAAAAGTCTTCCAGTTTTCTTCACTGTAACCTAGTTCTGAAGAAACAAGATTTTGCCTTTTTTCCCATTCATAATCTCTTTGTATAAATTGAGCAACTTGTCCCTGAATCAATGTTTGTTCTTCGTTAAAATTAAAATCCATATTTATAACCCTAATATTGCTTTTGAAATTACATTTCGCTGTATCTCATTACTTCCACCGTAAATTGATACCTTTCTGAAGTTTAAATAATGTGGCATTGCTGACCCAGCATAGTCTGGGCCTATAGATGCATTAGAGCCTAATTCTGCTTCCGTTAAAAATGGATGCGCATAATAACCAAGCATTTCTATAAAGAGTTCAGAAATACTTTGCTGAAGTTCAGTACCTTTAATTTTTAATATTGATGACTCAGGTCCAGGTGCTCCACCCGAAGATATTTGTGACAAAGTTCTTAGTTCAGTAAACTCAGTTGCTGTTAGCTCTATTTCTGCTGCTTCAATTTTATTTCTAAAATTAGCATCATCTAAGAGACTAGCTTCTCCTACTATAAGATCAGAAGATATTTCCTTTAATCTTTTTAGTTCTCTTTTTAATGCAGCTATCCCTGCTATACCAGTTCTTTCATGCATTAGAAGGAACTTAGCAATATTCCATCCCTCCCCTTCTTCTCCAATAAGATTATTAGCAGGAACCTCAACATCATCAAAATAGATCATGTTTACCTCATGAGCACCATCAATAGTAATTATTGGTTTAACTTCAATGCCTTTTGATTTCATGTCAATTAAAAGAAAACTAATACCTTCTTGCTTTATATCTGTTGTTTCAGTTCTAACTAAACAAAAAACCCAATCTGCGTGTTGCGCTAAAGTAGTCCAAGTCTTAGTACCATTAACTAAGTAGTTATCTCCTTTAAGTTCTGCTTTTGTTTGCAAGGAAGCAAGATCTGATCCTGAACCGGGTTCAGAGTATCCTTGGCACCACCAAGTGTCACTATTAAGAATTCCAGGAAGATATTTTTTCTTTTGTTCTTCGGTACCAAAGGTATAAATAACTGGACCGCACATATTAACCCCAAAAGGTATAAGAATCGGTGTATTAGCTCCAGCTAATTCAGTTTGTAAAATATATATTTGAGTAGGAGTTAAGCCTGCCCCTCCATACTCCTTTGGCCAATTTATAGCAAACCAACCTTTGGAAGCTAAAATCTTTTGCCAAGAAATAATATCTTCTTTTTCTAAAGGCAGTCTCTTATCTTGCTTCTCTTTTATCGCAAGAGGATACTCAGAAGTCAGAAAATCTCTTACTTCTGCTTGAAAATCTAAATCTTCCTTAGAAAATGTTAAATCCATAATTTACACTCAGTCTAAAATAAGGCCGTATTATACACTTACGTTTACAGGTCTAAATATATAAGCTTTTTTGTAGCAATGTCTAAGATTAATAGAAATAATAGTTTTCAAGAACAATTGTTCTCCTGGGCTAATCAAAAGGATCAAAAAGTAATAATAACTTCGAATCCCTTATTAGCTGAATCAACTTACCAAGAACTGGAAAAAAGACATCCTAAAGTTAGTCTATTTCCTCATACAGAAACATTGCCATATGACTTTTTTTCTCCCTCAAAGCATATTAAAAATCTTAGGATGCAAGCTCTTTCTGGATTACTTGCAGATAAAACCAATATCTTGATTATTTCAATACAAGCTTTGATGAGTCCTTGTCCTGATAAAGCTCATTTATTACCCTTTGAGTTGCTAGAAACAAATAAAAATATAGATAGAAAAAACCTTATTTCTGGACTTCAAAACTCAGGTTATGAAAGAAAAGATATAGTAAAAGAAGTTGGTGAGTTCGCTCTTAGGGGATCCATTATAGATATCTATGCAACTGGATATGATGAGCCTATAAGAATTGAAATCAATGAGTCTAAAATTGAATCTCTAAGGACTTTTGATCCAACTTCTCAAATTACAACACAAAAAATAAATTCTTTCTCTGCTATACCTCCTTACGAATATGCTCTTAATCAAAAGGGTATAAATCTATTTAAAAAAAATTGGCGAAATTGTTTTGATACTTATGAAGAAGATAGCGATGTCTTTAAATCTATTGCAAAGGGTAAAGCTGAAGAAGGTTCTGAGATCTACCTACCATTATTTTTTCTTGGAAAAACTAGTGTAATTAACTACTTAGATAAATTCGATACTGTTTTATTAGATAAAAACGTCTTAAAGGAGATAAAAGATTATGAATTATTAATTAATGAAAGGTATGAGGAATACAGGTATGACATAACAAGACCCTTACTTAAGCCTAGCGAGTTATTTTTAACTAAGAATGAGTTTAAAAGTTTTTTAAAAGATCGAGAAGTAACTAACATTACCTTTAAAGATTTTAATAGCAAAAAAATTACCAAAGCAAAGATCAAATCTATTCAACCCAAAAAAGAATATAACCATCAAATACCTGAAATTGATGATCGTGTAGTCCATTTGTTCCATGGGATAGGAATTTTTAAAGGCTTAAAAAATATTAAAACTAAAAGTACAAGTAATGAATGTTTAGAAATTGAATACAGAAATAATAGCAAAGTCTTTGTTCCAATTGATTCTATGCACTTAGTCTCTAAATATTTTGGACCTGAGGAAATTAACATAGACGAATTAGGTTCAAAAAAATGGGAAAGAAAAAAAACATTAGCCATTAAAAAGACATTCGATACTGCTGCTGAGCTTTTAAAGACACAGGCAAAAAGAAATTTAAGAAAAGGAAAAAAATACCAGATCCCAAAAAATGAATATTTTGAATTTTGCAGAGAATTCCAGTTCATAGAAACTCAAGATCAAAAAAATACTATTTTAGAAATAGAAAAGGATCTTCAAGACTCTATACCAATGGATAGATTAGTTTGTGGTGAGGTAGGTTTTGGAAAAACAGAAGTAGCCATGAGAGCATCTTTCATTTCAGCCTTTAATAATTCTCAGACATGTATATTGGTACCAACAACTGTTTTAGCCCAACAGCATTATGAAAGTTTCTTAAAAAGATTTTCTAATTCCCCTATAAATATTCAGAAACTTAGTAGAGATATTACTGTAAGAAAAAGAAAAGAAATTCTTTCCCATTTAAAAGATGGTCATATTGACATAATTATAGGTACGCATGCATTACTGCAAGGATCAATAGAATTTCAGCGTTTAGGTTTGCTCATAATAGATGAAGAACATCGATTTGGTGTTAGGCAAAAAGAGAAAATAAAAAAATTAAAGGAAGATGTAAATATCCTCTATTTATCTGCTACCCCTATTCCAAGATCATTAAATTTTGCTTTAGCTGAGCTAAAAGACTTATCAATTATTGCTACAGCTCCTGAAAATAGGTTATCTGTAAGAACCTTTATTTATCCATTTAACGAACATCTTATAAAAGAGAGTATTCAAAGAGAGCTCCTTAGAAACGGACAAGTCTATTACTTATGCAATGATTTGCGTCTTATACAAGATAGAAAAACCAGAATAGAAGATTTATTTCCTTCTCATAATGTAGATTTTATACATGGGAAGTTAAAAGGATCAGAAATTGAAGAAAAAATGTTACTTTTTCAAAATGGACAAATAAATATATTAGTTTGCTCAACAATTATTGAAAGTGGCTTAGATATAGCTAATGCAAATACACTGATAGTTGAAGAAGCTGACAGATTAGGTTTGTCGCAGTTACATCAACTAAGAGGAAGAGTAGGAAGAGGAAAAAAACAAGCTTACGCTTATTTTCTTAAATCTAACCGAATATTAAAAAGAAAGAAAGCTGATAAAAGATTAAAAGCTTTGAAAGACTCTGATTCATTATCTGCAGGGTTTTTATTATCTTTAAAAGACCTTGAAGCTAGAGGGGCAGGAGAAATATTAGGAGAAAATCAAAGCGGGATAATGGAATCTATTGGGATAGATTTATATTTAAGATTGGTTAATAGAGCAACCAATCAAATACAGAAAGGAGAAATAGAATCATTCATACTTGAAAAAGATATAGAGGTTAACTTAAATACATCTACATATATTCCTGAAGACTACCTTCCTGATATAAATCAAAGGCTAATAATGTATAACAGAATTTCTTCTGCCATCTCTTTAGAAGAACTTAAAGATATTCAGATAGAAATGATAAATAGATTTGGTTTATTTCCTAAAGAACTAAAGGCATTATTTTTTGAGTCAGAATTAACACTTATAGCTACTGAAAAGAATGTAAATGAAATAAAAATTAAGAAAGAAGATATTGAAATTAATTTTTTAGACTCAACTAAAGACAAGGTCTTTAAAAAGGGAGTAGACTTTAAAGATAATATTAAAAAAATTTATGAAGGATTAAATCTAGATAAAAAGATTGTATGAAAAGATTTTTATATGTATTAATGTTGTTAAATTCATATCTAGCTTTAAGCCAAGATATTCCAGAAAAACTTCTCCTTTCTTCAAAAGCTTTTTCAGAAAACCAAAGTCTTTATCCGATTTATAGAATTGACTTAATTATCTTTTCTCATAAACAAGTAAATGAAAAGGATAAACAAGAACAATTTCCAGAACTTGATAGATTTATATACTCACCAGACTTACTAAAGCTTTTAGACACACCAAATCTTTTAGTAAAAAAAGAAGCCATTAAGGAGGGACTAGTTCCCAGTTCACAAGTTATACAATCAATTGATTTAAATCAGAAACTAAATCAAATTGAAGTTGAAGAAGTAGAAAGTATAGACAACGACAAGAATTCCGATGTTGCTTTATTACCATATGAATATTTTGAATTAATAAAAAACAATAATCTTAATAAAAGATTTATTAGTAGACTAAATAAAAGAAAGGAATACGAAGTGCTTTTTTATGGAAGTTGGTTTCAGCCTTTATTTCAAGCAGACTTATCAAGCCCCGTATACATTCAAGGGGAGAATGAAATCAATGGTGTCCATGGAGAACTTTTGCTTTATAAAGAAAGATTTTTGCATTCAGATCTAAGATTAAGATTATCTGAAAGCACCAATGAGGATCAGGGGTTTACTTCTGTAAAACTCTATAATTTCAATAACTTACTAAAGCTTTCTAAAGCTCAAAATAGATTTATAAGTTTTTTTAAATCTATTGGTGAAGAATTTATTTCTTTTTCAAGTTGGCTACTGAGGACAAAAGAGTTTACTCCAGTATCAACTACTGAAGAAACTCCGTTAGCCATTAATAGCAATTACAAAGATTTATATGAAATTAATCAACAGATCAAAATGAAAGAAAATTCTTACCATTATATTGATCATCCATTTTTTGGTGCTGTTATAAAAGTAAGTTTATGGCCTTCAGAATAAAAACTCCTAGATAGTAGTAGCCATCTTTTTGAGTTTCTTTTCTAATTGATGAAGTATATTCTTTTTCTCTTCATCTTCTTCTTTTTTTAACATTTCTTCTATCTTAGACAATGTTTTATCAATATTTAACCAAGGACCTTTATCTGAAAGTCTTTGTGAAATAAAGGTGTTATATCTCTGAAGTGATTGATCAGAAGTTCCTTCAGCTCCATGAGCACAAATAAGTCTTCCAGCAAGCTCTCTGTATCTAGAGTCTTCGAAACCATCAATGAGTTTTGATCTATCCTGCCATGGGGTGGAGTGAAATCTCTCCATCCACAATTCATCTTCTTTGGATGGAAATCCAGAATAAACAGATTGTTCTACAAACTTTGGGGGTGGGTATTGAATTTGATTGTTGGTCAGTAATTCACTAATTCGAGATTGTAATTTAGTGTTATTCCTAATTTTATCTGCCCTTTCTTCTAATTGTTCAAATGGTATATCCAAAGTGTCGTGAATTGAAGGTATGTCTAAAGCATTCATTATTGGCAAACTTCTGTTGATCCTTACTTTTCTTATTGCAGTCCCTGCGTTAGATATTTGTTCTAACAACTCAGAATCAGATAATTCATTTAAAGTATCAGGATCAAAATATAAATCTGCTACTGCTACCTCATTTTGCATTTTATTATTTTGTCCGCAGAATGTTACAGGATAGGTAAATCTACTTTTTCTTATTACTTCTCCAATCATTGCAAATGGTTCTGATTGAATTAATCTTAGATTACCATCCTTGGAAGAGCCTCTTAAGGAAGAATTCCATACTTCCGGCGCTTTTTCAGCTATCAGCCTTGATAAATTAACCATCAAGTAACAATCAGCGACGGCATCATGGGCATTAATAGACGATATCTTATTAGCTTCAGCCCAATCTGTAAGCTTTAGACTAATTCCCTTTTCTTCATTCATGGGAATAGTCAGAGAGTTAGGAAAAAAATTAGCAACTAGTTGAAATGTGTACATTAGATCTAATCTAGTAGCCCCTCCAGTATTTGTTATATATGGAGGTAGCAAACACCAATAAAATTGTCTTCTAAATAACTCTTCATCAAATCTATGGCCGTTATAGGTTATAAAAACAGGATTTTTGTTGATTGACCAATTTAGCCAATCTTCTCTAAGTTGACACATCATTTCATAATGAGTTGGGCTATCTTCATCAAGACACTCAGTTTTTTTATGTACAAGGAAGGCTTCTGGACTAGGTACAATCCAAGGTAAAAGTTTTGAAAACAAACTATGTTCCTTTTCTACAACTAAGTTTTCATCAGTTAACAAAGAACCCACCTGTAGAATTTGAGAAAAATTTATATCTAATCCAGTAGTTTCTGTATCAGTGAAGATATAGCAATGGTCTGCGTTAAGTTGGGTCACAGAACAATTATAAACTGGAAAATTGTATGAAACTTATTTGTAATAAGCATTCTCTCGGTAACTATGATCAGTTACATCTGCTATACCTTTAAGCTCAGGTATCTCTTCAATGAGGGTCTTTTCTATTCCATCTTTTAAAGTTACATCAACCATTCCACAGCCTTGACACCCTCCTCCAAACTGGAGAACAGCTGTTTCTTTATTTAAAATTTCAACTAAGGACACTTCCCCTCCATGAGCAGCAAGACTTGGATTAATTTCAGAGTAAAGTAGGTAATTAACTCTTTCTTCTAAAGAAGCATCTTGACCTATGCTTGGAACTTTGGCATTAGGCGCTTTAATTGTTAAGGTTCCTCCAAACTTATCCGGAGAGTAGTCCACAACAGCACTTTCTAGAAAAGTTAGAGATTTTATTTCTTGGTAAAGCGAGAAACTGTAATCACCAAATAATTCATATTCAGTTAGATCATCATCTTCTTTACAATAGGCTATGCAAGTTTCTGCTCTTGGGGATCCCGGTTCACTCACAAAAACTTTAATACCTACAGTATCGGAGTCTTGTTTCTGCAAAAGTTCCTCTAGATACTTTTCTGCAGATTTACTTATCTCAATAGCCGCCATAAGTACATTTTATAGCTAAAACACTTACAATTCACTCTAAGGATTTAACGTATTTTTAAAAAAAGGATGAAACTAACTGATTTCCATAAAAAATTAAAAGAAAGAATTTTAGTTATAGACGGTGCCATGGGCACAGAAATACAGTCTAAAAAGCTTTCAGAATCAGATTTTAGAGGTGAACTGTTTAAAAAATACAATAAAGACCTAAAGGGTAATAATGATCTTTTGAACCTTACTCAACCTGAAATAATCAAGGAAATTCATAAGTCTTTCTTAGATAAAGGATGTGATTTTATACAAACTAACACCTTTAACTCGAGTTCTATTTCCCAGAAAGATTATGATCTACAAGAAAAAGCCTATGATTTAAATCTTACGGGAGCCAAAATAGCTAAAGAAGCAATATCTGAAGCAAATTCAAATGCATGGGTAATAGGATCAATTGGTCCAACAAATACAACAGCTTCAATATCTCCTGATGTAACTGACCCGGCAAAAAGAAATATTCTTTTTGACGAGTTAGTTATTTCATACCGCGAATGCATAGATGGATTAATGGAAGGAGGAGTCGATTTTTTAATGTTTGAAACAATCTTCGATACCCTAAATGCTAAAGCTGGAATTTTTGCTTACCTAGATAAGTGCGAAGAAGTTGGAAAAGAAATACCACTCATGATTTCAGGCACTATAACTGATAATTCTGGTAGAACTTTATCAGGCCAAACTGCTGAAGCCTTTTGGACCTCAGTAAAACACGCAAACCCTTGTTCAATCGGTTTTAATTGTGCTTTGGGAGCAGAGCAACTTAGACCGCACCTAATATCTCTAAACAAAATATCGGACATACCGATAAGCCTCCACCCTAACGCAGGCCTTCCTAATGAAATGGGTGAGTATGACGAAACCCCTACCCACATGGCAAATATCATAAAAGAAATGGCAGAAAGTAATTTATTAAATATAGTTGGGGGATGTTGCGGAACTACTCCTGATCATATAGAAGCAATTAGTTATGCAATAAAAGGAATAAAACCAAAGGAACTAAGTGTAAGTAATACTCAAAGTTCATTTAGTGGACTTGAACCGTTAGTTTTAACTGATGATTCTCTTTTTATAAATATAGGAGAAAGATCTAATGTAACTGGTTCTGCTAAATTTGCCCGGTTAATAAAAGAAAAGAATTACTCTGAAGCCCTAGAAGTTGCAAAAGAGCAAGTTGAGTTAGGTGCTCAAATGATAGACGTTAATATGGATGAGGGCATGCTTGACTCTTTAGAAGAAATGGATCACTTTTTAAAGCTTGTTGCAACCGAACCTGATATATCAAAAGTTCCTATTGTTATTGATTCTTCTAAATGGGAAGTCATTGAAAGTGGGCTAAAAGTTATACAAGGTAAAGCCATTGTTAACTCCATAAGTCTTAAAGAAGGTGAAGATAATTTTATTAAAGTTGCTAAATTATGTCTTAAGTATGGAGCAGCAATAATTGTCATGGCTTTCGATGAAAAAGGACAAGCAGATTCATTAAAAAGAAGAAAAGAAATTTGCCGAAGATGTTACGACATTTTAACTAAAAAAGTTAAGTATCCTCCTCAAGACATAATATTTGATCCTAATGTGTTTGCAGTTGCTACAGGTCTTGAAGAACACAATAATTATGCAAATGACTTTATTGATGCTTGCGCATATATTAAGAAAGAATTCCCACTAACAAGTATTTCTGGCGGTATAAGTAATGTTTCCTTTTCTTTTCGAGGCAATAATGTAGTTAGAGAAGCTATGCATTCTGTTTTCCTTTACCACGCGATAAATAAAGGCCTGACAATGGGAATAGTAAATGCTGGTCAATTGGCAGTCTATGAAGACATTAATCCTGAATTAAAAACTTTAGTTGAAGATGTAATTCTAAATAGAAGAGAAGATGCTACTGAAAGATTAGTGGACGAGGCAACCAAATTTCAGAAAGACCAAACAAGAAGAACCACAGATGAAGAATGGAGGCAACTAGGAATTAATGAGCGCATTAATCATGCATTGGTTCAAGGAATTAATAAATACATCGTAGAAGATGTAGAAGAAGCCAGATGCAATAGTAATTCTCCAGTAGAAGTTATTGAAGGCCCTTTAATGGATGGAATGAATATTGTTGGGGATTTATTTGGAGATGGCAAGATGTTCCTTCCACAAGTAGTTAAAAGTGCCAGAGTTATGAAAGAGGCTGTAGCTTATCTTGTTCCGTATTTAGAAGAAGAAAAAGAAGGCGGTATTCAAACTAATGGAAAGATAGTGATGGCTACTGTTAAAGGTGATGTTCATGATATTGGAAAAAATATAGTTGGGGTTGTCCTTCAATGCAATAATTATGAAGTTATAGATTTAGGGGTAATGGTGCCTGCTGAACAAATTATTGATACTGCACTTGAAGAGAAAGCCGATTTAATCGGTTTAAGCGGATTAATAACTCCTTCACTTGATGAGATGATTGGAGTAGTTCAAGAGCTAACAAGAAGAAAGATGAATATTCCAGTATTGATTGGTGGAGCTACAACCTCAAAAGCTCATACCGCATTAAAAATTGAACCAAACTATAAAACTGGCTTCGCTATGCATGTCCTAGATGCCTCTAGAAGTGTGGGAGTAGTACAAAATTTATTAGATGATAAGAAAATTAAATCTTATACAGAAATAGTTAGAAAGGACTATCTTGCTACAAGACATAGACTCGCAGAAAAGAGTTCACCTCAACTTTTAAGCCTACAAGAGGCAAACAATAACAAACCCAATATAAATTGGAATGAATCTAAACTCATAACACCTACTTTCTTGGGGGTGCGTAAATTAGAATCAATTTCTATCAGTTCCTTAAGGCCCTATATAGATTGGACTCCTTTCTTTAAATCATGGAGTCTTGCGGGTAGTTATCCTAAAATTTTAAATGATGAAGTAGTAGGAGAAGCTGCAACTCAATTATTTAAAGACGCCAATGAAATGTTAGATGAACTTGAAAGGTCTAATATTATTGGGAATCAATCCACCATAGGTTTTTGGCCAGCTTCTCAAGATAAAAATAACCAAGTTAAAGTTTTTAACGATGAAAAAAGAAAGGATCTTCTAACTACTTTAAGTTTTCCTAGACAACAAAGGTTTCAAGGGAAAGGAAACCCTAATTTATCTCTTTCTGATTTTATAGCACCTGAAGAAAAGAAGATTAAAGATTATATTGGTGCTTTTGCTGTAACCTCTGGTTTGGGTGTGGAAGAAGCATGTTCTAGTTTTGAAAAAAATAATGATGATTATTCCTCTATCATGCTTAAGGCATTAGCCGATAGGCTAGCT
The DNA here is from genome assembly GCA_022447025.1 of SAR86 cluster bacterium. Lineage (GTDB taxonomy): Bacteria > Pseudomonadota > Gammaproteobacteria > Magnimaribacterales > Magnimaribacteraceae > AEGEAN-183. The sequence continues at coordinate 18,167 of JAKUUL010000004.1, read as the reverse complement.
GAATCTCTTGCTGAGTACGTTCATGAAAAAGTTAGGAAAGAATACTGGGGATATTCAAGAGAAGAAGAACTTTCTAATGAACAGTTAATTAAGGAAAAGTATATTGGAATAAGACCGGCTCCTGGATATCCTGCATGTCCTGATCATTCAGAAAAAATTAAACTCTTTTCTTTATTAGATGCTGAAAATAAAGCTAATATCTCTTTAACTGAAAATTTTGCTATGTTACCTGCTGCTTCAGTAAGTGGTTGGTATTTTTCACACATTGAGAGTAAGTATTTTGGATTAGGGAAAATAACTGAAGAACAAATAAAGAGCATCTCAAAAAACAGAAATGAAGATATAAATCTGATTAAAAAATATTACAGTACTAATCTTGAATAAAAATGAAGATCTATACGCTAGACAGTTAAAAGATAAAAAAGATTTATTTTTTTCCTTTTTCTCTAAGCTAACCAAAAATCTAAACAATTTTCCTTCCCCCCCTTCCCACTTTAGAACTAGAGCAGAGCTGGGAGTCCATGTGAACAATAATATTCAGTTCACCATGGTTGAGAACAACAACAAAATAAACGTAGATGAACTTACTATTTGTGATGCACAAATTAATCAACTCATTTCTAAACTTAAAGTTAAATTATTGGGTAGTAATGAGATAAAAGAAAAACTTTTTCAAACTGAAATTCAAGTCTCAAGAAGCGGGGAAGGAATTGTAACGCTTATTTATCATAAACCTTTAGATGCAAACTGGATTAAAAAAGCAAAAAAATTAAGTTCTGAAATAGGCGCATCAATTGTCGGAAGAAGTAGAAAACAAAAACTAGTGGTGGGTAAAGATTTTGTAACTGAAACCTATAACGCACATATCAAAAAAATTAAGGTTAATCTGTATGAGCAATGCTTCAGCCAACCTAATCCTTATATATGTGACAAGATGTTAGCTTGGGTAAGTGAAAGTAAAAAATTACAACACCATGTAACTGAGCTACATTGTGGAGTGGGAACTTTTACTATTCTTCTTGGTAATCTTTATTCAAGAGTTCTTGCAACTGAAAATAGCAGACCCAGCATAAGAGCTTTAGAGAAAAACATACAAATAAACTCACTTAAGAATATAGAGATAGCAAGAATGTCAGGATTAGAAACTCTAGAAGCTTTAATAAAAAAAAGAGAATTCAACCGAATGAAGCATATAAACTTAATTGATTTTAAGAAAGATGTCCTTTTTCTAGATCCTCCTAGATCTGGTTTGGACGTTGAATCAATTAACTTAATAAAACGGCTTAAATATAAGGAGATTATCTACCTGTCTTGTGGATTCGAATCTCTTAAATCTAATCTAAAAGAACTTTTAACTAGCTATAAAGTTAAAAAAGCAGCATTGTTTGATCAGTTTCCTTATACCGATCATATCGAAACTGGGGTAATCTTAAGAAAACTATAGCTTACTTTCTAATTCTGGTAAGGCCTCGAATAAATCAGCTACTAAGCCGTAATCTGCTACTTGGAAAATAGGTGCTTCTTCATCCTTATTTATGGCAACGATGACTTTACTGTCTTTCATACCTGCTAAATGTTGAATTGCTCCCGAAATTCCTACTGCTATATATAAATTAGGAGCTACTATTTTACCTGTTTGTCCCACCTGCATATCATTAGGAACAAAACCCGAGTCAACTGCAGCTCTTGAAGCTCCTATTGCTGCCCCAAGTTTATCTGCAATTCCCTCTAAGAGACTAAAGTTCTCTCCATTTTGCATTCCCCGTCCACCAGATATTACAATATCTGCAGAGGTTAGTTCTGGTCTATCTGATTCAGCCAACTCTTCACCAACGAAACTGGAGATACCTAAATTAGAATCTAGATCCACTATTTCTTTAGTAGCAGATCCTCCTTCTACCTCACAATCATCAAATCCTGTAGCCCTCACAGTTATCACCTTGATAGGATCTGAACTTTTAACAGTTGCTATACAATTACCAGCATAAATAGGTCGCTCAAAAGTATCTTCAGATAAGACAGATATTATTTCAGATACTTGTGATACATCTAATAAAGCAGCTACTCTTGGCATAAAGTTTTTTCCGTTACTTGTGGCTGCTGCAAGAATGTGTGAATAACCTTTCCCCACTTCTGAAACCAAAGTACCAATATTTTCAGCTAGAAAGTTTTTATAAGACTCTTTATTTGCTACTAAAACTTTACCTATACCTGGTATAGAACAAGCTTGGTCAGCAACAGAATCGCATGAAAAACCAGCAACCAGTAAGTCTATTTCAGAGCCTATTTCTTTAGCTGCAGTTACTGTATTTAATGTGGCACCTTTAAGTTCTTCGTTATCATGTTCTACAACTACTAATATACTCATGTTATTACCTTCGCTTCATTTTTTAGTTTTTCAACTAATTCATCAACACTTTCTACAATAACTCCAGCAGCTCTTTCGGGAGGAGGAGAAACTTTTAGGGTTTCTATCCTTGGAGAAGCATCTACATTTAACTCTTCAGGGGTTAGGGTGTCCAAAGACTTCTTTTTAGCTTTCATAATATTTGGTAATGAAGCGTATCTTGGTTCATTCAATCTTAGATCTGTAGTTACCACTGCTGGAAGATTTAATGAAACAGTTTGCAATCCTCCATCAACCTCTCTAGTAACATCAATCTTATCGCCTTCAATTTTTATTTCAGATGCAAAGGTACCTTGAGCATAAGAAAGTAAAGAGGCTAACATTTGACCTGTTTGGTTAGAATCATCATCTATGGCCTGCTTACCTAATATAATTAAATCAGGCTGCTCTTTTTCTACCACAGCTTTTAATAATTTAGCGACACCAAGTGGCTCTACTTCTAATTCCGTTTCTACTAGGATTGCACGATCTGCACCTAAAGCTAGTGCCGTCCTTAGTTGCTCCTGACACGCATTAGACCCTATCGAAACTGCTATTACCTCTTGGGCAGTTTCAGATTCCTTAAGTCTTACAGCTTCTTCAACAGCAATTTCACAAAACGGGTTGATAGCCATTTTTACATTGGCTAAATCCGGACCAGTTTCATCTGATTTTGCTCTGACTTTGACGTTATAATCAACTACTCGTTTTATTGGAACTAGAACCTTCATATATGCAAATCCTTTATAATGGTATAAAAATAGAGGCGCTATTCTATATCTGCTTAAACTAGCTTACAAATAAAAGATACTTATGGAAGAAATACAAAGAGAATCTATGGAATATGATGTGATTATTGTGGGTGCTGGTCCTTCTGGGCTTTCTGCTGCCATTAAACTGAAACAGATGGCTACAGAGAATCAATCTGAAATATCTATTTGCATAGTAGAAAAAGGATCAGAGGTTGGAGCCCATATACTTTCTGGTAATGTTATAGACCCAAAAGCCTTAAACGAACTTATTCCAGATTGGAAAGAAAAAGGCGCTCCATTAAAAACTGAAGTTAATCAAGATTCAGTTAGATATTTACTTAGTGAATCTCTCACCATTCCTGCTCCTCTTATGTTAGTTCCAACATTTAAAAACCATGGAAATTATATTATTAGCTTAGGAAATCTATGCCGTTGGTTAGCGGAATACGCAGAAAGCTTAGAAATAGATATCTTTGCAGGGTTCCCTGCTTCCGAAATAATTTATGAAAATGACAGAGTTATAGGAGTTATCACTGGAGATATGGGTATAGATTCTGAAGGTGAAAAAAAACCTGGGTATGAACCAGGGGTTGAACTTAGAGCTAAATTTACTGTGTTAGCAGAAGGCTGCAGAGGTCATTTAGGTAAGGAAATAATAAATAAATATAAGCTTGATGAGGGTAAAGATCCTCAACACTATGGTATTGGATTTAAAGAGGTTTGGGACCTAAAACCCGAACTGCATGAGGAAGGATTAGTTATACATACTCTAGGATGGCCATCCAAAGGAACTGTATCAGGTTCTTACTTCTATCATGGTGAGAATAACCAGGCTTACATAGGATATGTCGTTCCTTTAGATTATGAGAACCCTCACCTAAGTCCTTATGATGAATTTCAACAGTGGAAACATCAGTCTTCAATAAGTAAATACTTAAAAGAAGGCAAAAGAGTTTCCTACGGGGCTAGAGCTTTAATTAAAGGAGGACTTCAATCTAGACCTAAAATGAATTTTCCAGGTGGATTATTAATTGGGGATAATGCAGGAACTCTAAATTTTCCTAGAATTAAGGGAACACACACCGCTATGAAATCAGGAATGATAGCGGCAGAAACTATTTTTAATTCAATTCAAAGTAGTAAAGTTGATCTTGAGGAATACGAAGAGAGATTTACTTCTTCATGGATAAATAGTGAACTCTATAAAGCAAGAAACTGGAATCCTTTTCTACATAAATTTGGACCTTATCTAGGTGTTCTGTTAGCAGGCATTGATCAGTTCATTTTTAGAGGAAAATTACCGTTTACATTGAGAGCACCAGAACCTGATCATGCTTGTCTAAAAGAAGCAAATAAGATGTCAAAAATTTCGTACCCAAAACCAGATGGTGTTATTTCTTTTGATAAACTCTCATCAGTTTTCCTGTCTAATACAAACCATGCTGAAGACCAACCCTGTCATCTCATATTAAAAGATGAATCAATACCAATAGAACAAAATCTTCCTCTATATGATGAGCCAGCTCAAAGATATTGTCCTGCAGGAGTGTATGAAGTTATCGAAGAAGAAGGCAAAAAAATATTTCAAATAAATGCACAAAACTGTGTGCACTGTAAGACTTGCGATATTAAAGACCCAGCTCAAAATATTATTTGGGTAACTCCCGAAGGAACCGGTGGTCCAAACTATCCTAATATGTAGTAGATATAAGGAAATTTTAGGTAAAAAAACGGGTCAAAAATAACCTAAAAAAAAGTTAAAAAAAGGGTTGTATTTTTTTCCTATAAGAGTAATATCACTAGACCAATTTAACCGACCTGGAACCAACTCGAGACGAGAAAAGGAGAGAAAAATTGGTTAGAGAACGAAAGGCGAAAAGCTCTAAAAGTAAAGCTAGCAAAAAAAACTTTTAGACCACCAAGATAAAAAGAGAAATTTATCAAGGAAGCTAAGAAAAAAGACTCAAACTTAGACACTTTCGAACTCGAACTAAACAGAGCCTCGGCTCTGTTTTTTTATGTCTAAAGTAAATAAATTAAATTTTTAGACGTCCTATTTCAAAAGTTTGATTATTACTTTTTAATAGAAAAATATTCTCGCCGTTCTCTTTCTTAATATCAGATAGCTCTACTAACTTATAGTAGATATTTCTAGATATTATTCCTTCTAGATTTGACCTAACAAGTACACATGGTTTTGGTTCGCCTGTTTTAGGATTTGTAGATACTTTGATGGGATGTTCTTTGTCTAACAAGAACATGTCACCTGTATTTGTCTCAAAACTTATTAATTGTCGTTTATTTTTTGTTATTAATTGATAATCAATAATTAAAAAAGGCCTTTCTTCTACCTCAATTCTAATCTTTTCCACTGGGGTTACTAGATAGTATTCACCATCATCATCGAGTCTTAAAACTTTACTAAAAAGTTTTACCATCCTTTTTCTCCCTATAGGAGAGTTCATGAAAAACCACCTTCCCTCTCTGTCAATACGCATTTCTACATTCTCACACAGCGGCGGATTCCATAAATGGACAGGAGGTAAATTCTCACCTTTATACTTTGAAATTTGTTTAAGTATGGAAGCAGGATTAGTTGTATTCATTCAAATCTTTATGTACTAAAAGCTTTCTTGAAATATTATTTTAATCGCTAATATTAACAAGAATAATCCTGTTATTTTTTCTAACCATGGAATAAGGTTTTTAAATCTCTCTGTAGCTTTCTCATTGGTTAAAAGAATACTCATAAACGTAAACCAAATAAAAGTAGCCATCGACATGTAAATTCCTAAAAGACTTTTAATAACTATCCCCGTATCTTCATTTATAACTAAAGTAAATACAGTAATAAAGAAAATGAAAGCTTTAGGATTAAGGGCATTGGTAAGAAATCCTGTACTAATAGATTTTAAATATCTCCCCTCCTTATCCGTAGAATTATTCTGAAATTTGATTGGACTATTTGAAATTAAAGAAGCAAGCCCTAAATAACCTATGTATAAAGCTGCTGCTAACTTTAGATACCAAAATAGATCAGGTTGATTTTGTAATAATAAGCTTAGGCCCGTGAGAGATAGTGCAACGTGGAATAATATTCCTAAAGCTATCCCTGCACTTGTCCAAATAGCTACCATCCTTCCGTATCTAAAGCTTTGTCGACTAACCAATACAAAGTCAGGACCTGGGCTTGCTACAGCAAACAAATGAAGTAATGCAACTGTCAAAAAAATTGACACTTAAATAACCTCAGGTTCAATTTCTATTTTTATTTGAGTCTTCTCATAAATATCTTCAGTAATTGCTGATGACAGGCCTAATAATTCATCACTAGTTGCGCCCTTATCTGCAATTAATACCAAAGCATGTCTTTCAGAAACTCTTACATTACCTTCTTTATGGCCTTTCCATCCTGCATTTTCGATGAGATAAGCCACAGGTACTTTATAAGTTAACCCATCAGTATTTTTATAATAAGGAAGACCGGATATCTTGTTATTCAGTTCATCTAAATTTTCTTTTTTTACAGTTAAGTTTTTAAAAAAACTACCTACATTAGGTTCATCTTTGTGGTTAGGTAATATTTTATTTCTAATGGAAGTAACTGCCCTGCAAACCTGAAAAGGTGTTGCATAATCAGGATCTATATCATCTCTAATTAGATAATTATTTAAAGACTTATAGCTTGTATTAGTTTTAGGCTCTTTGCTAAGTTTAAGTTGTATCGAAGATATTAATAGATCATTATTTTCTAGCTTAAAGATACTGTCTCTATAACTGAACTTACATTCTGCATTATTCATACAAATCAGTTCATTTGTCTTTAAGTTAATTGCCTCAAGAGAAATTAATGTAGAACTAATTTCCTCCCCGTATGCTCCTATATTTTGTACAGGAGCTGCCCCTACAGTTCCCGGTATCAAAGCTAAGTTTTCTAACCCAAATAATTTATTTTCTAAGGACCACAAGACAACTTCATTCCAATTCTCTCCTGCTCCAAAATTAACAATATTCTCTCCTTTCACTCTTCCTGGTATAGAGACTCTCAATACTCCTCCTTCAATATTTTTAGTTAGAACTACATTAGTCCCCTCTCCAAAACACTTGATAGGCTTCTTTTTCTTTAAACAAAAATCAATAAATTCATGACATTCTTCAACAGAATTTCCCTCACAAAAAAACTCAGCAGAATAGTTAAATCCGTAACTATTTAGCTCTTTTAAAGAATAATTTTGTTTTATATCAACCATTTAAATCTAACTTTCTAGCTTTATTTAAATCTTCTTTTGTGTCTATGCCTATGTGCTCTTTAGATAAAGATTTAATCGCTCCTATCTTTTTTCCTTTATCAAGAGCTCTGAGTTGTTCTAGCTTCTCTTTTTTCTCATTGTTACTTTGCTTCCAATCAACAAATTGTTTTATAAAATCTACTTTGTAAATATATACACCTATATGTAGAGCTCTTAAAAATTGACTGTTCTCCATAAAATCTTCTCTCCTTGAAAAAGCCCTTACTGTATTTTTTTGATCTAACCATAATTTAACTAAGTTAGGATCGCTTATATCTTGCTGACTGGTAAAGTCTGAATAAAGAGTACAAAGATCAAATCTTTTTTCCTGAATAAAAAAATCAGCAAGATTATCTATATCTGAGAAGTCTAAAAAAGGCTCATCTCCCTGAACATTGATTACTGCAGTGTCTGGTGAAAGATTTAATAACTCTGTAGTTTCAGCAATTCTATCTGTTCCTGAAGGGTGTTGGCTATTAGTCATTAAAGCTTTGGCACCAAATGATGAACAGCAGTCTATGATATCGTTATGGTCTGTTGCTATATAGACTTCATCGGCCTTACTCTTTTCAGCTAATTCGTAAACCCTCTGAATCATTGGTTTACCTCCAATATCAACTAGTGGTTTTCCGGGTAATCTGCTAGATGAATATCTTGCTGGAATAATTACGATAAAAGACATTATTCTTTTAATTCATGTTTCTCTAGCTTTCTTGCCTCTTCAGGCAGCATTATTGGGATACCATCTCTTATTGGATAAGCCAACTCACTTTCATAACAAACCAACTCACTCTCTTTTTGTACTAAAGCTTTTTTTGAAACAGGACAAACAAGAATTTCCATTAACTTAGGATCAATTTTACTCATCTTCTTCTTTGATTTTATTTATTAATTCAAGAGCAAAATTATCTGGTAAATCTGCCTCTATTTTTAAAACCCAGATATTTTTTATATCTATTTTATGACATCGTGCTGCGTCTTTCTCTGTCATCACTATAGGAAGCTGCTCTGAAAAAGTGAAATCTTCTTCTGTAAATTGATAATGGTCAGGAAATGAATGCTCTATAACTTTAAAACCAATTTCTTTTAAAGTTGCAAAAAATTTGGAGGGATTACCTATACCTGCTACACCATGAATTATTTTACCTAGTGGCCAGGCATCTAAAGCTACTCTTTTCTGATCTGAGAGTCTGACCCATTCTGTTGCTTTAAATTTCATAATGGCATTTTCTGCTATACCTTCTTTAGTTAAAGAACTACTGGAACTTATAATAAAGTCGACTGACTTAATTCTTTCTATTGGTTCTCTTAGAGGACCAGCTGGCAAACATAAGTTATTTCCAATTCCTCTGTAGCCATCAAAGATAACAATTTCTATATCTCTTCCAAGTTGATAATGTTGAAGTCCATCATCACTAATAATTACATTACAATCCGTCTCTTCTATCATTTGTTTTGCTGCTTCTACTCTGTTGGGAGAAACGTATACCGGTACATTTGTATTTTGAAAGATTAACCTTGGTTCATCTCCAGATATCCTAGCTCTTGTTGAATCATTGACAATTAAGGGATATTTTTTTGCCCTGCCGCCATACCCTCTACTTATAACACCTGGTTTATAACCCAATTCAGATAGTTTCTTAGTTAGCCAGATTACAAAAGGTGTTTTACCTGTTCCACCTGCCACTATGTTGCCAACTACAATAAGTGGAATATTAGTACTCCAAGTTTTCGTACTTCCTTCTAAGAATTTAGTTAACCTTCTTTTAGAAATTTGTTTTGTAATTAAAGAAAAAGGCCAGAGAAACCATAGCCAAAGACTTTTTTTATACCAAGCTTTTTCAAGGTAAGGCGTATGGTCTTTTGAAGGAGGTAAGCTAGATAAATCATAGTCTTCAAATTCTTTAATCGCCCTCGCTTCTTGAGGAACTGAGTCATCTTTGAACTGTTTAGCATGCAGATTTGCATAATGTTTCCCTTTCTTTAGAAGCTCCTTATGTGTTCCATGCTCTACTATCTTTCCTTCGTCGAGCACCACAATCTTATCTGCACTTTCAATGGTAGATAATCTATGAGCCACAACTAAAGTAGTACGGCCTTTAGTTAGTTCGGACATTGCATCTTGAATATATTCTTCTGATTCTGAATCTAAAGCAGATGTGGCTTCATCAAGAATTAAGATGGGCGAGTCTTTTAATATAGCTCTTGCTATAGCTATTCTTTGTCTTTGACCGCCAGATAATAAAACACCATCATCACCTACTACAGTCTCATACCCATCAGGTAAAGCTTTAATAAATTCATCTGCATGAGCTTTCTTTGAAGCTGATTGTATTAAATCAAAATCTTCACTTATAGATCCGTAACTTATATTTTTATTTATGGTGTCATTAAACAAAGTAATATTCTGTCCAACTAATGAAATGTGTGATCTAAGATTATTAATTTCATATTCCTCTAGATCTATTCCATCAATAGTTAAATTACCAGTAAAATCTCCATAGAATCTAGGGATAAGACTAACCAAAGTTGTTTTACCAGCTCCAGATTTACCTACAAAAGCTACTGTCTCTCCTGGGCTAATAATAAGATTAATATTTTTAAGAACTTCTGAAGAATTAAAGTTATATGAAAACGATAAATCTTTAAATTCTATGAGTCCTTCAATCTTATCATTCTCAAAAGTGCCTTCATTTTTTTCTGGTTCTTCATCAAGTTGTTCAAAAATATCACTAGCTGCAGCTAGTCCTTTCTGAATTTGACTATTTATTTCTGAAAGCTGCCTGACTGGTTTGGCTAACATACCTGCTGCTCCAAAGAATGCCACAAAACCACCAGGGCTCATGGTGTCCAAAACAGTAGGATCAAGGGCTAGCCAAGTTATCAACGCCAATGCAGCTGAAACTAAAAACTGGATTAAAGGAGAAGCAAGTGCATTAGTAGCCTCAAGTTTAAGATTTTGCATCCTATTATTATCACTAGCTCTAAAGAACCTATTAACTTCATATTCTTCACCTCCAAAAGCCTTTACCTCTTTATAAGCACTTATAGTTTCTGATGCTACATGGGTTACATCTCCCATAGCAGTTTGGATTTGATTACTTATTTTTCTTAATCTCCTTCCTGCGTAGGCAACCACTACAGCTATAAAAGGCGCAGCAATAAAGAAAATAGAAGCTAATTTAAAGTTTAAAAGCATTAGATAGGTAACGAGTCCAATTACTAGAAGCCCTTCCCTTATAAGAATTTTCAGGGCATTAGTTGCAGCTCCAGTGACCTGCATGACATTAAATGTAATTCGAGAAACTAAATGACCTGAACTTCTAGTATCAAAAAAAGAACTTGGTAAAACTGGTATCTTGTTGAAGAGATCAGTTCTTAATTCATGAACTAATCTATTAGAGATAGATGATAAAAGGTAGTTACCTACAAAAAAACTTACCCCTCTAATTAGAGCTATTAAAATCAATAATATGGGCCATATCAATCTTAAATCATCAGATGGGTTATCTACGTAATCAATAACACGTTTTAACCATTCAGCAAATGCTACTTGTGAACCTGCAAAAACTGCAAAACCTAAAATACTTATTAAGAACTGAGGAAAATAAGGTAATACATAGGAAATAAGCCTTCCATAGATCTTAAAATCAGAAGGTTTTGTTTTATTTAAAAGATCTGAACTTTCCACTGCTTTACCTACAAACTAAATATTCTGTCCATCTTAGATGATAAAGAAACATCATGAGTAGCAATGATTAAACTAACCTTTAATTCCTGAGATAACTCCAAGATAGTTTCTACTGTGTTAAGAGCATTATAAGTATCTAAATCGCCAGTAGGTTCATCCATGATTAAACAGGAGGGTGAATTAGATAGAGCCCTAGCAACTGCAACCCTTTGCCTTTCTCCGCCAGATAATTCAGATGGTTTATGATTTGTCCGATTATTTAGATTTACTTTTTTTAGTAAATAATTACTTTTCTCTAAAGCTTCCTCACTATGAATACCTGAAATTAGCATTGGTAATGAAACATTCTCAAGAGCAGTAAATTCTGGTAGTAAATGGTGGAATTGATAAACGAAACCTATTTCTTTATTTCGCATTAAAGCTTTTTCTTTTTCATTTAAATTTTCTATGTCATTTTTATTAAAGATTATTTCACCAGACGTAGGACTATCTAAGCCTGATAGCATATTTAGTAGAGTTGTTTTACCTGAACCTGAAGGACCAGTAATGGCAACACTAGAAGATTTTTCTAAGCTAAAATCTATATCCTTTAATACTTCTACGACCCCTTCTCCCTGATAGAAATTCTTACAAATTTTAGAACATTTAAAGAGGAGATTATTCATATCTAAGTACCTCAGCTGGGTTTATCTTAGACGCTAATCTAGAGGGATATAAGCTTGCTAAAATTGTTAAAAGTATTGAAATTAAACATATAGCCAATATCCAATTTACTCTTAAATCAACTGGAAAATAATTAATAAAATAGACTTCTAAAAACCTCATTCCTAATAGATTTTCAATAAAAGCAATAATGGGACCTAAAAAGTAAGTAAGGACTAAGCCAATTAACAATCCTAGTAATGTTCCAGTTATTCCAATTAAGCTTCCAAAATACATAAATATCTTTTGAACAAAAGAAGGTGTTGCACCAATAGTCATCAGAATTGCTATTTGTGATCTTTTTTCATTAATAGTCATAACCGATAAAGAAACTATATTAAAAACAGCAATCACAATAACTAAAGACAATAAAAGAAAAACTAAGAACTTCTCCATGTTTATAGCCTTGAAAAGAGTCCCATAATTGTTGGTCCAGTTGCCAGAAGAGTAATATGAGCTAAGAGCCTGATTAACCCTTATGGTATCTAAGTGAACCATTTGAGGTGCTTGGAATAGATCTTTATATCTAATCCTAACTCCATGAACAGTATCATCAAGTCTAAGTAACTTTTGTGCATTAGTTATATTGATATAGGCAAAAGATTGGTCCATCTCTGGAGCTCCTATACTAAAAATACCTGTTACTTTGAATCTCTTGGTTCTAGGTAGGATGCCAGCCAAGCTTAGAGTTGTATCAGGGAAAAGCACATTAACCATATCGCCGATGCCTATACCTAATTGGTAAGCTAATATATCTCCAATGACTATTCCATATTTTTCTTCTTCTATTGAGTTCCATGAACCTTCAATTATTCTTTTACCCACTATTGATACTTCATTTTCTAAATCTGGATTAACACCAAAGATATAAATTCCCTTGAGTGACTCGGAAGACCCAATTAACCCTTGAGACTCTATGTAAGGTGAACTAGCTACAATTTCTTTATTTTCTAAAAGGATATTTCTAACTTGAGGAACCTGGTCTATTCCAATGCTTCCAATAATAGAAGCATGAGGGATAGATTGAAGAACTCTTTCTCTTAACTCTTTTTCAAATCCATTCATCACTGAAGAGACAAGAATTAACACTGCAACTCCTAGAGCTACCCCTACAAAACCAGCTGAAGATACAAAAGATAAAAAACCTGATCTTTTGCCCTTCAAGTATTTAATTGCTATGGATAGCGGCAAAGAAGACATAACCGTTAAAAGATTTCTTTTTCTTACTTAAGAAGAACTAGGAGCTTTATCAGCCTTACTTTTGTAAGGGGGAACCAAGCCTGCTAATTTATTTAAATTTAATTTAGTTTGCTTATAAATTGATTTAGCATGCGAGAATTCCTTGAACCCATCATATCCATGGTAAGACCCCATTCCGCTTGGACCCACTCCTCCGAAAGGAAGGTCTTCCATAGTTATATGTGAAATAACATCATTGACTGTAACTCCACCTGAAGTAGTATTTTTTAATACGTAGTCTTGATCTTTTTTATTATTACCAAAATAGTACAAACCTAAAGGTCTATCTTTAGAGTTTACATAGCTTACTGATTCTTCTACTTGTTCATATGCCTTAACAGGTAATACTGGCCCAAAGATCTCTTCCTGCATTAACTTCATGTCTTCACTTGGATTCAAAACTAAGGTAGGCGGAATTTTATAGTGTGGTTGTTGTGAAAAATCTTCTGAACTGGGATTTATTTCTACTAACTCAGCTCCCTTTTCTTTAGCATCTTCCAAGTAGCTTTGAATTCTATCAAAATGTTTTTCGTTTATTATTGAGGTGTAGTCATCATTCTCTTTTAAAGAAGGGTACATAGTTGAGACTGCATTAACACTTTCTTCAACAAATTCTGAAACTTTATCTTTAGGTACTAGGGCATAATCAGGTGCAAGACAAATTTGACCTGCATTCATTGTTTTTCCCTGCATAACCCTTACAGCTGCACTGGCTACATCAGAGTCTTTTCCTAAGATAACAGGCGACTTACCTCCCAATTCTAAAGTTAGAGGTACCAAATTCTCAGAAGCTGCTTTCATAACATGTTTTGCAATAGAAGTACCTCCAGTAAATAGCATGTGGTCAAAAGGTAAACTGCTAAACGCAGCTCCAACTTCAGCGTCTCCTGTAAAAACTGCTATTTCAACCTCATCAAAATATTCCTTAAACATCTTCTGCATAACACTTGAAGTTGATGGAGTTATTTCAGAAGGCTTTACCATTACTCTGTTTCCTGCTGCCAAAATTCCTCCCATAGGAGCCAAAACTAAATTAACTGGGAAATTCCATGGACTAATACAACCTACTGTACCCATGGGCTGATATTCAATCTTTGCTCTTGCTCCCAATAACCCTAATAACGGACCTAAAGGTGCTATCTGTGCTTTTCTCTTTTCTGGTTTCATCCACTTTACTAGATTCTTTTTTGCATGCTCTAAGGGCCCAATAGCAGACATAACTTCAGTAGCTACACTCATAATAGGATCCCTATTACCAAAATCATCTTGAAGAGCTGAAATTATTGGATCTTGGTATTTCTTAACCATTGCAATACACCTATCAATCCTGTCTTTCCTTAATTGGGCACTTGCCGGCCCTTCCTGGATATGAAGTTGTTTTTGTAAGTCTAAGACTCTTTTCATTTCTGATATTGTTGTTTCACTCATAATTACACCTAAATTAATTTTTCTTAAACAGATCTTTTTTGTTTATCTTTCTCGTTCGTGGCCTTGATAGTTGACTTAATAGCCTCCCAATCCTCATCTTTTAAAGACGCTAAGGCCCTGTAAAAAGTTCCTCCAGTTAAGTATTCTGCTCCATCTAAAGCTATAGTTTGTCCAGTTAAATAGTCGCATCCATCAGACATTAGAAAGGTTGCTAAGTTCCCTAGTTCAGCCATTTCACCAAATCTACCCATAGGGTTACCTGAATACATGCCATCACTTGCATCGGCATTGGGATCTTGACCTGGAGAGAGTCTAGCCCAAGCGCCTTCAGTAGGAAAAGGTCCTGGAGCTATAGCATTTAGTCTTATACCAGCATGCCCCCACTCTGTTGCTAAAGATTTAGTCATAGCATGTATACCACTTTTTGACATGGCAGAGGGCACTGTAAATGCTGAGCCAGTCCAAACCCATGTAGCTAATATCGAGACTATTGACCCTTTTCGGTCTAGCTCAAGCCATCTTTTACCCACAGAATGAGTTACGTAAAAAGTACCATGAAAAACTATGCTAGCTATTGCTTCGAAGCCTCTATGAGATAAATCTTCAGTTCTAGAAATAAAATTCCCAGCTGCATTGTTTACTAGGCCATCTAAAGGACCTTCCAAAAATATTTGTTCAATAGTGTCATCTACGTCCTGGGCTCCTCTTATATCCAGTCCATAGCATTTAACTAGCCCGCCATTCTCATCCATTAGTTCTTTTGCCGTATCTTCTAAAACACCTACCCTTCTTCCACAAATAAGTACTTCTGCTCCATATTTTAAAAAGTAACGGGCCATCTCTTTTCCTAATCCTGAGCCGCCGCCTGTGACTAGAATTCTCTTTCCTTTAAGCAGATCTTTAGCAAACATACTTTTTCTCTTTTTTTTAGTTACTGATGATCAATAATACCATTATTTAAGTCTCTTCTAGAGACTGAGCTTCTTCTAAATTAACTCGCTTATAGCCTTTTTTTCTAATCCATCTATGTTGTTTATTGAGTTGAATAAAAAGAAGTGAGAAGAACATAACTAGAAATCCTAATAAGTAGGGATAATGGGGCGAAGCCATATAAAGAGGCATAGCTATTAAAGGAGAAAATATATGCCCTACAGGTATAACCATACCCATAAATCCATTTGCTTTACCTTGGTGATGTTTTCCTACAGACAGAGATATACCTGCAGCTAAACCTGTACTTTGAGTTCCTTGACCTAATCCAAATAAAAAGAAGGAGAAATATATTAGGTTGAGAGTTTTGCTATAGGAAATACATAACAGGGCAATAGCTATTAATAAGGTTCCATAACGAATTAGAGATCCAGGTGATACCCTTAGTTTATCCGCTATTAAGAGTTGACCAATAATACTTCCAAACGCTGCCAACATAAATCCTACGCTTGCATATGCAATGGGGTTAGGTACTGAGGGAACGATAACATCTAGAAAATAAAAAGATGAAGTTTGCACTACAGCTGCATTACATATTCCTAAAGAAATACCAATAACTAAGAAAGGCCAAACTCTGTTATCCAATAGTTGTAAATCACTTACTGGGTCTTCTTCTTTTTTTTCTAGTTCTGCAGGGGGTTGTCTTAAGAGCATAACCGTAATGAACAATAGTCCTACCGAAAAAATATAAAAAGGCAATGTGTATGAAATTACGAGAAGAAATCCCGCTATGGCTGGACCCGCTATTCGGCCAGCAGAAAATCCTGCATTTAATCTACCAAATCCTCCGCTTCTTTGATCTTGATTTGTTACATCAGCAACCCAAGCCCCGGCACCTTGTCTAGTAGCACTGCCTAGAATGCCATTTATCATCCTAGCAAAAATTAAACCTGCCAATAGTTTCCAGCCAAGTAAAACTCCTGTGGTCCCAAGAGATAAAGCACTACTAAATAAAATTAAAGAGACCGCACAGCCAATTAAGCCGACTATAACTATAATTTTCCTTCCTAATTGATCACTTAATTTACCCCAATAAGGACTAAACAGCATCCAAGCAAGTGCTGAAATAGCGAATATAGAGCCAGTTTCAACCTCACTTAACCCTAAATCTCTTGCTAAGGGTGGTATTGTTATAAACACCACAGACTGACCTGCCCCAACAAAAAAAAGGCCACCTGACAATAACCAAATAATAGATGGGAGTTTATTCATCTTTAAAATTAAATTTAAAATCAGATTCTATAATTCTGATCTTTTAAGGGTTTAATTTATTTAATCACCAAAGCCTCTAATACCAACTGCCTGTCTAACTTTATTGATAATAGGAGTTGATACATCAAGAGCCTTTTCTGCCCCTGACAGTAATATTTTTTCTAATCCTGTTCTATCATCAATAAGTACTTCATAGTTTTTTCTTAAAGGGCTTATTTTTTCTTCTAATAATTCAAACAATAATTCTTTAGCTTCTCCCCAAGCTATTCCTTCTTTATATTTATTAGTTAGTTCTTTTGTTAGTTTTTCAGTAGCAAAAGCACGATAAATATTGAAAATTGATGATTCATCAATTTCTTTAGGTTCCCCAGGTTCTTTTGAATCTGTTTTAATTTTCATTATTCTTTTTCTTAGATCATCTTTGTTTAGGAATATAGGTATAACATTTTTATAACTCTTACTCATTTTCCTACCGTCAATTCCAGGTAACGTGCCTGCATCTTCTTCTATAGATACATCTGGAACCGTAAATACTTCTCCATAATGATGATTAAATCTTAGAGCGATATCCCTAGTCATTTCTACATGCTGTTTCTGATCTTGCCCAACTGGAACCATATCAGCATTAAACATAAGAATATCTGCAGCCATTAGTACAGGATAATTAAATAGCCCCATAGTAATTCCTTTATCAGGATCTTCCTTTTTATTTTCTGCTACAGCTGCTTTGTAGGCATGAGATCTGTTCATAAGTCCTTTAGATGTTAAACATCCAAGTACCCAAGTTAACTCCATAATATGGGGTATGTCTGACTGTCTATAAAAAATTACCTCTTTTGGGTCTAATCCACAAGCCAACCAACATGCTGCTATTTCAAAGCTTGAGGTATGAGTTAATTCAGGATCGTTATTTTTAATTAATGAATGGTAATCAGCTAAAAATAGAAAAGACTCAGTAGATTTATTTTGACTTGCTTTTATGGCCGGTAAGATTGCTCCAGCTAAATTTCCTATATGCGGTGTGCCGCTAGTAGTTATGCCAGTTAATACTCTTTTTTTATTGCTCAAAATTTCTACCCTTATGCATATTTTATCCTAACGTACGAATAAAGTGCTTGATTCCACCATGGTAATCATTATTATTTTAAAATTAGTAATGTCTAGAATATTTATAGCTTTAACACCAAATCCTGAGTTCAATAAGGTTGTCTGTCAGCTAAAAGAAGATCAAAAAAAATTTCTTATTAGAAATCATAAAGTAAATTGGTCTAAAGATAATCAGCATCATATAACCATTAACTTTATAGGCTCCATGGAGCCAGCACAAAGAGAGGAAATGTTTGTTGATCTAGAAAATAGATCAGCATTTAAAAATTTGCCTGTTGAAATAGATTCTTTAAGTTATTTTCCAAATGAAAATGGACAGGTACTGGTAGCTAATATTACTCTAACACCTAGACTTCAAAAACTTTTTACTG
>JAKUUL010000039.1 GCA_022447025.1 SAR86 cluster bacterium | reverse complement strand
TACTGAGAAATTCATTAAACATAATCCCAATCAGAAAATCCCCGTGTTAATTGACGGTGAAACTAGCATTATGGAAAGTGGTGCAATCCTCCAATATCTAGCTGAAAAATACCCAACCAGCCTTTTGCCAAATGATCATTCGAAATGGGAAGTTTTACCTTGGTTGTATTGGCAGGTTGCCAATTTGGGACCCGTCTTTGGTAATTAATTAAGTTATACCCGGTACATGGATGACATTGATGAAGCTTTAAAGTCACATCCTTTAGAAAGGTTTGGAACTGAAGCCAATCGTTTACTCAAAGTTATGGACGGTCAATTGTCTAAGCATAAATTCATATGTAGTAATAATTTTACGATAGCGGACATTGCTATATACCCTTGGGTTAGGGGTTGGAAATGGAGCAAAATCAACATAACAAAATACCCTCAAATTGTTGATTGGGTGGAAAGAGTCAGATCAAGACCGGCTGTAGGAAGAGGATTGGCCTATGGAGTGCCGAAGGAAGAAATAGATCAGTGGAGTGAAGAAAGAAAAGCCCAATATGCTTCATCAGGCTCTACCATTGCTTCAAACAAGAATTTGGACAGAAATTAGTTTTTAACAAAATTCGCGATACTCATCGCTGTCTCATCACTTACTTCCGGTAGTCCCAAGAAAATCTCCGTACCGTGGATAGACCCCATAACTTGTCGACACTGAGCTTCGACATCAGCTTCTCTCAACAATCGATAGAAGTTTACCCCTTCATCCCTTAATGGATCACATTCGTTCACGATAATATAAGTTTTAGGAAGTCCTTTTACATCTTCAACAGAGGCAAAACTTGGCCAAGCAAGTGGGTTTTTATTGTGATACTCCTCGATACCATAAATAATTGCTCCGAAGGACTTGTTGGTTTCCGAATGAAGACTTAACAATATCCCCTCGTTTTCTTCGGAGGAAGGGTTTTCAGGTAAAGGCCAATAACCTGCAATATAAGGACACAAGGCATAAAGTCCTTTAACTATTCCTATATCTCCATCCTGGTTGAGTTTCAGTCCCGTAGCCAAAGTTAGATTTCCTCCACCACTTTCCCCAGCTATTACGATTTGCCCCTTATCAATATTTAAGTCATCTGAATTTTCGTGCACCCATTTGATTCCCGATACACAATCATTGAGTCCAGCAGGAAATGGAGCAACTTCAGGTGCTGAAGAAGCCCACATGCAATTTCTAAAATCAACCATGGCAACTGCTACCCCTTGTCTAGCTATGCATCTTCCCCAAGCTGCATAAAGCTCATCAAAACAAGAGCTAACCATCATCCCGCCACCATGAATGTAGTAGATGCAAGGCAATGTTTCATCTGAGTCAGGTCTAATGTATTGAATTTTGATGGTGTTACCGTCCGGTTGGGAAGTAAATTCTTTGGTAGCTGTAACCAGACCCTCCTCAGGCATAACTTCTTTGTAATGTGGAGAATTGTTAATCATCTGCATAACATCTTTTCCTTGTTGGGCTGCTTCTGAATTTTGTTCTTCCAGTATTTCATCACGAGTTTGAGCCACAGAATCCATGACACTGTCTACCGGGATGTCTCCGAAAACAGCTTTTAGTCGTTTATCAATTCTGGGATCGTCTTTAATTTTATTCGTCATCTTTATCCTTTTTATTTTCCTTTAAAAACGGGTTCTTTTTTTTCTACAAATGCTTTGGTTGCATTTCTATGATCTTCTGTTTGACCGCAATGGATATGATGGGTTGCTTCCAAATCTAGGCAATCATCAACTTCTCCAGACATAGCTCTGTTAAGGTTTTCTTTCATGTACCTGTATGCCACTGAAGGTCCGTTAGCTAATCGCAGAGCGATCTCCATAGTTTTTTCTTCAAGCTCTTCTGGCTCACAAATCCAATTTGTTAAACCTAAATTTAAAGCTTCTTCAGCACTTACTCTTTCGGAAAGATAATAGAGCTCTCTGGCCTTAGCAGAACCAATTAGTTGAGTCATAAAGTAACTGCCGCCGTAATCGCCTGAAAATCCAACCCTTGCAAAGGCAGTAGTTAGAATGGCATTGCTGGCCATAATTCTTAAATCACATGCCAAAGCATAGGAAAGTCCAGCACCCGCTGCTGCTCCCGGTAAAGAAGCTAAAGTAGGTTTTGGCATCTTAAAAAGTTTTCCTGAAGTTGCTCTTTGATGCACTCTTTGTCTGTGTATTGCTGAATCAATAGTATTTGTTCCAACTGTGCCGTCGCCAGAAGCTGCCATTCCTTTAACATCTCCACCCGCGCAGAATCCTTTTCCAGCTCCTGTTAAAACTACACAACGTATTTCTGTATCAGCTTCAAATTGAGCCAGCATTTCTTGCATGGCAGCATTCATTTCACCGGACATAGCGTTTCTTGCTTCTGGCCTGTTCATGGTTAGTATTCCTACACCATTTTCTTTTGAAGCAAGTAGTTCTTGTGTTCCTGTATCGATTTTACTCATTATATTTCTCCCCATTTATTATCTTTGTTATTCTACTAACGATAGCAAAGATAGATAAAGTATTTAAATGATATTAATGAGAATTTCCATAACCCTTATCTTGTTATTTCAACTTTCGACAGTATTTTCTTCAGTGACACCAGCTGTTAAAGAACCTAAGAGCGAGAATCCTAAATCAATATTGATGATCGGAAATAGCTTTATGTATTACAACAATGGAGTTCACAATCCTTTAGTAAGACTCATTCGAGCTACCGAAGAACTTGGTAAAGGACACAAAATAAGATTAATTACGATTAATGGCTCTTCATTAAGTTGGCATGATGTGAATTCTTATATTAAAAATCCAAATATTGGTTCTTTTTCAATTAATTCAAAAAATGTTCTTAATAAATATGACTTTACGGGTTTTGACATGGCTATTATGCAGGACTGTAGTCAGTGCCCAATTCACCCAGAAAGAAAGGATTTGTTTTACGAGTATGCAGAAAAGCACAGTAATCTTTTAAAAAAGAACGACATAGAACCAGTATTTATGATGACTTGGGCCTATAAGGATAAACCGGAGATGACTAAGCAATTAGCTGAAGAATACACATTAGCCGGGAACAAAAATAATGTTTTAGTAACACCTGTCGGCTTAGCTTATAAAAATTCAATGAAGACCTACCCAGAAATTAACTTATACCATCCAGATAACAGGCACCCCAGTAATGCAGGAACTTATCTTTCTGCCTGCGTGATGTTTGCTTCTATATTTCAGACTTCACCCGTTGGCATTACTTACACCTTTGATCTGGATAAAAAAGTTGCGCTAAATTTACAAAAAATAGCTTGGGCTACCCATCAAGAATATTATGGGAACTAAATCCATAACAGCCATTTTTTTTATCAGCTTAGTGTTTACTTTTCCACTGGCTGCTGAAGAAATATCATTAATGTCTTACAACGTTGAGAACCTTTTTGATAACAAAGATGATATAGGGAAAGACGACAAAGCATTTCTACCAGCCTCCTTTAAGCGCGGTTCTTATCACAAGGGTCATTGCAAAAAGATCGAAGTAAAAAAATGGCGAGATGAATGTCTTTACTTGGATTGGAGTGAGGAAGCTAAAACCAAAAAAATATTAAATATAGCTAAAGTAGTTTCTTCTTTTAGCCCTAATGGGGCGGATATTATTGCATTTCAAGAAATTGAAAATATTAGCGTTCTGAGAGATTTATTTAAAGAATTAGAACCTTTGGGCTATTTAGATTTTGTTTTATTGGAAGGAAAGGATTATCGAGGTATAGATAGTGCCATTATTTCTAAATTTCCAATAAAGAAATCAAAGCTTCATTTCATAAAATTTTCTCCTGGCTTTCCAACAAGAGACACGAGGCCTATTCTAGAAGCCCAGATAGAGTTATCAGGGAATACTCTCAGAATTTACAGTGTGCACTTCCCAGCTCCATTTCTCGATTCTGTTATGAGAAACGATGCTTTTATTCATTTAGAAAGTTTACTTAACTCTCACGATGACCCTGCAATTGCGATGGGGGATTTTAATGTAACTTCAGAAGAAGAAACTGAACTGGGAACTTTTAAAGATCAGTCAAAGATTTGGTATGTGTCCCATCAACAAGGCTGCAAAGAATGTGCTGGAACATATTATTACAAACCCAAAGACGACTGGTCTTTCTTAGATGCTATATTGGTTTCTAAAGGACGAGGAGTGAGCTTCAACACCAATTCTATAGATGTGTTGATAAATCAAAGTAATGCTTTTAGAGACTCTTCTAAACCAAAAGGGTTTGATGCAGTTTCTATGGAAGGGGTTTCAGATCATTTTCCGGTTATTGCAAAGGTAGATTTTACTAACTAAGATAAAAAAGATTTTTCAAATGAGTAAACCCGGAAATAAAAGAACCCAATTTATGGGCGAGAGTCCTCTTTTCTACAAGGAGCCCATCTACCTTGAGAAGGGAGAGGGTGTATGGCTTTACGATAAAGCAGGAAAGAAATACTTGGACGTTTATAACAATGTACCTGTAGCAGGGCACTGTCACCCAAGAATAATTGCTTCCTTAACCGACCAAGCTTCTAAATTAAATGTTCACAGTCGTTACATCAGTGATGTGGTAGTGGACTATTCAGAAAAATTAGTCTCACTTCATTCAGATAATTTATCAAAACTACAAATGGCTTGCAGTGGCACTGAAGCCGTTGAAATAGCAATTAAGATGGCTCGCATTCACACAGGAGGACAAGGGATAATTTGTTCCAATGCAACCTATCACGGAAATAGTCATGAAACCTTTAGAATGACAATTGGACCTTTTGAACCAGAATTTAGGAGGGTAACTTATCCTGAATCTTATAGGCCAATCAAAGAAGGACTGTCTCAAGAAGAATTGTGTACTCTTTATTTAAAAGAGGTAGAAAAACAGATCGAAGGTTTTAGTCAAGATGGAATTAAATTTGCTGGACTAATCTTTTGTTCCCTTTTTGCCAACGAAGGTTTACCTGACTTTCCAAAAGATTATTTAACTAAAGTATCAAAACTAGTAAGAGATTCCGGAGGAGTATTAATTTTAGATGAAGTCCAGGCGGGGTTTGGTAGAACAGGTACTTGGTGGGGATACCAATTATCAAATGTGAGTCCAGATATAGCTGTCATGGGGAAACCTATGGGCTCAGGATTACCTGTAAGTGGAGTGATTGCCACAGAGGAAATATCTAATACTTTCCATGAAAAAGCTTTCTACTTTAATACGACAGCAGCTACGCCTTTGCAGGCAGCCGTGGCTGGAACAGTTATAGATATTATCCAAGATGAAGGACTTATCGAGAATGCAGAAAAGATAGGAGGGTATCTAAAAACTGAATTACTAAAAATAAAAGATGATTTTGATTACCTTGGAGATGTAAGAGGACCGGGCCTTTTTATAGGACTGGATATTGTAGATAACAAAGAGGATAAAAATCCTGATAGGGAAAAGGCGATAGAAATAGTCGAAATTTTAAAAAATAAGGGCGTTCTGATTTCCAATGCAGGCCAATATAGAAATGTCTTAAAATTAAGGCCACCTCTGGTTTTTGATTTAGATAACGCAAACCTTCTTCTGGAAACTCTAAATCAGGTATTTAGAGAGGTTGGATAATTTCTGTGAACCAGGATGCTGTCTTTAAACTAGCTGAAGAGGCAATAAAACATTGGGATGTAGAGGTGAAGAGCATCAATCTGCACCTGCAGAGTGAAAATACAGTTTTTAAAGTAGAAGGACTAGATGGAAATACTTACGCTCTAAGGGTTCACAGAAAAGGGTACCATGATTTACATGAGTTAAATTCTGAACATGTCTGGACTTCAAGTTTATCTAATGCTGGTTTATTAGTTCCTGAGGCGGTAGTTACAAGAAGTGGGGAAGCTTATACATCTGTTTCTTTTTTGAATTCTAGTGAGTATCGATATGTAGGGTTAGTTAAATGGATAGAAGGCACTATATTGAATGACTTAATCTTAGATCTAGAAGAGAAAGATGTTAGTGATTTATATGAATCTTTGGGCAAAGTTGTTGCTAAATTTCATAAAGCTACTATAGCTTGGGAAGAGCCTAAAGATTTTAAAAGACACTCTTTTGACACTGATGGATTTCTTGGAAGTAAACCCTTCTGGGGTAGATTTTGGGAAGCTCAGAATGCAACTACTAGTGAGCGTGAAAAATTATCCGTAATAAGAAATAATATAACCGAAATCTTGTCTAAACTTCCCAGGGACATAAATTCTTTTGGCATGATTCATGCTGATTTGCATTCACAAAATGTATTAATTCAAGGTAAGAGCCTTTCTGTAATAGACTTTGATGATTCTGGTTTTGGCTGGTATGGCTTTGATTTAGCGGTCGCTATTTGGGACAGATTAGATTTTACGGCTACAGGGTGTCATTTTGATATAGCTTACAAATCTTTGATAAGAGGTTACATAGAGGAGCGTCCAAACGCTAAAGATATAATTGAAACCATTCCTACTTTCTTATTGATGCGAACCTTAATGCTTATTCGTTGGATTGAGGATAGGCCAGAATCTGGGTACGAAGCTTTCATTCCTGTTTTAATTCAAGCCTCTATAGATCAAGCTAAACAACTAGAGTTACTAGATTAGGTTATCTTGGTATTATTCTTTATTCAAAAGTAAGAAAAGTATATACAAGGAATAACAAATGAAGTTGCATCCCTTAGAAAGCTTAACAGCTGAAGAGATAAATAAAGCTGTTGATTTATACAGATCACACGATAAGTCAGATGAAAACACTTTATTTATAAATATAACTTTAGTCGAGCTAAGTAAAGAAATAGTAAGGAGTTATAAGGAAGGAGAAGAATTTGATAGGTCTGTAAAAATTGTTGGAGTAGATTCTAAACCAGATGGTGGTTTTGTTGCTTCTATAGACCTGAATAAGGAAGAAGTAACCTTTATAGAAAGATTACCTAATGAAGCTCAGGCAGCTTATAGTTTCGCAGAAGTTGGCTTGGCAACTGTACTAACCAAACAAAACAAAGAGTATCAAGATGCTCTCAAAAAAAGGGATGTCACGAATTTAGACCTTGTCCAGATAGATCCATGGCCAGCTGGAGGAGTAGTACACGAATCCATTAAACCAGGGCATAGGGCTATGAAAACAATTTCTTTTCTCAAAGAAAATGAAACAGATAACGCGTATGCAAAACCAATACAGGGTGTAATATCGCACGTTGATTTAACTCTTAAAGAGGTTACCTGTGTTGAGGATTTTGGTGTTGTCCCAGTACCCAAGGCACATGCAAGGTATGATGCAGAGTCCCAGTCTGAATTTAGAGAACAACCTAAGCCAATTGAAATAACTCAACCTGAAGGGGCGGGCTTTGAAGTGGAAGGCAATAAAATTTCATGGGAAGGTTGGCAACTAAGAGCATCCATTCATCCAGTTGAGGGCCCTGTTTTGCATCAAGTTTCTTTAAATGAAAGACCTATCCTTCATCGTGCATCTCTATCCGATATGGTAGTTCCTTATGGTTCAGCAGACCCCATGCATAGTTGGAAAGCTGTTCACGACGGAACCGAATATGGATTTGGAAACTTAACAAATTCTTTAACTCTGGGATGCGATTGTGTTGGAGAAATTCATTATTTAGACGCAAATATTCTTACGTTTGATGGCTCTGTAAATTTTATTGAGAATGCCATTTGTATCGATGAAGAAGATTTTGGAA
>JAKUUL010000038.1 GCA_022447025.1 SAR86 cluster bacterium | reverse complement strand
GGCTCCACTCTTTTCTTCTTCTGGAGCAATAACAAAAACTTCATGTTGTTTAACTAAAAGACCATGAAGTACATTTATGCCTTCAGCATGGATGCCGTCATCATTACACAGCATTATTTTCATAAGAAATATTTAATCCTTTTTTTCAATGAGAGAAATAACTTGGCAAGCTATTCCTTTTTTTTCTCCTTCAAAACCTAATCCATCAGTTGTGGTTGCCTTACAACTAACAGAGCTCTTCGTAACTTCTAAGTTCTTAGAAAGGGAGTCAATTATTTGATCAGTTTTTTGATGAATTTTTGGAGTCTCAGCTATTAAAGTAATATCAATATTGATAACTTCATAGTTCTTTGAATCCAGCAAGTCTATAACTTGAGTTAAAAGGACACTGCTAGATATGTCCTTATTTTCCGGATCTTTAGATGGAAATAAACTACCAATATCACCTAATGCAGCGGCACCTAAAAGAGAATCTATTAGAGCATGAATGATTACATCCCCGTCAGAGTGTGCTTCTATTGAATATTCGCATTCAATGAAGATGCCCCCAAGATGCATTCCTTTTCCTGGTATCAGTTTATGGGCATCATAACCAATTCCAACTCTCACATTAGCTCTCCAATCTTCCTTGCGATGAGAGAATCGATTTGATTAAACCTAAGTCTTCAGGAAAGGTTAACTTTATATTATCTTCAAAACCTTTAACCATTT
The DNA here is from genome assembly GCA_022447025.1 of SAR86 cluster bacterium. Lineage (GTDB taxonomy): Bacteria > Pseudomonadota > Gammaproteobacteria > Magnimaribacterales > Magnimaribacteraceae > AEGEAN-183. The sequence goes on along the minus strand of JAKUUL010000038.1, from coordinate 7,049 downwards.
TTAATTTTCCACCATTAGCTTCTACTAAACTAGCCTCATCAGTAAATTCTTTTTCTATATTCTCTTCTAAAGCATTCTTTTGTAGAACTTCTTTTCTAAATATTTGAGGTGTAAAAGCCCTCCATAATTTACTCCTATCAAGAGTGTTTAATATAAGAGAGCCTTTAGCTGATACTTTCTTAATGGTATCTGAACAAGGTATACCCAATACAACCCCATCAACTTCGCTGTCTATAGAATCAAGTAATTGTTGAACATCAGAACTTCTTAAACAAGGCCTAGCAGCATCATGTATAAGAATATAATCGTAAGACAACTCAGATTGTTGCCAGAATTTGACCCCCTTCGCAACAGAATCAATTCTACTAGTTCCTCCTTCAGCTAGAAAGATTTTAGGATTATCTTTTATTTCTAAAGCTTTATGATATTGATCCTCTGGTGGAACTAATACACACACTCCAAGACACTCAGAAAAATCTAGAAGAGGCTTGATACTTAATTCAAGCACAGTTCTTCCATCTACTCTTAGAAATTGTTTGGGTATTTCTCCGGAGTATCTACTGCTGTCTCCAGCAGCTGGTATTATGGCTACAAAGTTATTCATTGATCTTCTTTATTTATTTTAAGATCAATTCCTTCATTTTTACTCTGTACTGTTTGAAATTTATAAAAAGTCTCGCCCGGTTTTATTAGACCTAATTCAGATCTAGCCAACCCTTCAATCGCATTTCTCTCAGATCTTAGTTGGTTCTTTTCTTCTTCTAAAAGCAGATTACTTTCCTCTAATTCTATTGTTAGTTGCTTCTTCTCATTTAGTTCTTTCTTTAAATTCTTTAAGTTAGAGTAACTGTAATCTCCAGTCCAAATATTAACCTGGACTATTATCAATAAAACTGAAAGAACCAATACCAAAGGAAAAAAGATATAGTCATCTTTTTTTATACTTTTAAGTTTAGATAACTTCATTTTCTTTTATAAATGGAATTTTAAATTTCTGTTCTAGAATTAATAATCGATTGTACTTAGAGACTCTGTCAGTCCTACTAGGAGCTCCTGTCTTAATCTGTCCAGCTGCTAAACCTATAGCAAGATCGGATATAGAAGTATCTTCCGTTTCACCCGAACGATGAGATATAACAGCTTTATACCCGTTTTCTTGAGAAATACTGACAGCTTCCATGGTCTCAGAAATTGTTCCAATTTGATTCATTTTAATTAAAACTGAATTTGCTACTTTTTCTTCAATTCCTCGTCTTATCCTTTTAGGGTTTGTAGCAAATAAGTCATCGCCAATTAATTGAACATCTGAGCCCAGACTTTTAGTTAAAGATTTCCACCCTTCCCAATCATCTTCATGTAAGCCATCTTCTATAGAATTAATGGGGTATTTAGAGGTTAAAGTCTTAAGGTAACTAATCATCTCTTCAGTATCCAGAAGTTTATCTTCTCCTTCAAAGAAGTATTTACCTTCTTGAAAAAATTCAGAAGAAGCTGGGTCTAGACATAAAAAAACATCTTTACCTGCTTTGTAACCAGAAGTTTTTATGGCTTCAAGAATGAGCTCTATTGCTTCCTCGGCTGTTTTTAATTGTGGAGAAAAGCCTCCTTCATCTCCTACAGAAGTATTAAAATTTTTATTCTTAAGTAAATTCTTCAATTCATGAAAAATTTCTACTCCGCACCTTAAAGCAGATTTAAAGGTATTAAATCCGAGAGGTTGAATCATAAATTCTTGAAAATCAATACTGTTATCTGCATGAGCTCCTCCATTTAGAATATTTAACATAGGAACTGGTAGAGTTGGTGTTCTATTTGTTTTGGAAACATCTTTATATAAAGAATGTATATGTTTATAAAGAGGTATTGACTTACAAGCTGCAGATGCTCTCAAGTTAGCTATTGAAAGAGCTAAAATAGAATTTGCACCGAAAGCTTTTTTAGTATCAGTCCCATCAGCTTTGCATAAATTACCATCAATGGCTTTCTGGTCTAATGGATCTAGACCAATAACTAACTCTTTTATTTCGTTATTTATGAAATTAACTGCTTTTAAAACTCCCTTTCCTTGAAACCTCGACTTATCTTGGTCTCTTAATTCTAAAGCTTCATATTTCCCCGTTGAAGCTCCAGAAGGTACATATGCTAGTGAAGAACTGTTATCTGAAAGTATTACTTCTGCTGCTACTGTCGGGTTTCCACGTGAATCTAAGACTTCAAAAGCTAAAACATCTTTGATAGTTAATTTGGTCACTATTAACTTATCTCTATCTTTGGAAAAGTTTTTACTAACTTATCAATATTATTTACCTGATCTAAAAAACCTTTTAAATTTTGTAAAGGTAAAGCGCATGGTCCATCACATTTAGCCTTGTCTGGGTCAGGATGTGTTTCTAAAAAAAGACCAGCAATACCAATTGATGTTGCAGCTTTAGCAAGATCTAGAGCTAGAGATCTTCTTCCAGAGGTGCTCTTGCCTTCTCCACCAGGTTCTTGAAGTGAATGTGTCACATCAAAGATAACAGGATATTCATACTTCTTAAGTTCCGCTAAACCTAGCATATCTACAACTAAGTTGTTGTAACCGAAGGTAGTTCCTCTCTCACATATCAAAATATTCTTATTGTTAAAATGTTCAAATTTCATAATGATATTTCTTACTTCAGCTGGCGAAAGAAACTGACCTTTCTTAACATTTACAGGTAGCCCTGATTCAGCAACACTTGAAATTAAATCTGTCTGTCTACATAAAAATGCAGGGATCTGTAATACATCTACTACTTCTTTAGCTTTTAAAACTTCTTCTGGTGAATGAACATCAGATATTAGAGGTACTGCGTACTCTGATTTAATCTTAGCTAACATTTCCAAGCCTTTATCAAGGCCCGGGCCCCTATAAGAATCTATCGATGACCTGTTTGCTTTGTCATATGAAGCTTTGAAAATAAAAGGAATACCTAGTTCCTTAGTTACCTTTTTTAACTCTTCTGTCACTTCATTGACTATACCTTTATCTTCCAACACATTGAGACCAGCAATAAGAGTAAAGCTTGATTCATTGCTTAATGAAATGTCATCTACTTTTACTTCTTTCATTTCAGTTACTTAATCTATTCTGTTTTTGATTGTTTGCTGCTTCAATAAAACCTTTAAACAAAGGATGACCATCTCTTGGGTTAGAGGTAAATTCAGGATGAAATTGACACCCAACAAACCAAGGGTGTTCATTGATTTCAATCACTTCAACAAGATTCTTATCTTTAGACTTTCCAGCAATATTTAGACCTGCAGATTCTATCTGTTCAACATAATGGTTATTCACTTCATATCTATGTCGATGTCTTTCATGTATAGAGCTCTGACCATAAAGAGAACTTGTTAAAGAGTTACCAGAAAGTAAGCATTCTTGGGAGCCTAAACGCATTGTTCCACCAAGATCTGAATTTTCATCACGTTTTTCAATTTCACCGTCTGAGTCCATCCATTCATGTATCAATCCAATAACTGGATGATTAGTTTTATTATCAAATTCACTGCTATTTGCATCTTTGAGCTTTAAAACATTTCTTGCAAATTCTATGACCGCAACTTGCATCCCTAAACAAATTCCAAGATACGGAATTTTATTTTCTCTTGCATATTCTGCAGTTGTTATCATGCCTTCAATTCCTCTATGTCCAAAGCCCCCTGGTACTAAGATGGCATCTACTCCATTTAAGACTTTTTTAACATTATTAGGTTCAATAATCTCTGAATCCAAATAATTTATATTAATCTTTAGTTCGTGCTGTATACCACCATGAACTAGAGCTTCGTTAAGAGACTTATATGCATCCTTAAGATCCATGTATTTTCCTACCATTGCTATGGTCACTTCATTTGTAGGGTTGGTATGGGCTTCAGTTACACTTTTCCAATCATTTAGTTGAGGTTTCTTACAAGACAGATGTAGCTTATCTGTAACAATATCATCAACTTTCTGACGATTTAACTGAATAGGAATTTTGTATATAGATTTCACATCAGGTAAAGAAATAACACTTTGTTTTTCAACATTAGTAAACAAAGCTATCTTTTCTCTAGCTTCCTCAGATAGCTCCTTATCTGATCTGCAAATAAGTAAATCTGGTTGAAGACCATGAGATAACATCTCTTTAACAGATCTTTGTGTTGGTTTTGTTTTAGTCTCCCCAGCTGCCGCAATGTAAGGAACAAGAGTTAGATGCATAAATAAAGTTCTTTGAGAACCCAATTCAAGTTTCATTTGCCTGATAGCTTCTAAAAAAGGTTGTGATTCTATGTCCCCAACTGTACCCCCAATCTCCACTATAGCTACTTCTGTATCTTTTGATCCTTTAATAATTCTTCTTTTAATCTCATCAGTTATGTGTGGTATAACCTGGACAGTGCCCCCAAGGTAATCTCCTTTTCTTTCATTTTTTAAAACAGTTTCATACACTTGCCCAGTAGTGAAATTATTATCTTTAGACATTTTAGATTTTATAAACCTTTCGTAATGCCCTAAATCTAAATCAGTTTCGGACCCATCTTCAGTAACAAAAACTTCACCATGTTGGAAAGGGCTCATAGTTCCCGGATCCAAGTTAATATAAGGATCCAGTTTCATTATAGTTACCTTAATGCCTCTGCTTTCTAGTAACGCACCCAATGAAGCAGAAGTGATACCTTTACCTAGAGAAGATACCACTCCTCCAGTGACAAAAATAAATCTAGTTTCTGAATTTCCCATCAAACTATCAAACAGAAAAAAGTTTCTGCACGATGGCACTGCAGATTAACAAAAAGTAGGTTACGCCACAACGTAATAATTTTTAAATGAGTACCTAAAAAATTACAGATCAATCATCGTCACTGTCTTCATAGTACTGCGGAGGATACCTTTCTTCCCTCGCTAGATTTTCAAACTTAGCTACAGAATCTCTGAAAGCCAGTGAAGTTGCTCTAGTTGGTCCATTTCTTTGTTTGGCTATATTAATCTCAGCCTTACCTTTATTTTCGAGGTCATTTTTATCGTAGTATTCATGTCTGTACAAAAAGGCAATCACATCTGCATCTTGCTCTATCGCCCCTGAATCTCTTAAATCTGCAAGAATAGGCCTTTTATTAGGTCTTGATTCAACTGCTCTATTTAACTGAGAAAGAGCAACTATAGGCACATCCAGTTCCTTTGCGAGAGCTTTAAGTGACCTGCTTATTTCACTAATCTCGGCAACTCTATTATCACTTTTGCCATGCACTTGCATTAACCCAATATAGTCAACAACAATCATCGCCAGGTCCTTAGTTTCTCTTTTAATTCTCCTGGCACGAGATCTTAATTCCGAAGGACTAAGAGCAGGCGTATCATCAAGTAAAATATTTTTACTGCTTAATATACTTAGAGCTTTATCTATACCTTCCCAATCGCTGTCTTGAAGCTGTCCTCTCATTAACCTCTGTAGATCAATATTTGCTATGCTAGAAATAAACCTCCTTACTACTTGTTCTGCAGACATCTCCATACTAAAGATTAGAACTGTCTGATCTGTTTCTCTAGCTACATTCTCAGCTATATTAAAAGCTAAAGCTGTTTTTCCCATGGAGGGCCTTCCAGCAATAATAATGAGATCTGATCTCTGAAAACCTAAAGTAATTTCATCAATCTCAGTGAACCCTGTACTAACGCCTACTAGAGATTCTCCAGATTCATTTGATTCTTGAATATTGGAATAAACTGGACCTAATAACTCCCTTATGCCTCTTGGCCCAGATGACCTTTTAACATCGTCTCTTAAGCTTAAAATACTTTCTTCAGCATTATCTATAATCTGATCACTGCTCGAAGAATCCGCCTCTCTTGCATTCTGGGCTATCTGATCTACAGTCGTTATAAGTCTTCTTAAATTGGACCTTTGTTTTATTATCTCAGCATAACTTTCTATATTAGCAATGGTGGGAGTTTCTTCTCCAAGAAGCTGGATGTAGTTCTTTCCTCCTAAGTTATCTAGTTCAGGTAAATCTCCGTTCCCCTCCAAGGTCTCTATTACTGTTACAAAGTCTATTGGTTTTCCTGAATCTTGGAGATTTCTTATTGTTTTGAATATTAACTTGTGCTCGTATTGGTAAAAGTCTTCTTCTAAAACGAGTCCAGCAACTAAATCCCAAGCATCATTTTTAAACATGATGCCTCCTAATACTGCTCTTTCTGCTTCTACTGAAAAAGGAAGCTGTTCATTTGAGGTAAGGTTTTGGGGCATGAAAAATTATTACTCTGAGCTTTTTTAATAAGCTCTAATTTTCCCACTGGATCAGATTTAAAACAACAGAAACTTAAACTATTCTTCAGCTGAGATAGTAACAGAAATTTCTTGAATTACTTCTGGATGAAGTTCTATGTCTAGTTGATATTCTCCAAGCTCTTTTAAAGTGCCCTCTGGCAATCTAATAGTTCCTTTTTCTACTTCTAAACCATGAATATTTATTGCATCTGATATTTCTCTAGTTCCTATAGAGCCGTATAAAGTACCTTCCTCAGAAACAGGTACCGGAATAGAAATTTTAAGAGATTTTAATTTATCAGCAAGTTCTACAGCTGAAGATTTTCTTTCTAATTCTGCTTTTTCTAAAGACACTTTTCTTTGTTCATACTCTGCTTTATTTTCTTCATTTGCCCTAATTGCCTTTCCTGTAGGTATAAGAAAATTCCTAGCATAACCAGGTTTAACAATAACTAAATCTCCTGGATCTCCTAATTTGCTAATTTTTTCTAAAAGAATTATTTCCATGTCTTATTTGTAATGTGCATCTGTATAAGGTAATAGTGATAGATGTCTAGCCCTTTTTATAGCTTTAGTAAGTTGCCTTTGAAATTTGGCTGAGGTGCCAGTAACCCTCGCAGGCATAATTTTTCCTGTTTCAGTTATATACTCTTTTAATAAATTGATATCTTTGTAGTCTATTTCTTCTATACCTAAAGATGTAAACTTACAAAACCTCCTTCTATTTTCTTGGTTAGAATGTCTTTTTTTAAATTTTTTCTTTCGCTTTCTTGC
>JAKUUL010000037.1 GCA_022447025.1 SAR86 cluster bacterium | reverse complement strand
ATTGTTTAATCTCTCTTAATATTTCTTTATTGAATTCTTTTATTGAAGACCTAAGAGGATTTAACTCTATTCCTCCCCTCCTCATATAATTCGCTGTGACTGTTAAGTCATCGGGTTCACAAAATGCATTTATGTCTACAAAAATTTTCTCTACACATTCTTCATGAAAGGCTTGCATGTTTCTATAAGATAAAAGGTACGTAAGTAGTTTCCTGTAATTAATATGTTTTCCAGAATAATTAATTCTAATAGTTGCCCAATCAGGTTGCCCAGTTACAGGACATAAACTTCTAAAAACATCACAACTAATATCTTCGGTAATTTTGTTTGAATTAACCCAAGGGGCTTCATCTTTTTCACTTTCTACAGAACCCTTCAATAAATCTACTGATTTATTTCCTTTAATAAACTCTTTAGGGGTATTTCTGATTTCTATATCCACTTCGCTAGAAATACATTGTTCCAGGTCATTCTTTATTAGAGCTAGTAAGTCTTCTTGAGCACCAAACTTTTTATTGTTAATGGAATTTAAATATAACTTGAGTGACTTAGACTCAATAAATTTCTTAGAACTACTTTCATAGGCAGCGTACAAAACCCCATTTTTTGGTATCCCCTTAATATCCAACCATGACAGTTCGTAAGCTGTCCAAGAGTCTAAACCATAAAATGGATTGTCTTGGATACTTATTCCTGACCTTGTTCTTGATTCTTGTCTACTAATACCAACCAATAAAGAGGGATCATATTTCTTTGGATATGTTGTTCTTTTCCCAAGGGGCAATTTATCTAAATCCAAAATTAGGCCCTTATTCCTTTCCCTCTATTTAATAACCATAACGCCAGGAAAAAAAGAATAACAATGAAAAGAACAATCATGAATAAAGCAAATTGGATAGTCATGCCCATTGTAGCCAGGTCCGAAGAACCTAACACGGCCTGACGTAAAGCATTGACCATATATAAGATTGGATTTCCTAAAGAAACAGTTCGCCAGAATTCTGGTAGAAGATCTATAGAATAAAAAATTCCACCTAAATAGCTTAATGGAGTCAGTATAAAGGTTGGCACAATTGAAACATCATCAAAAGATTCTGCAAACAATGCATTTATAAAGCCTCCTATAGAAAAAAGCATTGAAGTAAGGAAAATAACTAAAATAGCTAACGGCCAGTTTTGGACACTCAAGTTAACAAAAGGTAGAGACACGATGATAACTAAAACTGACACCATAATCCCTCTTGCCATTCCACCAAAAATCCACCCTCCTAAAATGATGTAATTAGGGACTGGGGTTACTAATAATTCTTCTATACTTTTTTGAAATTTAACACTGAAGAAGGAAGACAGAACGTTCGAGTAAGCATTGTTAATTACGGACATCATTACCATTCCAGGAACCATCCATTCCAAAAAAGTGAACCCACCCATCTCTCCAATTCTTGAACCAATAATTACACCTATAGTCACAAAATATAGAGCAATCATGATTGCTGGAGAGACCAGTGTTTGTAACCAAATCCTAGTAAACCTAATGACTTCTTTTCTAATGATGGTCAGAAAAGCATTCAATGTCTCAGTTGCGCTCATTCCATCTCTCCGAGCTTGACATCTAAAAGCAAGGATTTGTCTGGATCAGATTCAACTAAACTAAGAAAGAGCTCTTCCAATCTTCCCGTTTCATTTCTCATGCTTAATACTTCTATCCCTTCATTAGATAGAGTCTTAAATACTTCATTTAGCTGCTGTCCCTTCTTGACTGTCACTGACAAAGTTCTTGAATCTTTTAGCTTGAAATCAAAATCTCCGTTGGATGGGATAGTGTTGATAGGTTTATCTAAATCCATAGAAAAGGTTTCCTTCTCTAATCTAGCCAGCAAATCTTTCATGCTTGTGTTTTCAACGATTTCGCCTCTGTCAATAATGGCAATATTTCTGCAAAGCCTCTCAGCTTCTTCAAGATAGTGAGTTGTTAAAATTATCGTTGTGCCTAGTTCGTTATTTATCTCTTGAAGAAAATCCCATAAAGATCTTCTCAATTCAATATCAACTCCTGCTGTTGGTTCATCAAGTATCAGTAATTTAGGTCGGTTAACTAAAGCTTTAGCCACCATTACTCTTCGTTTCATGCCCCCTGAAAGGGTTCTTGCCTGATCATTTCTTCGATCCCATATATCTAGGCGTTTCATAAAAAATTCAGCATTTTGTTTAGCTTGTAAATAACTAAGACCGTGATAACCAGCCTGATTCCTTATTATCTGACCTACTTTTTCAAATTGATGAAAATTAATTTCTTGTCCAACAACTCCCAATTGTTTCTTGGCTAGAGAATGCCCTTGATCTATGTCTATACCAAGTATCTTTACTTGCCCAGACGTTTTATTTACCAGTGAACTTATAATTCCAATGGTAGTGGTTTTCCCAGCCCCATTTGGTCCCAGTAAAGCAAAAAAATCGCCTTCTTCGACATTTAGGTCTATACCTTTGAGAGCCTCGTGATTTCCCTCATAAGTTTTTTTTAGATTCTTAATAGTTAAAGCTTCCATACAACTTTAATAATATATGAAGGGTTAAGAGCTAGCTAAATAAACCAGTTATTTACTTAGAAAGGCCATGCTGTCTTCGAGGCCTCTTATGGTCAGGGGGAACATATTATCTTCAATCAAAGATCGAGTTAATTCTACAGATGCACTGTATTCCCAGTGATCTGAAGGCACAGGGTTTAACCAAATTACTTTGTCATAAACTTCTACCATGCGTTTCATCCACAAAGCCCCAGCCTCTTCATTCCAGTGTTCAATACTTCCTCCAGGATTGGTAATTTCATAAGGAGCCATAGTAGCGTCGCCAATAAAAATAATTTTGTAATCGGCAGAGTACTTGTGTAATAAATCCTCAGTCATGATCCTTTCATTTTGTCTTCTTCTATTATCTTTCCAAATGGATTCGTATAAGAAGTTATGAAAATAAAAGTACTCTAGGTTTTTAAACTCTGTCTTACAGGCTGAAAATAATTCTTCACAAATTTTTATATGTGGATCCATGGATCCACCAACATCAAAGAAAGCTAAAACTTTAACTGCATTCCTTTTCTCCGGCTGATATCTGATATCTAACATGCCGGCTTTCTTAGCCGTAGAACTTATAGTCCCATCCAAATCAAACTCTTCTTCAGCACTGTCTCGTATTAACTTTCTTAATCTTCTTAAAGCTACCTTAATATTCCTTGTTCCTAATTCAACGTTGTCATCAAGGTTTTTAAAATCTCTCGCTTCCCAGACTTTAACGGCCTTTCCTTTCTTACCTTCACCTCCTACCCTTATCCCTTCTGGATGATCACCATCATTACCAAACGGTGAAGTTCCTTCTGTACCAACCCATTTGTTGCCACCCTCATGTCTTTCTTCCTGCTCTTGCATTCTGTTTTTAAATTCTTCTAAGAGCTTTTCCAGACCACCCAATGAGTCTATCTCCGCTAGTTCTTCTTCAGTGAGGTACTTTTCAAATTCGGCTTTTAACCAATCTTCAGGAATAAGCATCTCTAATATATCGTCAATGCTTTCAATGCCTTTAAAGTAGATATCAAAAGCTCTATCAAATTTATCGTAATGCTTTTCATCTTTAACCAAAATAGCTCGGCTTAGATAGTAAAAATCTTCCATGTTTGCGAAAGCAAGTCTTTTATCTACTGCTCCTATTAAGTCCAGAAGTTCCCTAAGGGAGCATGGAACGCCTGTGGCCTTGAGGGTATTAAACAGAGAAATAAACATTATTATTGAGGGTTGTTAGCAGCTTCTCTCCTTGCCATAAAAGCAAGTCTTTCTAAAAGTTGTACATCTTGTTCATTTTTAATCAAAGCTCCATACAAAGGTGGTATGGCTTTTGATGGGTCTCTATCCTTAAGAATCTCATCAGGTATGTCATCGGCCATCAACAACTTAAGCCAATCGATTAATTCCGAAGTGGAAGGTTTTTTCTTTAAACCTGGTACCTTTCTTACATCAAAGAAAATATCCAGAGCATCTTTTACTAACTTTTTCTTAATTTTAGGATGATGGACTGAAATTATTTGTTGCATAGTTTCCCTATTAGGGAAATTTATGTAATGAAAGAAGCACCTTCTTAGGAAAGCGTCTGGTAATTCCTTTTCGTTATTACTGGTAATAATAACTATAGGTCTATTGATTGCCTTAATAGTTTCCTTTGTTTCATAAACAAAGAATTCCATTCTGTCTAATTCTTGAAGTAAATCGTTAGGAAATTCAATGTCAGCTTTATCAATTTCATCCACTAAAAGGACTACTTTTTCTTCAGCAGAGAAAGCTTCCCAAAGTTTGCCTTTCTCTATGTAGTTTGAGATATCTTTAACCCTTTCGTCTCCTAATTGAGAGTCTCTAAGTCGTGTTACAGCATCGTACTCATAAAGACCCTGTTTAGCCTTAGTCGTCGATTTTATGTGCCATTCAATTAGTGGCATTTTTAAAGCTTGTGCTACCTCTTCAGCAAGCATAGTCTTTCCAGTACCTGGCTCACCTTTAATTAATAGAGGTCTTTCAAGAGCGACGGATGCATTCACAGCCATGCTCAAATCTTCAGTTGAAATGTAAGTATCTGTCCCTGTAAATTTCATAAATTATCCTGTTATTAAAAATTTGTAGAACTTTATCATAGCCTAACTTATGCAAGCTAATGCATTTTAAGTTTTAGGCATTCTAAGTTTAGCCATTTGTCTAGCTTGTCCAATTAAATTCCCTTCCGAGTCCCAAATTTCATCGTCTTCTTCTAGAAACCCAGAAGTTATAAAATCTGTTTTTCCTCTCATTCGCAAAGGACCTGGCGATGGCGATTGCTTTAAATGGACAGTAAGCTCTAATGAAGGAACCCAACCCCTTGACCCGAGTCTATTAAATATAGGGGGTGACATTGTATCCAGAAAGAAAATCACACTAAATAAATCTATGTCCTCTCCGCCAGGCCAAGCGTAATAAGCATCTAAACACGCTCGAGCTCTAGGTCTATCTTCATCCCACCAATCTGATTGTGGAGTAAATTTTCTGTCAATCTGTTTCTCCAAAACAGGAGTGAATCCTTCCTTATAAGGCATCGCTATGCACTCTTCAATGGGGGGAAAATCCGGGGCATCTACTTCTCTTAAAGTATCTCCTTTCGATTTGGCGAAGTCAGTGAAGCATGAAGTAAATCTTATGCGCTCTTCTCCTCCTTGAATAAACTTAAGTAAAGCCGTAGAAACGCTTTTTCCAATATTAAGTTTTTCTATCTCTAGTAAAGCCTTGCCTGGTTCTACTCTAGACAAATAATGGCCTGTTATTGAAAGCGGGTCTTTATGGTCCAATGATTCTGCGAGTGCCCTGGCAGCTGTAGCCATTGAGTAACCTCCATTTGCTACACCTCCAATACTCCAATCATCAGTAAGCTCTGCTTCCCACGAATTTTCATCCAACCGAGAAACTGCTGTATCACGAAGAAACTTCGGATATCCAATATCTTGAGACATAAAATAGAATTTTTAGGCGTTTTCCTTCTTCATAAGATAAACACTAAGAATCAAGAAAGCTACCATTACTATTTCTGCAATAATTGCCTGAGTGAGAGGCTCTGATCCATGAGTTACAACAGCTAGACTTCTAAAAACAGCTGCGGAACCCAGCAATGATATGGATGCATAAAGCCATCTATGCTCAGCTCTATAGGCTCCTATGCAGGCAAATAAACCTGCCGTAAAGAAAAATGAAGTGAAATCTCCAATCTGTGTATTCCCACCCATACCTTCTAACAAAGGCATGGCTAATCCTGCAGCGGCCGTTGCAGGATCCATTAGCCATCCCAAACATGTCCACAGCATGAAAAGCCCGACAATTCCTGACAATATTCTTGCTACCATTTTTACCTCCTATTTTTATTAAAAATTACTTATTAGGCACCACTCTAATGATTTTTCCTTTCCGACTGTCAATGGCCAAAACTAAACTACCATCTGGTGCTGAAACTACATTCCTTATTCTGCCTAGACTATTAAAAAGGATTTCTTCATCAATAACTTCAGTTCCATTTAAAGAGATTCTTCTAACATCCCCTGGCACTAAAGCAGAGATAAATAAGCTACCTTTCCAATCTGGGAATAGATCACCATCATAAAAAGTCATTCCTGACGGAGCTATGGACGGAACCCAATACTTTATAGGTTGTTCCATTCCCTCCTTCTCTTTAAAGGGAGAGATAAGTGCTCCGCTGTAATCAATACCATATGTAATAGCTGGCCAGCCGTAGTTTTTTCCTTTTTCAATAATATTTAATTCGTCCCCACCTCTAGGTCCATGTTCGTGTTCATAAATTACAGACCCGTCCGAATTAATAACTATGCCTTGTAAATTTCTGTGTCCATAAGACCAAATTTCTGGTTTGGCACCTGGAATTGATATAAAAGGATTGTCTTCAGGAATTGAACCATCATCATTTACTCTAATTACTTTTCCAAAGTGGTTATCTAGTTCTTGGGCCATTTCTCTGTAACTAAAACCATCACCCGAAGTTATCAAAAGAGTTCCGTCTTTTAAGAAGACCATTTTGGCTCCGTAGTGATTTGCCGTTCTTCGAGAAGGACTAGCTTTAAATATGGTCTCTACATTTGTAAGAGAAAGTCTTTCTAGTTTTCCTCTTATTACTCTTAAAGTATTTAACTTTGAATTACCGGGATCAGTTTCAGAAAAAGCTAGATATAGATATTTATTATTTTCAAAATTTGGATGTAATACTATGCCTTCTAGACCCCCCTGACCTTTGAATAGACTATCAGGCACTCCACTTACAGAGTCTTCTAATAAGTTTCCATTTTTTATTACCCTTAATTTGCCTGTTTTCTCAGTTACCAAAATCTCATCATTCGACAAAAAAGCTATCCCCCAAGGAAAACTTAGGCCTTCGGCCAAAGTCTCAAATTTATATTCTTTCTCGTGATGGTTTGCGTAAACCCCAAGACAGACAAAGCAACTAATTATTAATAAACTTATTTTTAAAAATTGTTTTTTCATTTCTATACCTTACTTAACCTAGACCCAAAAAAGTGGCCTCCTAGGTATCCACAGATAATTAAACTGATCTTGCCTATAGTCGATCTGGCTCCAGCCAACATATCAACCCCGAAAAATAACAGGGGCATTAGATAAACTATAAATACAAGCGCCATTGCTCCTGCTATTCCATAAGCATATTTTTTTTCAATGCCTGTCCATTTCAAAATAATCCAGGTAACACCAAAAGCTATAAAAAGACCCAAAGATATTATTGTTGGTAATAAAGGTAAGGGTGCGGGAGGAGCTGGAGTTAAAGTCATAAGGACAAAATCATGGTAAATACTAGAAATTAGAACACCGAACGTTACAGGCATATCAACGCTCGAAAGCCAGATAAGATTGAAAACAGTAGTTTGTGCTCCAACTAAAAAAGATACCAGAAGTATTGCAAGAAAAAGAAAGCCTACTTTTTTAACTCTATCGATCATGATTTTTCTTAATATACATTTTTATTTTTACATTAACACTAAACTTCTTTACTCTCTAGAAGCATTGGCTACATCGGCCAATAACATGCCTTCGATTATTTCCTTATTTGCTCTTTCTCTCTCTTCCATTCTGGCTATGTCTTCTTCATCGACACTGAGTTCTGAAAGCACCTCTCTATTATGTTGCCCTAATACGGGTGCGTGAGATTTTGGAAAATCATTCTGGTCTATAAAATTGAAAGGCGGTTTGGGCATTCTCATTTTACCTCCGACAGGATGATCGGCTTCTATTAATGATTTTTGTTCTAAAACTTGGGGATCTTCATGAATTTCGTCAAGCTGGTTTATTGAAGCAACTGGTATGCCTAATTTATCTAATTCATCGCAAAGAAC
>JAKUUL010000036.1 GCA_022447025.1 SAR86 cluster bacterium | reverse complement strand
CCCAGGCCCTGGATAGGCTTTGGTCATTCAATGGGCGGTTGCTTATTGGCAACAAACTTTACTAAGCATGAGAATAACTATCGGGCTTTAATTCTTTGTGCCCCTATGCTGACTATGAAAGTTAATATCTGGATTAAGCGTCTAACAAAATTAATTCTATTCTTAATTCCTTGGCTAAAAAGACTACCTCTGTCTCCCCCCAATTGGGATAAAAAACAAGGGTGGATAGAAGAAGATTTCGTACACAATAATCTTACCAGTGATAAGTTCAGATTTGATAGGAGCTTTAGACTTATTTCTAAGTGCCCAGACTTAGGAGTTAAAGGTTTAAGTTTCGGATGGGTAAATGAAGCCTTTAAAAGAACTGAAGAATTTAATTACCCAAATTGGGGAAAAAATATAACTAAACCTGTTCTTTTACTGAGTGCCGGCAAAGACCTTTTAGTAGATGCAGATAAAAATGAATTAATTTGCAAATCAATCCCAAATAGATCCATATCTCGTATTAATGGAAAACATGAATTGCTAATGGAAGAAAATGATATTCGAAACGAAACGTGGAAGGCTATAGATGAATTTCTTGAAAAAATTTATGAATAACTTTTTATTACGTCTTCTACTCTTTTTATAACCTTCTCTTGTCCTAGAACCAAAGAGGTTTCATCAACAGAAGCAGAATTCATCCTTCCTGTTATAGCTAATCTTAGTGGTTTTCCTACTGAAGCCATCCCTACCTCATTCTTTTCCATAACCTCATTAAATAGGCTTTTTATGTCTTCAACTTGCCAGTTTGTTAGTTCTTTAAATCCTTCAACTAAAAATTTTAAGATTGTTACAGCTTGTTCAGTAAATACTTTACTAGCATCCTTGCTGTCTACAACTACTGAGTCATCATAAAAATAACTTCCTTCATTTTCGAATTCTGAAAGCAAGGAACACCTTTCTTTTATTAAATTAATAACCTTGGCGGAGTAATCATCTTGCTTAAATTGTTTTGAAGTCGGAACAAGCAGTTCAAGTAAAGTCTTGTTTTCCATCTTTAAAAAATATTCTCTATTGAACCAAAGAAGCTTTTCGTAAGAAAAAGATGCTGGGGAATTGTTTAATTTTCCATCCTTGAATATTTGTATCAACTCTTTAAGCTCAAACATCTCTTGATCTCCATAAGACCAACCCAATCTAACTATGTAATTGAGAAATGCTTCAGGCAGAACACCCAAATCTTTATAATCAAGCACATTCACTGCCCCATGTCTTTTAGACATTCTCTTACCGTCCTCACCAAGGATCATTGGTACATGTCCATAAATAGGAACAGATTCCTCCAGAGCTTTGAAGATATTTATTTGCCTAAAGGTATTGTTAATATGATCATCTCCTCTAACAACATGACTAATATTCATGTCTAAATCATCAACCACGACGCATAAATTGTAAGTAGGACTTCCGTCACTTCTTACTAAAATGAGATCATCTAACTCTTTATTAGCCACTTCCATCTGACCTCTTACTAAATCTTTAAAAGTAACTGAACCCGATTCAGGGTTTTTAAAACGAATAACTGTATTGGGTCCTTTCTCTAAGCCTAACTCTCTACATTTGCCGTCATACTTAGGCTTTTCTCTTTTCTTTTGTTGCTCCTCTCTAATTTTCTTCAATCTTTCAGGAGAACAATCACAATAATAAGCCTTTCCTTTATTAACTAGTTCCTGAGCTTTGTCTAAATGGTTATCTTTATTTCTAGATTGATATACAGGTTCTTGGTCAAACTCAATACCCATCCACTTAAAACTGTTTATGATCGAATCTGTATATTTTTGTTCAGATCTTTCAGCGTCAGTATCTTCTAGTCGTAAAAGACAATCCCCTCCTAAGCTTTTAGAGTAAAGCCAGGTAAAGAGTGCTGTTCTTGCTCCTCCAAGGTGCAATAACCCTGTAGGACTAGGTGCAAATCTACCAACAATCTTACTCATTTATTCTTCAGCCAAATGGGTTTAGTACCTGTCTCATCTTGCATTTTCTTTAAATACTCTAAATTTCTTTTTTCTTCTGATTCGCTAAGTTTAGTAAGTAGAGAGTTATTATTTTTTCCATTAGTAACTTTCTTTTTCTTTTCCCTTTGAGAAGTGCCTGAGCTCTTACTTTTATGCTCAAAAAGTAGATTACTTTGACCACCTGTCATAGCTAGATACACATCTCCTAAAATCTTAGAATCTAATAAAGCACCATGATATTCACGATCGTATCCTCCAACTTCATACCTTTGTACTAAAGCATCTAAGCTATTTCTTTGGCCGGGATGTTTTTCTCTCGCTATTTGAAGAGTATCAACAATCTTTTCAGTCATTTGATCTATCAATGAATTTTTCCCTGGGATTAATTTTAATTCGTTATTTAAAAAGCCCACATCAAATTCAGCGTTGTGTATCAATAATTCGCTGTCTTTAATAAATTCTAAGAATTCATCGACTATATCTATGAAACGTGGTTTATCTTGAAGAAAATCTAGAGTAAGGCCATGCACTTTAGCTGCACCTTCGTCAATATCTCTGTCAGGATTCAAGTAAGTTTGATACTCAGAACCTGTAAATTTTCTATTTATAATTTCTACACATCCAATTTCTATTACTCTATGACCAGATTTAAAATCAATACCTGTAGTTTCCGTATCTAAAACGACCTGCCTAACCATAATTAAATCTCATCTATGCCCTTATTAGCTAACTGATCAGCAATCTCATTCTCTCTGTGTCCGCTATGGCCTTTTACCCATTTCCATTCAACCGAATGCAGATTAGTTAAGTTATCTAACCTTTTCCACAATTCTTTATTAAGAACGGGTTTTTTTGATGCTGTTTTCCAGTTTCTTGTTTTCCAATTCTTGATCCATTCAGTAATTCCCTGCATAACGTATTTGGAGTCAGTTGTAAGAACTACATTAGAATTTTTAGGGATGTGCTCTAAAGCTTTAATTGCTGCGGTTAATTCCATGATGTTATTAGTGGTACTTAAATCGCCCCCATATAGGGATTCTTCTAGCCCATTTGCTCTAATCATGACACCCCAGCCTCCTTTACCAGGATTGCCTCTACAGGCGCCGTCTGTGAAAATTTCTATGCGGTTCATATAGTTTTAAACTTAATTGTAGTATACATTTGGCATAAATCTTTGATGAAAAATAGTTTCTAATAGAAAAAATGAGTAAAAGGATTTCAATATTAATTTTTAGTTTTTTGATCGGCTGCGTGAACTTAGAGTCAAAGAATCTAGTTCTTGCTGACAATAATGACCTTGCGACAACTTCTCCCAATGTAGTTGAAGTAACTATAGATCGCGAGCCATTTGATCTGTGGGAAAGAATAAGAGATGACCTAACTTTCACTATTCCTGAAATCCTTGAAGATGCAGATAGGTATAGAAATAGATTTGTAAATAACCAACACGCAGTTAATCGACTGAGTAAATCGGGACAACGTTATTTATTTCATACAGTAAAACGTGCTGAAGAATTAGGCGTGCCCGTTGAATTGGCTTTACTTCCTTTTGTCGAAAGTGAATTTGATCCTTACGCACAATCACTTTATGGAGCTACAGGTATATGGCAATTTTTACCTGCTACTGGAAGGGAATGGGGTTTAAAAACTAATTGGTGGTATGACGGAAAAAGAGATGTAATAGCTTCAACAGAAGCTGCCCTTAACTTCTTAATATATTTACATCGGAAATTTGATAATGATTGGTTGCTGGCAATAGCAGCCTATAACGCAGGCCCTGGTAGAGTAAATAGGGCCATCCGAGAAAATAAAAGAAAGGGTATGGCTACTGATTTTTGGTCTTTAAGACTACCTAAAGAAACCTCGGCCTACGTTCCTAAATTACTGGTCTTAAGTGAACT
Source organism: SAR86 cluster bacterium (assembly GCA_022447025.1). Taxonomy (GTDB): domain Bacteria; phylum Pseudomonadota; class Gammaproteobacteria; order Magnimaribacterales; family Magnimaribacteraceae; genus AEGEAN-183. Next base: position 4,233 of record JAKUUL010000036.1, on the reverse strand, counting down.
CATTAAAGATCCCACTGCTTTTGGTGTGACATTACCATCCATAGCAAACAGACCTTATTTCACTAAAATAAAAACCCCTGGTCAGGTGGATCTAATGCAAGCCGCTGATCTTGCTGGGATGACCCCTGAAGCCATATACGAATTAAATCCAGGTTTTAGTCAATGGGCTACTGACCCAAGTGGTCCTCATTATTTACTTCTACCCACAGGAATAGCAGATAGATTTCTAATCCAACTCTCATCACTTGAAGAAGTAGAACTTGTCCAGTGGGATAGATATAAAATAAAAAGAGGTGATACGCTTACTCGAATTGCTAAGCAATACAGCATTGAAGTGCCCGTCTTAATGGAAATTAATCAAATGGATAGCGACGTAATTTACGCTAGTCAAGAAATCATGGTACCCAGAGGCCCTGCCTGGGCCAAAACTTTTGTTCCTAAGGCAAGGACTTATGAGATTGTAAAGGGAGATACTTTCTGGGGAATATCGAAAAAATTTGGTGTGACTATTCAAGATATTTCTTTATGGAATGATTTAGGTTTGACTACTCCCTTGCAAATTGGCCAAGAGATTAAAATCTTTTCAAAGTATGAAAGGGTTAGAGGAAAGACACCTAACAAAAAGACCAGGACCTTACTTTATCCAGTTAAATCTGGAGATACATTATCTAGAATTGGTGCAAGATTTGGTATTGGAGTAAAAGATCTACAGAAATGGAATGAGCTCAAAAGTCCTGAAAGGATATATCCTGGTCAGGTTATCAAAATAATCTTAGAAGCAGGAGTAGACAGTTAACTTTAATTTGGTCCCGATCTAGGATCTAAAGCATCTCTCAGTCCATCACCAATGAAATTAAGAGAGAAAAGGGTTAAAGAAAAAGCGAGAGAAGGGAATATTAATAACCACCAATACTCTTCCATCGATACCGCTCCATCTCTTATTAAAAGCCCCCAAGAACTCATAGGTGCTTGAACTCCAAGTCCAAGAAAACTTAAAAATGCTTCTAACAGCATTATTTGAGGAACGGTTAATGTTGCATAAACAATTACAGGGCCAATGGCATTAGGTATCAAGTGTCTTGAAATAATATCTTTCTTTGAGACTCCCATAGCCTCAGCAGACAATACAAACTCTTGTTGACTGAGACTCATTACCTGACTTCTAACTATTCTGGACATGGTTAGCCATTCCACTGCACCTATGGCCATGAATAGGAGCACAAGGTTTCTTCCAAACATAACCATCAATAGGATAATCAGAATAATAAACGGTATGCCGTAAAGAACATCAACAATCCTCATCATTATTGCATCCGTTCTACCTCCCGCAAAACCAGCAATAGTTCCCCATAAAACCCCTATCACCAAAGCTACCATCGTTGCTAAAAAGCCAACCATCAATGAAATTCTGCTGCCGTACATCATTCTGGTCAGAAGATCTCTACCTAAAGTATCCGTGCCTAATAAGTGTTCTGCTGAAGGTCCAGAAGGGCCTAAGTTTAAATCTTGGTAAGCGTAATCATAAGGAGCTATTAGAGGCGTAAATATTGCTAAGACTATGAGTAATAAAATATAGATCCCACCAAAGAGAGATAACTTATTAGAAACTAATCTCTCGAAAGCTTTTTTACTAAGACTTGATTCAACCGTATTCATTGATCTCTTAGTTTGGGATTTAGACTTGCTGCAACTAGGTCAGACAACAAATTGAAAGAAATGATTAAGCAAGAAAAGAAAATAGAAGTACCTAATATCATTGTGTAATCTCTATTAAAAGCTGCTTCTACATAAAACCTCCCTAATCCTGGAATCCCAAAGATAGTTTCAACTACAAAGGAACCGGCCAATAAACCCGCCATAGCTGGTCCTAAAAACGCTATGACAGGAGTTAAGCCTCCTCTAAGCGCATGAACTACCACTACTCTAAATTCACTTATTCCTTTTGCTCTAGCAGTTCGAATAAAGTCTTGATTAAGGATTTCTAGCATTCCTCCTCTAGTCAATCGAGCACAGTAAGCTGCATAAGCCGTTCCCAGAGTAATGGTAGGTAGGACTTTATCTCCGGGAATATCTCCCCAACCCGTCACGGGAAGCCAGTTAAGCTGTATACCAAAAATTAAAGTTAAAGAAGGTCCTAAAACAATGGATGGAATACAAATTCCTGCCATGGCTATGGTCATAGGAACATAATCATAAGCTGTATTAGGCCTTAAGGAACTTATTACCCCTGCAATGATCCCGAGCATTAAAGCAAATAATATTGCATACAATGCAAGCTCAAATGTAATGGGTAATCCTATTGAAATAAGCTCAGTTACTGACCTACTTGGATACCTAAAAGAAGGACCAAAATCACCCTGGAGAACATTGCCTAGATAATCAAAATATTGAACTACTAATGGTTCATTTAAGTTATACCTTTCATTTAATTTAACCAGGACTTCTGGTGAGACTGCCTTTTCTTCATCAAAAGGTCCCCCTGGTGCTGAGTGAACCATAACAAAGGTTAAGGTTATTACAGCGAGCAAAACTGGTATTGCTGTTCCCAGCCTTCTAAGAATGAGAGAAATCATTTTTTAAGGATTATCTTTCTAAATAAACAAATTGATAAGGGTGAGAATCAAGTAAATTTGGACTCCAGCCTTTTACATCCTGATTTAACATATATACTCGAGTGTATGTATAGATAGGAATTATGGGCAACTCATCCATTAAAATCTGTTCAGCTTTATAAAAATGTTTAAATCGCTCTTCTTGTGAAGGACTTTGTGCTGCCTTGATTAACAGATTATCGTATTCATCATTTGACCAACCAGTCTGATTATTACCTCGATCTGTAACCATCATATCTAAAAAGGTTTTGGGGTCTGGGTAGTCTCCTATCCACCCTGCTCTAGCTATAGTGTAATCACCTATATTCTGTCTAGATAAGTAAACCTTCCAATCTGTATTAGCAAGCTCTACATCAATATTTAAGTTCTGCTTCCACATCTGCTGAAAAGCCTGAGCTAATTTCTGGTGTCCTTCACTAGTGTTATAAAGATACTCAAAGGCAGGAAGTTTTTCTTGAGAAACTCCTGCTTCTTTAAGTAGGGACTGAGCTAATACAGGATTAAATTCTAATGTGGTTGGAGGAAAGTAACTATTTGGATCAGGTGGCGTAAAAGAAAAAGCTGGGATTTGACCTCCCTTAGCTACTTTTTCGACTATTTCTTTTCTATTAATTGATAAGGATAAGGCTTTTCTTACAAGCTTATTATCAAAAGGAGCTTTTTTAACATTTACCCTTAAATAATAAGTTCCAAAATAAGGATCAATATGAATCAGATCGGGGTATTGTTTTGAATAAACTTCTATTTTTTCTAATGGCACAGTACTCGTTACATGTAGCTGTCCATTTCGGAACATCAAATCTTCTCTGGTTGCATTGTCTACAGGGAAAAAATGTATCCCATTTAATCTGACCTTATCTGCATCCCAATAAAGTGTGTTTTTCTTAACTTTAAGTACTTTATTTAATTGCCAATCTTCTAAGGTGAAGGGTCCATTTCCAACAAAATTACCTGGACGTGTCCATTTACTTCCAATGGTGTCTATTTCTCCAAATTTCTCTATGGTAGGTCTGTGCACAGGCCTAGTGGTGTAATGTGCTAATAAGCCAAGAAAATAAGGGGCTGGATTCTTTAATTTAACTGATAATTTTTTTGTCCCTAAAGACTTAACCCCTACTTTTGAAAAATCTGTGATAATTCCTTTATTAAATTCTTCTGCATTTACTACGTCGTATAACATGTCTGGATATTTAGATCCTAGAGAAGGTGAAAGCATTCTTTCCCAAGCCCAAACAAAATCTGCAGCAGTTACAGGATCGCCATTAGACCAAATAGCACTCTCTCTTAGATTAAAGATATAGGTTTTTCCATCCTCAGATATAGTCCAACTTTCAGCAACAGCAGGTAATGGGTCCAGCCCTTCCGGATGTCGCATAACCAAGCCTTCCAATAATGCCATTAAAATATGACTTTCAGGAACACCAGTTACCGTGTGAGGATCTAAATCTTTTGGTTCAGTGCCATTGCCAAAATAAAGGATCTGCTCTGCAAGAGCGGAATCTACTTTTGACTCTGATCCACCGCAAGCACTTAAGAACACAAGCAAAAGTAAAGAGGCAATGTTTATTTTTTTCATTGAATAGAAATATTGTTTGGGTGAAGAATTATCTATTTTATCACT
>JAKUUL010000035.1 GCA_022447025.1 SAR86 cluster bacterium | reverse complement strand
TGGGATGGCGAAACTTCCTTTCCTCCAGAAGATCTCAAAGTAACTTTTTTTTCTAATAAAGACGAAAGGGGGATATTCCTTTTAGGTAATTCTAAGTATTTAGATTTTACTATTCTAGATACTGTTGATTCGCTAATGCCAATGGATGTTGCAATTTGCTTAAGCGTCAAGGGAATGAGAGCTTTAGAATCCAATAAATGTTTCTCTTGTTTTGAAACTATAAACTTTCCTACCTCAAGAAGAGTTTTTTGACGTCTTTCGAATCCATTAATAAATGAGAGAGCTTCTTTTTTTTTCTTTGAAGAGGAGCTTTTTACAAAAGTTTTAATCTTTTGTGTAAGAGACTCTATTAAAAAAGGATCGTTTAAAGTTACTTCTAATTTATTCGAGTTTTCTATCGCTACTAGATCAGGTCTCACATAACTAACCTCATCCAGATCTAGTTGGATACAGGGGTTAAACTTTAGTTTTTGCAAAACTTTTTTTATTTGCGGACTCAAGTTACTTACATCTACTTTTTCTTTAGAAAATTTCTGAAGGAATCGTTTAATAATTTTCTTTTCTTCATTTCGTATCTCTAAATGATCAGTTTGGATAAGAAGAGATTCAAGAACAGTTCTATAAGCACACCCTGCAGGTTCAAAGTTTTGAATTAAAAAGAGTATTTTTTCAATTTCTTTTTTGCCAACCTTAAAGTTGAGAGCTTCATATACAAATAAAGAAACATCTTCGTAGTCTAGATTATTGTCTAATCTTCCATCTTTATTTATTGAATCAATCAAATATTCTCCTATGAGGATCTCATATTCTTCTAGGTTTTCTATGTAAAGCTGATCTAAAAGGGTTGCTTTAATATCTTTCTCTTGCGGTATCTCGTTTTGATACTCTAGAGGCTGGTTTCTCGTTTGTAAGAAGTTGTTAAACCTGTCTTCAAAAACTAAGTCTTTGAAAAGAAGGTATTCTTTACTTCTGTCTTCTTCACAATACTCTTTAACAATTTGATTTAATGACTTACGAATTTCATTTCCACTTAAGGACATAAGTCTAATTTGATTCTGAAGCAATGGAGTTAAAGCAAGAGTTTGTTTTGGTAGTTGTTTTAACCCCTGCTTCATATTCTAATTAAAAGTCTTTACCTAAGTAGACCTCTTTGACTAACTCATTTGAGGATACTTTGGAAGGCGTACCCTCAGCTATAGCTTTTCCCTCACTCATTATTAAAACATTGTCGCAAATCTGCATTGTCTCTCTTACATTATGATCGCTAATTAAAATTCCTAATTTCATTTTCTTTAATTTTTTTAGAGTCTCTTTCAGCTCAGATACAGCTATTGGGTCTATACCTGCAAAAGGTTCATCCAGAAGAATAAACTTAGGGTTTGAGCTTAGAGATCGAGCAATTTCAACTCTCCTTCTTTCTCCCCCTGAAAGTTTATTTGACTTAGTTTTTAAGAATTTATTTAGTTGAAATTCTTCTACTAACTTTTCAAGTTCCTGCTGCCTTTGTTCTTTTTTTATGTCTTTCCTTTGTTCTAAAGCGGCCATAATATTTTCTTCCACACTAAGGCGTCCAAATACTGAAGGTTCTTGAGGCAAATACGCCAATCCCATACTAGCTCTATCTGAAACACTTTTATTAGTTATATCTTCTCCGTCAATCAGTATTTTTCCAGAATCAGAACTTATTAATCCCGCAATCATGTAGAAGAAAGTAGTTTTACCAGCACCATTGGGCCCTAACAACCCTAAAATTTCTCCAGGTATTAAGTTAATAGAAAGATTCTGAACAGCTATTTTATTCGAATATTTTTTTGTTAGATTTTGGGACTGTAATTTCATTTTAAGACTTAATTATTTTAGACCTTTTTGAACTAATTATTTTTTTAGTCTTAAAGTTAAATTCAATTTCTTCAGCACTAATTAGGGTAGATTCAAATTTTATTTCAGCGGAACCCTTCAAGGTAAAAGTATCTGAAGGGCTTTTATAAATTATAAGATCTGCCTCTCCATAGAAGCTATTCTTAGAAGCATTGTTTTCTTCAAAAGCTGCTTTAGAAAAGATCAATTCATTTACTCCATTTGAGTTTTGAAAAAGATCAAATCCATTACTATTCAGCCTAAAGGAAGTACTTTTCATCTGAACTTGATTTTTAGAACGAAAATTTTTATTTCTCATGTCAAAATTTATTGTTTCAGAAAACAGATCAATTTTTTCATCTCTTTCTGTAATGGTTAAATGGACATTATTTGTCATTAACAATTTTTCTTCAGCCAGATCTAGTATTGCATACACAGATGATGCGGTACTTTTGAATTTGTTTTCCCAATAGGATCTAAAAATAGGCTCATCTAGTAAAAAGACCCCCTTATTTTCTTCTTGCGTTGCTGTTAAAGAATGTAATTCAAAGGAATCTTTTGTATTTTGCATTTCTATCTTCCATGAAGGTTTAGAAACGGAAGTAAAAAGCGTCTGTTTGATTTCTTTATCTAAAAAAGATGAATTTGAATTATAAGTAAATAGGTATAGTCCTAGGAAAACAAAAACAAGGAGAATAAAGCTTATTCTTTTCACTTAAAAAATTTATACCAAACCTGATTGCATTAAGTCATGCATACGCAAGACCCCAACAGGTACTTTGTTTGAGTCTAAAACAATTAATACGTAAATCTTGTTTTTCTCCATTATTTCAATAGCTTCAGAAGCTAAACAAGACTGTTCAATTGTTTTTACATTTTTTGACATTACTAAAGAAATCTTAGTTTTATGAATGTCTTTTTTTGACTCTATGGTTCTTCTTAAGTCCCCATCAGTAAAAACACCCTTGAGTTTCTTTTTTTCAACTACTGCAACTATTCCCAATCCTTTATTAGATATCTCCACTAAAGCCCTTGATAAAGGGGTGTTTGGACTAACAACAGGAAATTCTTTTCCCTTACTCATAATATCCATAACCTTTAACGTTAGCTTCTTTCCAAGTTTTCCCCCTGGATGAGATTTAGCAAAATCTTCAGGACTAAAGTCTCTGCTTTCCAATAAAGCAATTGCTAAAGCATCTCCTAAAGCTAAAGCTGCTGTCGTACTAGAAGTTGGTGCTAGGTCTAGAGGACAGGCTTCTTTGTCTACTTCTGTTGAAATATTGATATCAGTACTTTTAGCAATAGTAGATTCAGTAGGGCCAGTGAAAGAAAAGATCTTACAGCCAATATTTTTTAAAGGTTTAATGGAATCTATTATTTCTTTTGATTCTCCAGAATGAGAAAAAATTAAAACACAATCATTTTTAGAAATGACACCAATATCACCATGAAGAGCTTCAGTAGCGTGAATAAAATAAGAAGGAGAACCAGTACTTGAAAGTGTTGCAGATATTTTTTGAGCTATATGGCCTGATTTGCCTACACCCATAGTAATAATTTTTCCTTTAGTACTTAAAATCGCATCACATAAATTAGAAAAGTTATTATCTAAATTTGCTGCAAGTTTAGTAAGTGCTCTTGATTCAATGTCTAAGGTTCTTAAGGCTGATTTAATATGATTTGGTTTTTTCATAGTTTCTTTTTTTAACTATATGCCAATGATAATGATAAGAAATAACTTATAAACAATAAAATACATATACCTAAACTAGCACGTTTAGGTTTATTTATTCTTAAGAATAGGTATAGGCAAAAGATGACAGTAACAATAAGGAGAACAGTAAGTAATGGAACCCATTGGGGATAATTAAATAAAGCTGAAGATCCAACAATTCCAGGTATAGCTAAAACAAGTAGGCCATTAAATATATTTGAGCCAATTAGGGTTCCAGCCACAGCTTCATTTCTTCCTTTTGCAGCTAAAGCTAGTGCCGCAGCAATTTCAGGTAGACTGGTTCCAATTGCTAGGACTGTAAAGCCTACAAATAATTCACCTATTCCAATAGTTTCTAAAATATTGAAAGCGCCCTTGGTTATCAACCAAGCCGCAATAACTAAAGAAGCTAAAGAGGCTAATAATTTTAAAAATAAGTATTTCTCATCTGATTCTTCAAACTGAGTTTCATTACCAGCATTACTTTTATACCAGATAACAATAACTAAGAGTAAAGCTAGTAGAAGTACTATGGATGAGTAAATATTAAAGGGATTTAAAGCTATAACTATCCAAACTAAGAGCGTTGAAAAGATAAGAATAATTAAATTTAAAGAAATTTCTGGTTTGGATGAGAAGTCTTCTTTTTTGAAGAACAATACTCCCAAGGTAAGCCCAAAAACTAAGGCAATATTAGCTACATTAGAACCTATTACATTACCTACTACCATTACAGCTTTGTTTTCGAAAGCAGCAAAAAGACTAGTCAGCATTTCAGGGGCAGAAGTTCCAAATGCAATTACAGTTGAACCGATTAAGAAAGGCGACATCCCATATCTTACTGATGCTAAAACAGAATATTTTTCTAATTTTTGTGCACTGATCCAAACTAGTCCAATGCCAGCAGTTATGTATAGGAAAGTTAGAATATTCACTTAAAAGCTCTTAAAGGTTGAACTTTAATTCATAAGGGTTGTTTAATGCAGATGTTATAATAACTTCAAATTTCATATAGCTCTAATTATCTCTTTTTACTTATGAGACCATTGTTTTCTAGTTTTAGTTTACTTTTTTTTAGTTCTCTATTCTTTTTTAATCAAAGTTTTGCAGAATCTTCGTCTGAATATGTTGAAAAAATTCATGAAGATATCGTTTTAGTAGTGCGGGCAAAGCAAGATATTTATGAAGAAAATCCCGAAGAGTTCATAAAAGCTATTTCATTTGCATTACAACCTTTAGTTGACTTTAAAAGAATTTCTAGAAATGTAATGGGTAGGTATTATAAAGATGCAAATAAAGAGCAAATAGAAAAATTTAACAAGGTTTTTAAAGCAAGCCTTCTTGAGACTTATTCAAAAACTTTAGCAGAATTCAAAGATGAGGAGATATTAGTTTCTTCTGAGGTAAAGAAATCACCTAAGGGAAATAGAGAAAAGGTTTCTTTACAAATAGTTACGTCTACAAAAGTTTATCCTGCAATTTATGATATGTACCTCAATAAACAAGGACAGTGGAAGTTAATTAATATAGTAATAAATGGTGTTAATCTTGGGCTAACTTTTAGAAATCAGTTTTATTCGTTAATGGAAAAAGAAGGAAATAATTTAGATGTAGTCATTGAAAGATGGGTAACTTCAATTTAGTAAATAATTTTTTTAATGGATAAACTTCTTATTACAGGTAAAAAAGAACTCAAAGGAGAGATTTTTGCCTCTGGAGCAAAAAACTCCGCTTTACCGGTATTGGCTGCTTCTTTATTAGCTGAATCACCTATGAAGGTCAGCAACTTACCCCATTTAAACGACGTAACTACCATGATCGAATTATTGGGCTCTATGGGTATAGACATTATGTTAAATGAGGATATGGATGTTTATGTTGATGCCTCTTCTATTAAAAATTTAAATGCAAGATATGAATTAGTTAAGACCATGAGAGCTTCAATACTTGTTTTGGGACCTTTATTGGCTAAATTTCATCAGGCAAAAGTTGCTTTACCTGGAGGGTGTGCCATAGGAAGCAGGCCTGTAAACCTCCACATAGATGCAATGAGAACTATGGGAGCTAATATTTCTTTAGAAGGCGGTTACATAAATGCTAAATCTGATGGTAGGTTAAAAGGGAATACTATAAATTTTGATCCAGTTAGTGTAACGGCTACTGAAAATGTATTAATGGCTGCTTCTCTCGCAGAAGGAGAAACAATTATTAATAATGCAGCTAAGGAACCTGAAGTAGTCGATTTAGCTGATTGCCTAATCAAAATGGGTGCACAGATAAAAGGGCAGGGGACAGATAAGATAGTTATTCAAGGGGTAGAAACTCTAGAGGGCTGTGATTTCTCCGTTATGCCTGACAGAGTTGAGACAGCTACTTATTTAACTGCAGTAGCTATGACAGGAGGAGATATAAAAATAAAAGGAACTAGACCTAATTCGGTTGATTCTGTTGTAAGTAAATTAAGGGAAGCCGGTGCATTAATTAAATCTGGGGAAGATTGGATATCTTTGAAAATGGAAATAAATAGACCTAAAGCTACAAGTTTAAGTACAGGACCATACCCTTCCTTTCCAACTGACATGCAAGCTCAATTTATTGCCCTTAACTCTATAGCAAAAGGTACAGCCACTGTCACAGAAAATGTATTTGAGAATAGATTTATGCACGTACAAGAGATTGCCAGAATGGGAGGAAAGATTTCTTTAAAAGGAAATACAGCTATCATTGAAGGCACTAAAGATTTGGTAGGAGCTCCTGTAATGGCTACAGACCTTAGGGCCTCAGCTAGTCTAGTTTTAGCAGGCTTAGTTGCAAAGGGGACTACTCAAATTGATAGGATTTACCATATAGACAGGGGATATGAAAGGATAGAAGAGAAATTAAATATTCTTGGAGCAGATATAGAAAGGATTTCTTAATTCAGGTAGCAGGACCTTATTTAATTCAAGAAAGAAAAAAGTAAATTCAGTTAGAAACTATAGAAGTTAGTAGATCAATATCTAAATAGTTTCCATCTCTTAAAATCTTAAATTTGATAATTGTTCCAGGTTTAGATCTCGCAAACTCCTGAAATAAAAGAGGATAAGAAGATTTTTGTTCATTTATTTCAATAATTATATCTCCCTCTTCTAAATTAGCTTCTTTGGCAGGTCCATTAGGATATACAAAGCTTATTTTTAATAAATTTTGTGTTGCTAAAACTCTTCTGTCTATTCCAAAACCTAACCAGCCTCTTTTAACTTCCCCGTACTGTATAAGATCATTTATGATTCCCAATACTCTAGCAGAAGGTATTGCAAGTCCTATGCCTTCTGATCCGCCTGTACTGCTTCTTATCAGGGTATTTATACCAACCAACCTCCCTGAAGTATCTATTAAGGCACCCCCTGAATTACCTCGATTTATAGAAGCATCGGTTTGAATATAATCAGAATAAGGATTATTAAACTCTCTTCCAGTAGCACTGACTATCCCCATGCTTACTGATTGTCCTAATCCGTAAGGATTCCCAATAGCTAAAACTATATCTCCAATCTTTAGATTATCAGAATTAGCTATCTCTATTGAGGACAGTTCTTCATTTTGGTCAATTTTTAATACTGCTAAATCAGTTCCTTTATCAATTCCTATTATTTTAGCTTTTTCTTTTAGACCATTGGAAAGTTCAACAGTAATTCCTACGTTTCTGTCACCTATAACATGCTGATTTGTAAGGATATAACCATTTGAGTAAAAAATTACCCCAGAACCTAAGCTTGATTGTATTCTCGCTTTATTAAGTCCAAAAATGGAATTAAATCTATCTGAAAAAGGAGATTGAGATCTCCTATCATTAACAAGTACATCACTGTAAATATTTACAACAGAAGGAGATGCTTTATTTACTGCTTCATTAAAAGAATTCCCTATTAGATTTTTAGAAATAATCTCATTTTCAGCCGGAAAGTTATTTTTGTTAATAAAAGTAAAAATGAGAACACCGAATATTACTCCAACCAAAACTGCCGTTAAATAGGGTAAGTATTCTTTAGAAGTAAAGATCGCCATGTTTGAAGGTTAATATAATGATGAGAAATAACAAAGAAAAACAGTTTTTTTCAGTTAAAAATTTATAATTTTATTAAAGTTCCTGTTGTATCAACCCTAGGTAGTAGATTAAAATGCGCGCGCTTTCCCTAAGGTAACAATTTCAATGAAAACCCAGAGTTTTAAACAGTCAGATATAGAGCAATCTTGGATTTTAGTAGATGCCAAGGATAAGACTTTAGGGAGATTAGCAAGTGCTTTAGCCTCAAGGTTAAGAGGTAAACACAGACCAGAATTCACCCCTAATGCAGATTTAGGGGATTATATAGTTGTAATTAATGCAAACAAAATTAATGTAACCGGGGACAAATTGAACCAAAAGAAATATTTTAAACATTCAGGCTATCCTGGAGGAATAAAATCAAAATCTTTAGATAACGTTATTAAGAACTCTCCTGAAGATGCTATTAGAATGGCAGTTAAGGGGATGTTACCCAAAAATAAACTGGGAAAAAAAATGCTTACAAAGCTTAAGATCTATAAGGATAATGATCACCCTCATCAAGCACAGAACCCAAACACATTGGATACATTTTAATATTTAAGGAATAAAGTTGGATCAAATAGTTACAGTAGGAAGAAGAAAAACTTCAAAAGCTAGAGTCTTTTTAGTAAAAGGATCAGGTCTAATTACTGTTAACAAAAAGAAATTAGATGACTATTTCGGCAGGGAAGTAGCAAGAATGGTTGTTAGACAACCTCTAGAGG
>JAKUUL010000034.1 GCA_022447025.1 SAR86 cluster bacterium | reverse complement strand
AATATCAAACTCAACTGCTTCTAAGATGTTTCCTTTTTCATCTTTCAAGTCAATGTTAATGGTTCCAGAAGAGCTAATGCTGATCAATCCATAATTCATGTCGTAATGCATTTTACCTAAAAGCAGGGGGTCAGTTTCATCCCAAACCGCAACCAGCCACCTAGGTAAGGGTTTATTTAAGGAAGAGCTAGTTAACTCATAAAGATTATCTTGTTTGTATATCCCTGCTTTATGCCTGTCTCCAGAAACAAGTACTACAGGTTTTTTGAATTGTTTTATTAAAGTCAGTAACCTTTCTTTTTCATGAGGAAAGTTACTCCATTTTTCAAATCCATGATTGGTTGCAAGAATTTGTATTGAAGAAGCTAAAATAATAATGTCTGCTTCGTTTTGAAATGTTCTTTCTAGCCACTCCCACTGCTGTTGTCCTAATATAGTTTTACTTACATCAGAGGTAGACTGATAGTTCCTTTTTTCTCCTTCAAGAGGCGAGCGGAAGTATCTCGTATCTAACCCGATTAAAAGAATCTTCTTATCTTTGATTTGCCTGGTTTCAGAAAAATAAATACCTTCTCTTTTATGACGGTCATCTTGCTTATCTACTTTCCAAAAATCTAAAAACAACTTCTGCGAATCTTTTTTTAGTGTGTATTCGTTACCGCCATCATTTAGGCCGTAATCATGATCATCCCAAATAGCTAGAGGCTGTAAGTTTTTTAACCAAGTCGGAAAATTTTTTTCTTGCTTAACATAAGCCGGCTTCATGTTGGAAAGTTCACCCGAATCCAGATCTCCGTAAACATTGTCTCCCATGAAGAAGAAGTCATTGAGATTTTCCTTTTCTACGGCTTTCCATATAGGTTGTGGTCTTGCTTCGTCTATACAGGATCCGAATCCAATCTTTAATGACTCAATATTGTCTTCGGCTAAACTTAATGAACTTAAGATCAGTGGCAAGGCTAAATAAAGAATTTTAATATAGGATTTCTTCATATCACCACCATACTAAGAATAACTGGATGAAAGTAAAGGTAAGCAATCTACCGGGTAAAACTTTAAGTTGATAGGATATAGACATGAAGAATAAGAGATTTTTGTTTTTAGGCCTGATTTGTTTTTTATTGATGGGGTCTTGTGCATCAATAACAGAATATCCAGTTACTAGAAAAGTTTCGCAAATAGATTTATTGCATGGTGTAGAAGTGGAGGACCCTTATCGCTGGTTAGAAGATTTTACTAGCGAAGAAGTCGAGGCATGGGTTGGATTACAAAATAATTTAAGTCAGAGGTATTTAACTAAGAATAAATACAGAAAAAAGATAAAAGAAAATCTTGAATCCATTTGGGTTAGTAACTCAAAAAGCATCCCCCAGATTAGAGGAAGTAATATTTTTTATTTTTTTAACGAAGGCAGTTGGCAACAAAGTAAATTGTTAAAACAAGAGTGTGATACCTGCTTATCAGAAGTAGTAATTGACCCTAACAAGTTTTCTACAGATGGCACTGTGTCTTTATCAAACTTAAGTATCAGTCCTAACGGAAAATTTATAGCCTATTCAATTTCTGATGGAGGATCAGATTGGAAAACATGGAAGGTATTAGAAGTCGACTCCAATCAAGTACTGGAAGACACCATCAAATGGACTAAATTTTCTTCTGGTTCCTGGGAATCAGATAGCTCAGGATTTTATTACCAAAAATACCCTGAGCCGAAAGACGTAGCACTTTCAGAGATCAATAGGAGCCCTAAACTTTATTTTCATAAAATAGGTACTTCACAAGAAGAAGATTTATTAGTCTACGATCAGCCTGAAAAACCAAACTGGTCTTGGAATATTGATGTAAGTGAAGATGGAAAATATAGAATTTTATATGTGGGTGAAGGAACTGATGAAAGCAATAGGCTGTACATTCAATTCGATAAAGACCACTCATTTATTCCTGTCATAGCTGAGTTAGAAGCCACATATATATTTTTAGGCAATAAAGGAAGTGATCTTTGGTTTTTTACAAATAAAAATGCACCAAACGGAAAAATCGTTAAATTAAAGATTAATAAAAATGAATCTTTCTTATGGGAAGACGTGATAAATGAAATAACTCTTCCGATATCAGGATTTAGCTTGATAAATAATAAGTTTGTAATTGAGTACCTTAAAGATTCGCAATCTAAGGTTAGTTTTTTTAATTTAGAAGGCGAGTTCATATCTGGTTTAGATTTACCTTCGAAAGGTTCCGTCTCCGGTTTTAACGGGAAGATAAGTGACAGATATACTTACTTTAGTTTTACCAATTACGTAACACCAACAAAGATTTATAAAATGGATATGGAAACCCTAATCTTTGAGGAATATTGGAAAGAATCCTTACCAAATTATAATTCGTCAGACTTCTTTACTGAACTAAGATTCTTTGATTCAAAAGATGGAACCAAAATACCTCTGCATGTTACTTACAAAAAAGACATCCAAATTAAAGCAGATACTCCCGTTCTGCTTTATGGTTATGGCGGATTTAATATTTCCATATTACCCAGTTTTAGTAAAACCTATTTAGCCTGGATGAACCAAGGTGGTGTTGTTGCTGTTGCCAATCTTAGAGGCGGCTCCGAATACGGCGATGCTTGGCATGAAGCCGGCATGTTATTAAATAAGCAGAATGTTTTTGATGACTTTGCTTATGCAGCTAAATTTTTACATTCAAAAAATATAGGAAGCAGCAAGTCCACAGTTATTGTAGGCAGATCAAACGGAGGTTTGTTGGTAGGCACCACCATGCTTCAAAATCCTTCCTTGTTTGCAGTGACCATCCCTCAAGTAGGGGTTATGGATATGCTGAGATTTAGTAAATTTACAATAGGTTGGGCCTGGGAGAGCGACTATGGTTCCGTTGATGATAGGGAAGAGTTCTTTAACCTTTTTGCGTACTCTCCTTATCATAATATTGAGGCAGGGGTTTGTTATCCACCGACCTTAATTACAACAGCTAGCAGAGATGATCGAGTGGTTCCTTCTCACTCATTTAAATTTGCTGCACGACTACAAGAACTCCAAGGGTGCGATAATCCAGTGCTGTTAAGAGTTGAAACTAGAGCCGGTCACGGTTCCGGTACCCCTAGGAACAAGAGAATTGAGGAGATAGCAGATATATATGGGTATGCCTTGTCTGTTATCAAAGAAGGCGTAGATTGAGTTCATTGTCTTGAAAGTGCTACTATTTAAAAAAATTATTTAAAAATGTCTACAGCCATAGAAAAACCAGATGAAACTTTAAGTACTGTTCAACCTTTTGAGTTCTCTAAAGAATTTACTAAACAACTTAAAGATTTAGACCTATTAAAGACGGTAGCGCATATAAAAGAACATGGCTACGCCGTGATGGATGCTGATGTCTCCGAAGAATTTAATAATAAACTAAGAGAAACCTGTATCAAATTGGCCCAAGAAACGGAAGGTGGTGCTAAAGGTTATTCTGCAGCGATCTTATTAGGACGAGATCCTGTCTTTGAGGAAGTTGTTTTAAATCCTAGAATCCAAGCAATGGTAGAGGTTATGTGCGGAAAAGGAGCTCTACTGTCACAATTAATTGCAAGTATTAGGCCTAAAGGCGCTCCAGAAATCGGATTGCATGCCGATCAAAACTGGACACCTGCACCCTTTCCAATACACAACCAGATATTTACTCTTTGTTGGGCTTGTGATGAATATACGGAAGAGGGTGGTTGTACTAAGGTTATACCAAAATCCCATTTAAAGAGAAGACACCCCTTACCAGAAGAGATAGCAGCACAGAAAGGAGCTATTCCAGTAGAGTGCCCACCAGGTTCTTTAGTCATGTGGGACGGTTCAATTTGGCACAGCAATTATCCTAGAAACATTAAAGGTGAAAGAGTTGTTATACATATAACGTTCAGCCGATTGGCTTTAAGGACTGTGGAGTGCTACGACCACTTGGATGAAAAGTGGCTTGAAGGAAAACCTGAAGAGCTAGCGATAATGTTAGGCCGAGATGATTTCTTGGGTCACAAAGACTTTTCTAAAGGCGGAGCAGGAGGAGAAGTTGAAAAACTGGTCAAAACCTTTACCAGGGCTAGAAGCTAAAAAGTGAATAGACCTTCTGATCAACTAGGATGGTTGGATCAAGTCTCTGAAGACATTATTGATCAAGACATCGAAATAGTTGATCCGCATCATCATCTTTGGCCAGGCACTCCTCGCACTGACGGAGTTTCTGCAGACAATCGTTATCTATTAGAAGATTTATGGAATGATACTCAATCTGGTCATAAGGTTCTCAAGACGGTTTTTGTAGAGTGTGGTCAGGGTTACTATGAATCCGGCTCTGAAGCAATGAAACCTGTAGGTGAGACTGAGTTTGTTGTTGAAGTTTCTGAAGAAGCCAAACAAGATACCTCCAAAGCACAAATTGAAGGCATAGTAGGGCATGCAGATATGATGTTAGGAGATTCTGCTAGAGAAGTTTTGGAGGCGCACTTAGAACAAGGACAAGGAAAGTTTAAAGGCATACGTCATGGGGCAAGTTGGGATGACAGTGATGAAATAAGAAATTCTCATTCAAACCCTATCCAACACATCTACTTAGACGATAAATTCCAAAAAGGGGTAGAGCAACTAGATGCCCTTAACCTTACTTTAGATGCCTGGAATTATCATAAACAAATCAGTGAGTTAACAGAATTAGCACAATGTTTTCCTAGCCTTAAGATCGTTCAGAATCACTTTGGCGGTCCTCTTGGCATAGGTCCTTACTCAAATATGCGAGAAGAGGTTTTTTCTGAATGGCAAGAATCAATAGCTGAGTTAGCAGAAAGGGATAATGTTTATATAAAAATAGGTGGACTTGCTATGCCCATAAACGGTTGGGGATGGCATAAGAGGGAACTGCCTGCTAACTCAAATGAGTTTGCTGAAAGTCATGGCAGGTATTACTTACATGCAATTAAATGTTTCGGAGCAGAACGATGTATGTTTGAAAGCAACTTTCCAGTAGATAAAAGATCTATCTCTTATCCTGTTCTCTGGAACGGATTTAAAAAAGTTGTTGAAGATTTTTCTACTGAAGAGAAAGAGTATCTTTTTTATAA
Organism: SAR86 cluster bacterium; assembly: GCA_022447025.1. Lineage (GTDB taxonomy): Bacteria > Pseudomonadota > Gammaproteobacteria > Magnimaribacterales > Magnimaribacteraceae > AEGEAN-183. The sequence goes on along the minus strand of JAKUUL010000034.1, from coordinate 3,399 downwards.
AACAGCAGCAGAGTTTTATTCTCTTTAGACTAAAAGCGGGTTACCAACTTCCTTTTTACTTTGGCCTCCAGCAGGGGATTGATCAAAGTTTTGTATTCTTGCTGCCTCTTCTCTAACTAATTCCGGAGAACCCAACAGCTGTCTGTTCAATCCAATTCTTTTAAACCAATAATGTAATCCTAACTCGTCCGTAAAACCCATGCCGCCGTGAACTTCTGTAGCTGTTTTAGAAATTTGTTGACCAACTTCTGAAACATGGGCTTTGGTATGGCAAGCCATTAATCTAGCTTGTGAGGGGTCATGATCATAACAATGGGCTGCATGCCAAATCATTGAATGACATGGCTCTAGTTCGGCTGCCATTTCAGCACACATATGTTTTACGGCTTGAAAAGATCCTATCACTCTTCCAAATTGCTTTCTCTCTAGTGAGTAAGCAACGGCCTTATCCAACATAATTTGAGAGGCTCCAATACTATCTGCTGCAAGCATTAGTCTTCCGGCATCTAAAACTTTATTGATAACTTCTTGGTTACTTTCAGAACCGGGAAGCAGTTCTGCCTCAACATTATCTAAATTTAGTTCTATTGAAGGTCGCGTTTTATCAACAGTTACTAATTCTGTTAAAGAGATGCCTTTAGCTTTAGCATCAACTAAGTAAAGTTCTCCTGCTTTATTAGCGAGAATGTAAGCATTTGCATCTTTGCCATCCATAACAAAAAGACAGCGTCCAGAGATGGTGTTACCTGAGGCAGTGATTGCTGCATCTTCTCGGGCACCTACATATTCTGAAAGACCAATTCCAATAACTACTTCACCGCCTGCAATCTTAGGTAACCAATTCTCTTTCTGGGAGTCGCTTCCCGCTAAAGTTAAAGCAATGGGTGCCATGACATAAGCACCAGCATACGGAACGGGTGCAGTTCCAGAACCAAGCGCTCCTGACACCACAGAAGCAAAAAGCATATCAAGCTCTAGGCCACCGTATTCTTCTGGAACCATTAAGCCACTTATTCCTAATTCTAGAAGTCCTTTGTGTATATCTGCTGACTTAGCTGAATCACCACCGGCTACTTCTTTAATGGAATCTAGAGAAGCATTATCTTCTAGGTACTTCTTAATGTTGTCTTCCAAACTTTGCTGTTCTTCTGATAAACCAAAATACATATTTATGCTCCTGGAATTTTCGGTTCCTTAGGCATGCCCAAGGCCCTTTCACTAATAATATTTTTTTGAATCTGATTCGTACCTCCACCAATTATCAATCCTAGGAAATACATGTAAGACATCTGCCAAGAACCACTGTCTCTCAAATGAGGACTGTCCTCATATAAAGTCCCCATCTCACCCATGGCATCAATGGCTAAGCCTTCTAACTCATGCCTAAGCTCGGTCCCAATGAGTTTGGTTATAAATCTCGCCATCGTTGTATCTTGTCCTTTATTTATAGAGCTGGAAAGTAATCTAAGAGCATTAGCTTGTTGAGCTAAAACTTTTCCTTGCACCCTTAATAACCTGTCCCTAAAAGCAGGTTTATCTATAACTCTTTCACCATCAATTGTTTCAGATTTCATCAAGTCTATAAGTGCGTAGAGTCTGTTCATCATTACATCTGGATCAGCCAGAGAACCTCTCTCGTGGGTAAGGGTAGCATTGGCAACTTTCCAGCCTTCACCACGCTCACCGACAATATTGGTTGCTGGTATACGTACATCTGTAAAAAAGACTTCATTGAAATCAGCATCACCCGTCATTTGCATAATGGGTCGAATTTCAATACCAGGTGTGTCCATGGGTATTAGTAGGTAACTGATACCTTGGTGTTTTGGTGCATCAGGTTCAGTTCTGACCAAACAGAAACACATCTGGGCAAATTTAGCGGTACTCGTCCAAATTTTTTGACCATTAATAACCCATTCATCTCCATCTAGTTCTCCTTTGGTTTGAAGGCTAGCTAGGTCACTTCCTGAATTAGGTTCTGAATAACCTTGGCACCAAATAATCTCCCCTCTAAGCGTGGGTTTAACATACGCTTGCTTTTGTTCTTCGGTACCAAGTTCTAATAACGTAGGAACAAGCATTTGGATTCCTTGACCTCCTAAAGGTTTGGGAATAGGAGATTTAGCAAACTCTTCAGCGATGATTCTGGATTTAAGGATATCTATATCGCCTCCAAACCCTCCATATTCCTTGGGAGTGGATCTTGCAAAGTATCCGTTATCAATTAGTTTTTGCTGCCACTCAACTCGTTCAGAGCTTCTTAAAGATTTTCCCAGAAGATTAACCCCTTCATTTGCTTTGACGAAAGACCTTACTTCCTCTCTAAAATCGTTGTATTCGGGTCCGTACTCTAGATCCATATATGTCTCCTAACTTGCTTGCGAACAGGTCGATTAGAATAATTCTTGTGTCAAACAGAAACAAGAGAAAGATTAAAAAAGATAAGGAATAATTGCTTTGCGATCAGTTGGGTATTCAGGAAATTTCTCTTGATACCACCTATGATTGGCTAAGGCTCTGGGTAACAAATTAGCAACTGTCCAAAAGAAAAAGACCAATCCTGCAAAACTCCAAGTCATTATTGCCCAACCGAGCCACTCAATCATTTCTCCTAAATAATTAGGTGAAGATATCTTATTAAATAAAAACCCATTAGGAATTGAATATTCTTTCTGATTATTTTTTCTTAGAGCTATTAAAATATTATCTGAGGTAACGTTAATATACATACCAATTAAGAATACTATTAAACCCACTATAAAGGGTTTGCTAGTTAACCAAGAAAGCGAATATTCTCCATAAACAAAAATCCAATTTCCCTGAAGGTAAACATTTATTGCGTTGAAACCTAAAGCAAAGAGAATAATTATAAGTGGCATAGGTTTGCCTTTAATTTTTACTTTCAACGGCCAAATAAAACTCCTATTAATGTAATGACTTAACCAAACGGTAAGAAATATTATTTGGACTAAACCTTGATCGCTGTAAAGAACGAAGAAGGCAATCATTAAAAAAACTGGAGGAGATTCAAATAAAATCCAGCCCAACCTAGAAGGAACTTGTATTCCCCATCCGTCTCTCAAATATCTGCCGTAGGGAGCTGTTTTAAACAGAAGGTAAAAGCCAGCAGCAAAACACAAGATAAACCAGACTACCAAAAGGTTATAGTAGCTATCCATCAGCTTCCTTTAGGTTTATTTTTCCTAGAATATTTCGTCTTGTCTTTGAAGACTTTTGCTTTATTGAATTTACCAGCATGCTTTGCAACTGGATTTGTTCTAGGACGTTTTTCTTTTTTAACCATTAAAGCCAAGTAGTATTGCTAAAGAAATTGAGATAATCGTTCCTGTTAAAACAACATACACTGACGTTATTAAACGATCTATCCACATACTCTGC
>JAKUUL010000033.1 GCA_022447025.1 SAR86 cluster bacterium | reverse complement strand
CATGCCAACCCGGAGAGAAAAAATCTTTTGCTACCTGATGAAACCCAAAAGTTCAATCATTGAAGGGCCCTACCCACTCGGCTGCATCTACTACGCCTTGCTGTAATGCCAGAAAAATATCACTTCCAGGTAGCACTACAGTTTCTGCACCAGCACGTGAGAAGATTTCACCGGCCAGTCCTGGACTCCTCATTTTTAGCCCTTTAAGGTCTTGGATGGAATTAATTTCTTTATTAAACCATCCGGCCATTTGGACACCCGTATTTCCTCCTGCCAGCGGCATTAGATTAAAAGGAGCATAAGCTTCTTCCCAAAGCTCTTGGCCACCTCCCCAGTGGATCCAAGAATTAATTTCTTGAGCTGTTAGCCCAAAGGGAACAGCTGTATAGAATTGTGAAGATTTTAGTTTTCCTGTCCAATAATAAGAAGCTCCATGGCCTATTTGTACCGTACCTCTCGAAACTGCATCAAAGACTTCCATTGCAGGAACCATCTCCCCCGCACCATAAACCTTGATCTTTAACCTGCCATTGCTCATTTCGTCTACATATTTAGACAAGTTTTCAGCTGCTAATCCCAATCCAGGATAATTCTTAGGCCATGTGGTGACCATATTCCACTTGTAGACTTTGTTTAGATCAATTTCTACACTCCCTTCCGAAGAAGTGACTGAATTGTCAGAACATCCCAGAAAAAGAAAAATGAGAAAGGTAGATAAAATTTTTTTCTTCATAAATTTCCTTAATTAAATTGGTCTTAATTTTGCGTAAGAAGCCATGAGCCACTTAGTTTCACTTGAATCAAAATTAACTTCTACTCTAGCATTAGCCCCTTGGCCTTCATAGTTAAGAATTACGCCCTCACCAAAAACTTCGTGAACCACCCTCTGCCCTAAGACCAAGTCCGTCTCCGGTATCTCTCCTTGAGCAACAATGCCTTTTGAGTTATATGATTTTCTGCCTATTGCACCACCTGTTCTTATTTCTTGAGTTAACTCAGGTGGTATTTCTCTCAAAAAACGTGAAGGTGGATTAAATGTTTCATTTCCATGTAAGTTTCTCATTTCTGCATAAATGATATAAAGCTTCTCCATGGCTCTAGTCATTCCTACGTAGCAAAGTCTCCTTTCTTCTTCCAGCTGCCCCGGTTCTTCTATAGAGAGTCTATGAGGAAATAGATTTTCTTCAAAGCCAGTTACAAAGACCAGAGGAAACTCTAAACCCTTTGCTGAATGCAAGGTCATGAGTTGTATCGCTGACTCATGCTCTTCTGCTTGGTCTTCGCCAGCATCAAGTGCTGCGTGATCAATGAAAGCCTTTAAGATAGGAGTATCTTCTTCTTGATTATCTGATTTAAAATCACCCGCAGCGCTGACAAGTTCCTCTAAATTCTCTACTCGAGTTCTGCCCTTTTCTCCTGCCTCTTTTTTATGGTATTCAATCAATCCGCTCCTCTGAATAATATGATCCACTGTTTCCTTTAACTCTAAGCCATCCACTTCGGCACTGAGGCTCTCAAGGTCTCCCATGAACCCAGACAATGAGGCTTTAGCCCTTGCAGTCAGCTCATCAAATTCGACCAATTCTGAACCGGCATTCCAAAGTGAACTATTTTTATCCCTCGCTTTTTTTCTGATAATTTCTAGTGTCTTGGCTCCGATTCCCCGTGGAGGTAAGTTAATTACTCTTTCAAAAGCAGCGTCATCTTGTCTCCCGTAAACTAGGCGTATATAAGCCATCGCATTCTTAATTTCTGCTCGTTCGTAGAATCTCTGTCCCCCATAAATTCTGTATGGAAGCTCCTTTCTTAAAATAGCCTCTTCTAAAGCTCTCGACTGTGCATTGGATCTGTAAAGAATTGCAACCTCATCTAGGGCGTTACCTTGATCCATCCAAGATTGGATTGTTCCAACAACAAACCTCGCTTCGTCATCTTCGTTGTATGCAGAGTAGACTGAAATCTTTTCCCCTTCTTTTTGCTCAGTCCAAAGTTCTTTGCCCATTCTTGACTGATTATTCTCAATAACTGAGTTGGCTGCATCCAAGATGGTTTGTGTGGATCTATAATTCTGCTCCAATCGAACCACTTCAGTCTTCGTGAAATCTTTAGTAAACCTATCAATATTGTCACTTTTTGCTCCTCGCCAACCATAGATGGATTGATCGTCGTCGCCCACGGCTGTGTAGCTACTGTCTTTTCCCTTCAATAATGACAATAATCGATACTGGACTTCATTGGTGTCTTGAAACTCATCCACAAGGATATGCTTAAAGCGTTTTTGATAATGAGAAAGCAATGACTCATTAGTGGATAATAGAATGAGAGATCTTAATAATAGCTCTCCAAAATCTACTAAGCTTTCTCTTTCACAGAGCTGTTCATATTCCTCATAAACCTTGGTCATTTGTTCAACGAAATAATCATCGCCGGACTCAGCTTGATTTGCCCTTCGGCACTCATCTTTTTCTTTATTGATGTACCACTGAATTTGCCTAGCCGGCCACTTGCCCTCGTCAACACCCATGGATTTACAAACCCTCTTAATGACCCTGTACTGATCTTCACTGTCCAAAATTGCAAACTCCTTTCTAAGGCTTGCTTCTTCCCAATGTCTTCTCAAAAGCCTATGAGCAATGCCGTGAAAAGTCCCACACCAGAAATCTGCCATTTCTTGGCCTAACATAGATTCGATTCTGCCTTTCATTTCGTTAGCTGCTTTATTAGTAAAAGTTACTGTTAATAAAGAGTGAGGGCTGTTGTCTAAGGCTTGTACTAGCCAGGCAACCCTGTGGGCGATAACTCTAGTTTTACCAGATCCTGCGCCCGCTAAAACAAGGAGATGAGAGGACTCAGAAGTTACTGCGTTTCTTTGAGCTTCATTTAGATTATTTAAAATATCAGAGACATCCACAATACTATTTTATATGGTTTGGCTTTAAAGAGGTTTTTAAAAAAGTTGAAAAAAAACGCATGAGAATTAACCCCCCTTAAGTTAAGATAAATGATAGAAAAACCCATGACTGATCCAAAAGAATTCTTTGATGCTTACTGTGATTTTGTTACTAAACAAACCAGTGATCCCAGCCTAGATATTGAGAGCCTGAAGGCCTCTTTAGAGAATATCCAAAACAATTCTGAAATTGATGTGCCTAGATTAATGACAGCAGCTCTTGGCTTAAGCAGTGAGGGGGGTGAGTTTGTAGAAATTGTTAAAAAAATGTTCTTGCAAGGAAAGCCGGCTAATGAAGAAAATATATTTCATATGAAAAGGGAGTTGGGTGACATTATGTGGTACTGGGTTACGGCATGTATGGCACTTAAGTTAGATCCGGTTGAAGTTATATTAGAAAATCAAAAAAAGCTTGAAGCGAGATACGGTGACAAGTTTACTATTAACCAAAGCGAAGTTAGGGAAAAAGGCGACCTGTAGTTAATTATCAAACCCCCTTGGCTCTCAGTAGATAGGAAAAACCAAAAACTATGTCTGATTGTCTTTAGACTTCTAGTTTAAAGTTGGAAAGATTATTACAAGTCTCGTTAAACTCTAAAACAGTCTGGTCTATGATATCTTTAACTGACTTCACTTCATCTATAAGGCCCACTGACTGACCTGATAGTGCCGGAGCTGCATTCATGTCTCCCCCAAAATATAAGTCTTGGATATTTGACATGTCATTCATTTCCATCACCCCTGCCTCATGAATTTTTTTTGTAAAGTCAGTCCTTAAAGCTCTAATTACTGGTTTTGAAGTTTTATTCAAAATCCAAGTCCCTTGTATGGTTGAGTCAAGAATTTTATTTTTAAAGTTATCGTGTACAGGGCTCTCTTTGCTTGATACAAATCTTGTTCCCATTTGTATACCTTCAGCGCCAGCAGCAAACACGGCAGCCATTCCGGTACCATCAACTATGCCGCCCGCAGCTATTATTGGTAAATCTAGCTCTTTCCTTATGGCCTGAATAAGTACTAAAAGACCAACCTCTTCCGGGTTTTTAAAACCTCCTCCTTCGGTTCCTTCTACCACCAATCCATCAACTCCAGCGTTAGCTGCCTTTACAGCGCCTTGTACGCTAGGAACAGCATGATAGACCGTTATGCCTGCGTATTTTAAGGTCTCTATGTATTTGGATGGATCTCCCGCTGAAGTGGTAACAAACTTTACTCCATGAGAAACACAGAAATCTACCATGCTATCGTCTTGAAGAAAAAGCAGCGGTAAATTTACACCAAAGGGCTTGTCCGTAAGATCAGACATTTTTTTTATTTCAGCTTTGCAATTTTCTACCTCTCCTGACGATGTTTCTATTACACCAAAGCCGCCTGCATTTGATACTGCTGAAGCCAGCTTGCTTCGTGCAATCCAGCCCATAGGGGCTTGAATGATTGGGTATTTAGATCCAAGGTGTTGCAATACTCTATTCATTTTTAAATCCTTTAAATTGATTTAGTCTTAATTAACTCTTTCTTTTTTTTCCTTTCTTTACGTCTGGTCTTGTCATTAACCTTTCCTACTAGTTGACCACATGCGGCCATGATGTCGTCTCCTCTTGTTGATCTTATGGTAACCACATGGCCCTTTGATTGTAAGAATTCTTGGAATCTTTTAACCCTATTCCCTGAAGGCCTTTTGTAAGCAGAGTCAGAAAATGAATTAAAAGGAATTAGGTTTATTTTACAGGGGAAGTCTTTAAGCAAGTCTGCAAGCTCAGCAGCTAACTCAAGCGAGTCATTAACTCTGTCTATAAGAATATACTCGAAAGTAGTTACCCGGCTGTCATTACATTGATCAACATAGTTTGTTACAGATTTTAAAAGAGTCTTTATGGGGTATTTCTTGTTAACGGGCACTAATTCATCTCTTAATTTGTCATTCGGTGCATGCAAGGAGATGGTTAAAGATACGTCAGAAAGTTTTGATAGCTTGTCTATTTGAGGAACTAAACCTGATGTGCTCAAAGTTACCCTTCGTTTAGATAGGCCGTAAGCATTATTGTCTAACATCAATTCCATTGCCTTTACCACTGGGTCGAAGTTGTGTAACGGTTCGCCCATTCCCATCATCACTACATTTGTGATGTTTCTTTCTCCTTTTGCTCTTGAATCACCAAATGAGTTTTCTGCTATCCAAAGTTGCCCGATAATTTCGGCCAACGACAGATTCCTAGAGAAGCCCTGTTTCCCTGTAGCACAAAAACTGCAATCTATTGCACAACCAACCTGAGAAGAGACACAAAGAGTTGCTCTTTTACCTTCAGGAATCAAAACCATTTCTATTAAATCGCCTTCTCCAACACTAACCACCCATTTTCTTGTGCCGTCTTTTGAGTCCCTCTCATAAATTACTTCTGGTGCTCGAATTTCACATTCATGGCTTAACCTTTCTCTTAACTCCTTAGATAAATCAGTCATCTTAGAAATATCACTCACCCCCCTTTGATGCATCCATTTGATGATCTGTGTTGCCCTGTATTCTTTTTCTCCAAGATTTAAAAAATACTCGCCTAACTCACCCCTAGTTAAGTCCATAAGATTTGTTTTTGAGGACATGTCTTTAGTTTAGAGGACCCAACTCATCAGCCACCCAACTGATAGACCAGTTGTGCCCTAGCCTTCTTCCTCTATATGTTTCAGGCAACCTGGTGACCTTACTTCCTATTAAGTCTAAATTCTGTGGGTCATTTTTTAGTCCCCTAAAAGCAACATCCAGGTGGTGCTGGGTTCTCCACTGATAAAAAGTCAATTTATCTGGGATATCCTTAGGTGGATTGAAGTTACAGCCTCCTCTAGAAAAGGAAGAACCAATGGGTCCTGCTACAGAGTGAATTTCAGTAGATAGGCTGTGTTTCCACCCTTCTACCAAGGAGGCTACCAAAACTCCGCCATAACTGTGTCCAATAATGACTACTCTTTCCGTGTCAGGAAGACCCCTTACTGCTTCTCTCAAGTGAAAGATAAGTTTCTTAGCAGAACTCGAATAACACTTTCGGTCATCCCATCTATAAAAGAATGTAGCGCTATTATCGGTGTCTAGGGTTTGTAAGGGGTATATCCATTCATAACCCTCGCTTCTGCTTCCGTGAACTGACACCAATAAGACTTTCTCCTTACCATTAAATCTTTCAAGTGGATTCAATCCCAAGTCTAGCCCAGATAGTTTTTCTCCAGATTGCTTATAGCCCTTGCCAGGATCTAGATTTTCTAACCAGGGGTAGTCTTGGTCCTTGTCAGCAAAGACAAGCGGAACTAAAAAGATTATTGTAAGGACAATATATTTCAAAGCATGTCTTTAAAATTTCAGCCTTGCATATTGTGGAGGGCGCAAAGTTTATTTCCTGAAGGGTCTCTGAGATAAGCTAAGTAAAATTTTATTCCCTCGCCTTCCCTAATCCCTGGGGGGTCTTCACAGGTAGTCCCTCCGCTATCTAAGCCTGCTTCGTGCCAAGCATCAGCTGTCTCTGGACTGTCAGCACTAAAGCCTATAGTTGCTCCATTACCGTGAGTTGCCGGGCTGTCATCAATCGGCTCAGAGATTAAAAACATGATTTCACCAACTACGTACATATACCTCTTGTGACCTGTTGGATTGACAGTTAGTACGCCCGGTCCACTTCCTAAGGTACTTAACACTTTGTCATAAAAGAGCTTGGACTCCTCTATATCATTTGCTCCTACCATAATGTGACTAAACATTTTTTTCTCCTCTTTTGTTTTGAATTAAATTTTATTTATTAAGAATTTTTCCAATCTGGCTTTCTTTTATTTATAAAGGCATCAATTCCCTCTTTAGCATCTTCAGCCTTTAAGTTCTTAATCATTCTTTCAGTAGCATATTCATAGGCCTCTTCAAGGTCCATATCCAATTGCTTATAAAAGGTTTCTTTGCCCATTTTTAATACATAGGGAGATTTTGAACAAATAACCCTGGCTACTTCCATCACTTTCTCGTGAAGTTCTTCGGGTCCAAATACATCATTGATTAAGCCAAACCTTTTGGCCTCAGTTGCGTCTATCAAATCACCAAGAAGAAGCATTTCCATTGAATGTTTTTTGACTATGGTTCTTGATACGGGAACTAGGGGTGTGTGGCAGAATAAACCAATGTTAACCCCGGGCGTTGCAAACCTGGTATTTGTGTCTGCGTATGCTAAGTCACATGACGCAACTAACTGACAACCTGCTGCGGTTGCAACACCATGTACCTCGGCAATAACTGGTTTATTTAGATTGGGTAAAAATATCATTACTTCCTTACAGCAATCTAAAAGCTCTCTATAAAAGGATTCATTTTCATTTTCCTGAACCTCTTTTAGGTTATGCCCGGCGCTGAAACCCCTTCCAACTCCCTTCAGAACTATAACTTTTGTTGAACTGTCTTCTTCTGCTTCTTTTAAAGCTTCGAATAATTCATTTAGTAAATTTTTGGATAAAGAATTAAAAGAGCCTTCATCATTTAGGCTGATTAATGAAACCTCTTCTTCTTTTTCAAGAGCCACCAGGTGGTTAGATTTTTCTGTCATTTTCAAATCCTTCTTATTGATTATAACTTCTATAGCCATGAAAATGTGTTGATGAAGAATTACTCATCGCATATAGGGATTGTTGGTGGAGGCATTGCAGGCCTTGCTGTCGGTTGTGCTTTAAGGTTGCAAGGAATCGATACCATTGTCTTTGAAAGAGCTGATGAAGTGAGTGAATATGGCGCGGGTATATCTATTTCTCCTAATGCCCTAAGGCCGCTTCAAAAATTAGGCATAAAAGATGACTTTGTTGATAGGTCTTTTGTTCCTGAGAAGGCTGTTATGCATTACCAGGGTAAAGAGATTAAGAGACTTGATACCGAAGTGGTAACTTCGAGTAGGCAAAAATTAATTGAGGTCATTCATCAAAGCTATGTTGGACTTGGCGGAGAGATTCTCTTCGAGCATGAATATAAAAGCTTAGATGCAGATTCTTGTGAAATAACATTTACAAATAATGAGGTCTATAAGGTATCTCATGTTCTGGCGTGTGATGGAATTAAATCTTCCGCTAGACAAAATCACTTTCCTTCTTCGGGAGTGCCTGCTTATAGTGGATACAGCGCCTGGAGGGGGATAGGCCTTTCTGAGATAAAGGATATTCAATTTCACTTTGGTCCTGGAACTCACATAGTTAATTACCCCATAGATCATGAAGGAAGGACTAGCTTCGTAGGGGTTGTAAAAACAAATGAAGCAACCGAAGACTCGTGGAAAATGAAAGGCTCTAAAGAAGCTTTTTTAGAGGATTTTAAGTTTTACGACGAAGAAATATTCTCTATGGTTAGTTCTAGTGAAGTTATTTATAAGTGGGGTGTCTATATAAGGCCTTCTTTAAATTCAATGTGTTCAAAAAATATAACTTTACTTGGAGATGCAGCCCACCCAATGGTGCCTTTCTTAGGACAAGGCGGCTGTATGGCTATTGAAGACGCCTACACGTTTGCTATTTTATCCGGGGAGTTGGATTGTGATTTCAATAAAGTACAACCCCTTTATGAAAAGATCAGACTTCACAGAAATAACAGGATTCAATCTGCCTCTATGTTGCAGGGCAAGCTTAATCATATAAAAAACCCTATAGCTGCATTTACTAGAAACCTATTAATGAGCCACACACCCTTGTT
>JAKUUL010000032.1 GCA_022447025.1 SAR86 cluster bacterium | reverse complement strand
ATGATGCTCTATCCAAAGTTTATACAATTCATCAGCTTGAGAATTTTTTAAATCTGCCAATTTTAGTCATTCAACAATCACCCCAAAGGTTTTATCTAGGTGAGTAACTGAAAGAGAAGTTTTCATTTTAAGAAATCAATAAGAATTGAATTGGTTTCTTCTGCAGCGTCCTGTTGTACCCAGTGGCCAATATTAGGAAGCAGGACTACTTTTTCAAGCAAAGGGATAACTTCTTTCATAGAACCTTCTAAGGCTTCTTTGTCAGCCCCTCCGATTACCATGTCTTGGCTGCCCGCCAGGAATAAGGTGGGAACTTTAATACTGTGATCTTGCAAGTCTTCCGTTAATTTCCAATTCCTTTCTATATTTCTGTAGTAATTAACGCCACCACGAAAACCGGATTGTTCAAATTGTCCGACGACGTAATCTAAATCCTCTTGGGTAAACCAGCCAGGTAACCCTTCCGGTTCACCTATTCGAGGTAAAAACCCACCAGCTGAGCGCTTTGGATCTGTGATTTTTGGTGATTTTGTTCGAGACCCTGGAGATTGATAGAACTTACTAATCAAATCTCTAGGATCTTTATCGTATTCTTTTTCTGCAACTCCGTTTGGTTCGTTGTGATAAAGGATATAAAAGAAATTATCTTGGAATACTGCTTTCAAACCTTCTATAGGGTTCTGATCTTGTCTGCCATTGTAGGGAACACTCATGATCACCAATTTTGTAAAACGTTCTGGGTAAAATAATGCACTGAAGGTAGCGACCGGCGCTCCCCAGTCGTGCCCCACTATATAGGCTGTAGTCTCTCCGAGAGCATCGAGTATTCCTACCATGTCAGCGGTTAGGTGATTCATATCATATTCGTCTATCTCAGAAGGAGCATCCGTTTCACCGTAACCCCTCATATCGGGTGCAATAACACGGAAACCTGCTTGAGATAAACCTACTAATTGATGCCGCCAGGAATACCAAGATTCAGGCCAACCGTGAGCTAATAACACCAAGGGGCCCTCGCCCATTTCAGCTATGCGCATTTTGATGCCATTGGTTTCTATAAAACTAAACTTTACGCCTTCTAGGGGTGATTCATTCATATTTACCTCATGATTTCCTTTGTGCTCTATTTCTTCTGCATAAGAATAAAAAGATAGCACTAATGTACATAAGAAAAGAATTCTTTTCATTAAGAAACCTTAAGCGATCTACTCAGTTAAGTGTTCTACAAAAACTAACTGATTAAACTTAGCTGGAACAACGTAGTAGTATGTATTGTTATCTCGCTGTGATTCCCTTTTTGGAACCAAGGCTACCCTAAATAATTTCCCTTTCTCAAAACTCTTAAGGAGTATGATTTTGTCTCCTTTTTGAAGATCATAGGTATATCTGCTGTCTCGTTGCCTAAAAACACCGGTTTTGCTTGGATCTCTCCTGATGTCTGTTAGTAAATCATTTTTTAATTCATAAAGAACCACAGAAGATGTACGTTTTTTTGATTCAAACACATCACCAACCACGTAATTTGAGGCATCCGTATAACCACTAACTACAAAACATAACAAAAAAAGACTTAACAAGCTTTTTGTAATAAGGTTCATTTGATTAATCATGATGGTTTTATACACCAGCCCATAAGTTTTTGCCAGAAATCGTAAAAAGAATAGAATACATCAGGCTCAGACCTACTTAATTATGAATTCTGGAGAGATCAAATGACAGCAATGACAGAAACGGAAAAGCAAGAATATCTAGCAGATTTACACGTTGGTGTTTTATCGCTAAACGATAACTCCAACGGACCTTTAACGGCTCCCATTTGGTATGACTACGAACCGGGTGGAGAGCTTTGGTTTATAACTGGACCCAATTCATTGAAAGGAAAATTACTGGAGGTCGGAGTTCGGTTAAGTTTAGTGGCTCAGTCCGAAGAACCTCCCTATAAATACGTCAGTGTGGAAGGACCGGTTGTATCTATTAGCGAATCGACTGAGGATGACTTGCTCGCCATGGCAGTGCGTTATCTTGGCGAGACAGGAGGCCAACAATACACAGAAAACAGTAACGGTTCAGGTGGTGTCTTAGTTCGAGTTAAGCCAGAGCGTTGGTTGGCTGTAGACTACGGAAAAGGTTAAGGAGTTAGCCTTAAATTGTTGAAAGAATATCAACAAGTCCAATTGCCTCTCTGTAATAAAAGACCACAAGAACGGCAATACATAAAATAGCAAAAACCACGAGCGCACTGATTGCTCTCGGCGGATTGTCAGGTAATTCAATGGCTTTATTATTGGCTTTTAGATAATCAGAATAAAGATTACACAAACTTAAGAGATATATTGGTCTTAAAAAAAACATGATAACTCCTACAGAGAAACAAATTGGCAATGCTATATATAAATAAATATTCGCAATGTTGTTTCCTATTCCAGTGCCGTCATCTAAATAAAATACAATGGGGAATGCCGCGACGTAAGTCAAAATACCTAATAGCCAACAGTACCCTGAATAAGAAGCTCTTAACCTAACGATTTCTTTTGTATGTTGTTTAACAAATGCTAAGGACTCTTTACCTGATTCAATCATACCTTTGCCAAGAACCATGCTTGGTAAAACCCCCGCTATGCCAACCTTCCAAGCATAGTAAAGCGCTTCTTCGTATAATATTTGGGCTGGTGTTCTTTTTTCTTCAGTACTCGGAATTCGACTCATAATTTGCCTGACAGTAATCCAACCGTCAGTCCAATGAAATGCCCAGAGAGGCCAAGCATTAGGCAAACTAAGTTTAAGGCACATGGCAACGGTTGATGCCCTGCCTTGCTTATGCAGAAAATGAGTCACACCCATGCAGCTGGAAAAAATAGCAATGGGAAAAGCTGCTACACCCACACAAACAAAAGCCCAAAGAGTTAGCGCTAGGTCTATCGGTCCCGCGCCGTCCTCCTCCGATGAGAGTGCTTCCCACACCTCCGGCGGAATCCAAAAAAGCATTTGCGTCCATAACAAATACGCGATTGCAACGGCCAACCACTGCATCCCACCAAAAAAGAAAATTTCTTTTTCTTTTAATCCTAAAGACAAAGCGTACCCAGCCTTGGAAGCAAAACCAGCAGAAACCTCAGGGTCGGTTTCTATGTCCGTTGGTATCTTTTGTATTTCTGGAAGAGCAGCCAATTCTCTCCGCATGGAAAGCAATTCGCTGACGCCACTAGGCAACCATTTTGCTTGTTTGGCTTCAAGGTCTTCTTGTTCTTTTTCCGTAAGCTCCAAGAAATGTTTTGGCCCCTCGGGTTCGCGTATGGGGTGCTCATCGGCTTTACCAGCAGATATAGACTTAGCTATTGTCCAGGGTCCAGCTTGTTTTTCCTCTTTGGGTTCTGCTCTCTTTTTTTGTTTTCCTGCATCATCTTCAGGCTCTCTTAGGAATTCCTCTCTACACTGGTAATGCATACTCATGCCCTGTGTTTTGTAATCGACATCCCAAAAAGCTATTTTCTTTTTACAAATTTCGCAAGTTCTAGCCATATCTCTTTATCATACTGTGTTACTTGGTTTCCTCTAGATGCTTCTTTAAATAAGTCATGAACGGAGTCCCCCCTGTTCCCTTTATTGTTGAACCTCCGGTCCCAAACGGGTTCTGTTGCTGAGATTGTTTATGAATGTACATGCCCGCGTACTTTAGATGCAGGGCACGAAAATCAGACAATTCCTTTAAACATTGGTTGTAGATTTTCTTTAAATTAGCTGAATCCAAGACCAGATTTTTAAGCACTGAACCTTCTACTTTTTTTATAAATTTTCTGTGTTTAGGCGGCATGTAATCCCTCATTTCATTTAAATAGTGTCGCAGTGCATCTTTTGAATGTTTGACGCCTAGGACCCCATCTAAACTTGGCACAATACTGCTTTGCGCGCCAGTTTCACCTCTAAAGAATTGCGCTTTATTGGAGAACTGATTCTCGTAAATCAGTCCGTCCTTTAAATCAGGATTATCTTTTGAACCAAATATGAAAGGTCTAACTCTATGATAGTAAACATATGGATCACACCTCTCAGGCATTCTTAAAAAGATCTTATTCACTTCTTGGAGGGAAATTTCAATCTTTGATAAAAGACTGGCAATTTCTTTCTCGCTTGTAGAATCATCACACTGGGACAATTTATCGGCTGCCTCAATGGCGCCTGAAGCTGCCCCTTCTATGCAAACGTGAATGGTTACAAACCAATCCTCATCGAGACCCCCCAAAAAATTATTTATTAGAGCGACGTTCTCTAGAGAAAGAGGCTCATCTTCTAACAAGAACCAATTGTCTAGACAGTAACTCGCATAACTTAGCACCGGCGGCCTGCCTAGAAACTCAGACACCCGAACCCAGGGCGCTGCGACCACTTCGGGCAATTTACTATTGGGTTTAATACCACCCAGAATATATGCATGCGCAATGAAGCTAAGATGCACCATTGCTAGCCTTAGTTCTCTTTCGTTTTTAGTTGTTAAAAGCTCCTGAATGGATAAGTCATCTTTTTTTAGGGATTCAACAGTTGACTGAACTCGACCGGTTAATAATAGCTTAGGAAGGTTTGATGCTATTTCTTGTAATCTATTCAGACTAGAAGAATTAATTGAATATTCTTTTAATGGTGACTTTTCAGGTAAAAAGCCTTTCATGAAATTACTCTTTTATGGAAGTCAGTACCCAGATGCCTGTCCGTCCTTTCTACTCTCTGAAGCTCCAAAATACACCCCTTCTTTAAGCATGATAGCTTGATATCCTCCAAATATCCCTTTTTGATATTTGATTTTATGTCCCTTGTCTACAAGTGCTTCTTCAATCTTGCTTCCAAAACCTTTTTCCAAGCTCAAACTACCTCCGTTTTGCATTTTTTCATCAGTAGGCTGAGAAGAGCCACTATGGACTATCCTTGGAGCATCGCCTGCTTCTTGTAGGTTATAACCAAAATCAATTAGGTTTATTATTATTTGAGCGTGCGCTTGGGGTTGGGTAGCTCCTCCCATGACACCAAAACTTATAAATGGCTTACCGTCTTTCGTAACAAAAGCTGGAATTATTGTGTGAAAAGGCCTTTTGCCGCCTTCAATAACGTTTGCGTGACCTTCTTCGAGGCTAAATAACTCTCCCCTGTCTTGAAGCATGAATCCCAGTCCAGGAGGTACCATACCAGAGCCCATGCCCCTGTAATTGCTTTGAATTAGAGATACCATATTTCCAAATTGATCGGCAGCAGTTAAATAAATTGTATCCCCACCACTAGGTATTCCTGATTCGTCCACTAGAGCTGCTTTGTCCTTATCGATTAATGCTGCTCTTTCTTTGGCGTAGCTTTTCGAAATGAGTTGCTTGATTGGAATTTCAGAGAATGCAGGATCGGCGTAATGTTTAGCTCGATCTGCGAAAGCCAGTTTTTTTGCTTCGGTGAATAAATGAATGTACTCAGAACTGAATAGGCCCATCTCTTTTAGATCAAAATTTTCTAAAATGTTAAGGATTTGAAGGGCAACTACCCCTTGGCCGTTAGGTGGCAATTCCCAAACGTCGTAACCTCGGTAGTTGGCTGAAACGGGATCCACCCACTCTGAGTTAAAGTTAGCAAGATCGTCATAAGTTAGAAATCCGCCCTGTGCTTGTATGAAATCCGCAATAGTTTTTGCCACTTCGCCTTCGTAAAACCCTGCTCTGCCCTTCTCAGCAATAATTTCAAGAGTGTCAGCTAATTGTGGGTTCTTAAAAACATCTCCTTTGCCTGCTGTTTCTCCATCCTTCATCCATACTTCCGAGAAGTTCGGGTACTCTTTAAATACTTCTTTTGATCTATCGAGGTAGTAAGCAATCGTTTCACTTACTGGATGGCCTTTCCTCGCGTAATCAATGGTCGGTTGAAAAAGGGAAGAAAAACTTTGGTTACCAAATTTTTCATGTAATTTAACCCAACCATCCACGGCTCCAGGCACTGTCACGGGCAAGGGTCCAAACGGTGGTATCTTGGTCAAATTCTGCTCTTTGAAGTAGTCCAAAGATAGGGATTGAGGAGCCGGGCCACTGGCATTCAAACCAAATAGTTTTTGTTCATTGGCATCCCAAACAATTGCAAATAAATCGCCGCCTATACCACTCCCTGTGGGTTCCATTAGACCTAAAGCAATGTTCGCCGCTATGGCAGCATCTATGGCTGTGCCACCTTTTTTTAATACATCAATACCTATTTGTGTTGCCAGAGGATGACTGGTTGCGACCATGCCATGTTGTCCAATAACTTCAGAGCGACTCGCGAATTGTTCGCCTGTTACTCGATCGTATCCATATCCACTCATAGTCATTAAGGCTAACGATAAAATGATGAACCTAAACTTCATTATAAGCTTAGCTTAATTATGCTTACCTTTATTCCAGCCATTTTTAGTTAAATATTTTTCTGCTGATTCTATAGCTCCTGCTTCAATGCTGGTACCCATGCTGTCGTTCCATCTATTCAGATACCCGAATAGAGATATCACTCCTAGAATCTCAACTATTTCTCCCTCATCCCAATGTTTATGTAGCCTTTCTTCCAGCTCTGTATCAACCGCATTAGGAGTTTGAGAAGCTGCCAGAGCAAAATCCAATGCTGCTCTTTCCGCTTCGTTAAATGCTTCGTGGGTTCTGTACTCCCAAATATTTTCCAGTTGTTCTGAATTAGCCCCGTATCTCTCGGCGGCTCTAATTGCGTGTGCCTGGCAATATCTACAGCCAGATGCATTACTGCTTACCCAAGCTATCATCCTTTTTAAAGCTGAAGTAACTGTGCCGTGATTTTCCATCACTGCTTTATTTAAACCGATGAAAGCAGAAGCCACCTCAGGTCTAATTTGCATTGTTAAAACTGAGTTTGGACAAAAGCCCAGAGTTTCATTAAAAAATTCTGCCAGTTCTTTGACTTCTAAATTAGCTTCTGGTGATAGGGGTTTTACTAAAGGCATGTTTATTAGTTTTGAATATGGCCCTTTAAAATGACCTTGTAAATGTCTTTTGTGTTCTTAATGTCTTTGAGCGGATTGCTATTCAAAATAACAAGGTCGGCGTATTTTCCTGTTTGTATGGTTCCCATTTTACTTTCCAAATTAAAAAACTCAGCTGGAGTTATAGTAGCAGACCTTAATGCTTGCAGGGGTGTCAAGCCAGCTTCTACTAGCAATTCGAGCTCTTTATGTAAACTGAAACCGGGTGTTAGGAAGCCAATGGGAGTGTCGGTTCCTGCAATGATCTTAACTCCATGCTTATTGAATAAACTTACAATTTTGAAGCTCCAATCTTGAAACATTTTATTGTTTTCACTTACCGGTTGTTGCGAGAGATTTACGGAACTATCCAACCAACTTTTCTGCACTTCACTGGGTAGAAGTTTATAAGTATCTTGCCATTTACTGTCAGCAAAAAATCTTTTTGAGCCAACGGTATTAATGGTCAAGGTAGGAGTTTGGAAAACATTATTTGTAGCTAAGTATTTGATAATTTTATTGCATCGATTCTCGTCAATATTGCCTAGTGCAGCGTATCTTTGCGATTGATGAATCTTTGCTCTCAAAGCTGAACCCGGAAGCAAATCTAGATTTTTTAATAGTTCCTGCCTTTGCGCTAAGATTTCTTCAGCATTTTCAGCACAGGCAAGATCCAAATTACGAATATGCTGCATGCCACCTAAACCTGCATCCACTGCATTGCCCAAGCCCATGCTTAGAGGGATGTGACTGGTAACACGAAGATTTTTTTGTTTTGCAATTTCAAGCAACTTAACAAAAGTGCTTGGCGATAACATTTCATAAGTTTTTAAGAAGGAGACCCCCTCTTTAATCAGATCATCAATCAGGGCTTCAAGATCAGTATCTTCATTTACTTCAATGGATAACTCTGGAAATCCAGGTTCTCCTCCCTTGTATACCCTTGGATTACCATCTATTAGTGGTCCTGAAAAAAATACTCTGGGTGTTTTATGAGGATTTTCATTGGCGAAGTCTATTGCTGGTTGTAGTTTGCTAAGAACTGCTCCTGTATCACGAACACTGGTTATCCCGTTCATTAGAAAGAGCTTATAAGTCGTTTCATAATCAAGTTGAGGAATGAAAGTTAGATGAACGTGGGCGTCCCAAAGCCCTGGGATCAAAAATTTTCCGGTTGCGTCGATAACAATATCTTCAGTCCCAATAATTATATTTTTAGAGCCGGATTTTTCTATAGATCTAATTTCATCTCCCTGTACAACCACAGTCATGTTTTCTCTAGCCAATGTGGCGGCATCAATCAGGGTGGTGTTTTCTATGATGATTCTGGATGCTGAAGAAGCCTGAAAACTGACAAAGAAGATAGATAGGGTTAGTAAAAAAGAAAGAAGCTTCATTATTGCTTAAAGAGTTTTAATCATAACCAACCTTACTTTAGTTGAATTCTTTTTCTTCTGGTAGTGCTTATTAGTAAATATAATTCCTTAATGGCTCTGATAGATAAAAGACTACTTGTTGAAGAATGTTTAACAATCATTCTTAAAATTCACAAAATTAGAGCACCAGAAGAGATAAAAGAAGAAAATACTGACCTTCAACAGAGGTTCAGCATTTATGCTCAATTTATGGAAAAGGACTTAGACGAGCTCGTTAAACTATCTAAGGAACTTAGAGCTGAGTTGGATTTATTTACTCAGGCATCAACGAAGAATAAACCAAAGACCTAAGCTCTCTTCTCACTTGGTAAGTTGAAGACGGTAATAA
>JAKUUL010000031.1 GCA_022447025.1 SAR86 cluster bacterium | reverse complement strand
TTTTGATGAAGAAATATCAGAACTTCTAATTAATAGATCTAAAGAAGCTCTTTTAACTTTAACAATGGAGATTTCTTCTGAAACTGAAGATGATGAAAATGATTTAATGGCTGTTAAGTCAGTGGATATGACTTTAGCACTGGAATTAAATCAAAAAGGTATCAAGACAAGAGAGGATTTAGCTGAGTTGTCTGTTGAAGAATTAACTGATGTAATTGAGATGGATGAAAAAACTGCAGCGGATTTAATTATGGAAGCTAGGGAACATTGGTTTAAAGAGGATGAATAGGAATAGATGAAAGATATTTCGGTTGAAGAGTTAGCTAAGATTGTAGGTACTCCAGAAGACAAAATTCTGTCACAAATGAAAGAGGCAGGATTGAATCAGACTTCAGCTTCTGAACTAGTTACGGATCAAGACAAGAAAATACTTCTAGATTTTTTAAAAGGTCAACAAGGAAATGTCTCCAAGACAATCTCACTGAAAAGGAAAAAACCTGCAGAAAGCTCAGTTAAACAGACGACAATAGCTATAAAGAGAAAAAAGGCTAAGACTTCTGGAGTAGAAGAAGACTTAAAAGATGACTCTAAAAGAATTGATTTCGAAGAGATAGAGAAAAAAAGATTAGAAGGAGAGGAATTTAAGAAATCAGAAGAAGAGAGAAGAAAAAGAGAATCTGAAAAGAAAGTTTCTGTTAAAAGAGCAAAGCCTTCGCAAACTGTAGTCAAGAGAACTAAACCGTCTGTAGCAGATAAAGTAATAGAAAAGAAAAAGAAAGTTCAGAAAGATAAGGTCGTTATTTCCAAAAAAGAACTCAAGGAACTTGAGGGAGAAGAGTTCTTAAGCAAAGAAGAAGGAAAGATTACTGAACACAGGTTTGAAAAACCTGCTGAATTTGTTTCAAAAAATGTAAAAGTTCCTGAAACTATAACTGTCAGTGATTTAGCAAAAGAAATTTCAATTAAATCTTCAGAAGTAGTAAAAAAATTGATGGATATGGGAGTGATGGCAACTGTAAATCAAACACTAGATCAAGATACTGCTATTTTACTTACAGAGGAAATGGGGCATAAGGCCGAACCAGCTCAAGAAGAACTTGCAGAAGATAAGTTAGATGAATTAGTTTCGTATGAAGGTAATCAAGAACCTAGAAATCCAGTTATCTCTGTTTTAGGTCATGTAGATCATGGGAAGACCACTCTTTTAGACACAATACGAAATAGTAATGTAACTAGCCAGGAAGAAGGAGGCATTACTCAGAAAATTGGGGCTTATCAGACTGAAACAAAATATGGAAACATGACATTTATTGATACTCCTGGTCACGCAGCTTTTAGTGAAGTAAGAGCTAGAGGGGCTAATTCTACAGACATTGTTATATTAGTAGTTGCTGCTGATGACGGTCTTCAGCCACAAACTGAAGAAGCAATCAGTCATGCTAATGCTGCTGAAGTTCCAATCATTGTAGCCGTTAATAAAATTGACCTTGAAGGATCAGATATAGAGAGAGTAAAGAATGAGCTTTCCTCTAAGGAGCTTGTCCCTGACGATTGGGGAGGAAATACCCAATTTATACAAGTTTCAGCTTTAAAAGGTGATGGAGTAGATTCTTTACTAGAAGCAGTTTCTTTAGAAGCTGAAGTACTCGAATTGAAAGCTTATCATCAGGGCCCTGCTCATGGGATAGTTTTAGACTCTAGCATAGAGAAAGGGAAGGGGGCTGTCGCAACAGTTCTTGTTCAAGAAGGGACATTAGAAATAGGGGATATGATATTAGTAGGAGAACAAACCAAGAAGATAAGGAGCTTAATGGATGAAAACTCTGTATCTCTAAAATCTGCAGGCCCTTCAGTGCCTGTATTAATAAGTGGTCTAGATTTACCTCCAAAAGCGGGAGAAGATTTTGTAGTTGTAACAAGTGAAAAAATGGCAAAAGAAATTTCTACTGAAAGATCTAAGAAGGCAAGGGAGGCCAAACTGGCAAGACAACAAATAACTAATTTGGAATCATTGTTTGATTCTGAATTTACTAATACAAAAACTCTTAATTTATTAATTAAATCTGATACTTATGGTTCCCTTGAAGCAATACTAGGCTCTTTAAAAAACTTTGAGTCTGAAGAAGTGAAACTAAATGTTGTTCATGACTCTGTTGGAGGAATAAACACTAATGATGTCAATCTAGCAATGACAACTAATTCTTCGATTATTGGTTTTAATGTTAGAGCTGACAGTCCTTCTAAGAAGCTCGCTGAATCTGAGTCGATTAACATTTCTTACTACGGAATAATTTATGATCTTTTAGACGGAGTAAAAGAAATAATAGAAGGTGAGCTAGAACCTGAAATAAAAGAAGAAATTTTAGGTACAGCCGAAGTGAAAGATACATTTAAGTCACCAAAGTTCGGTTTGATAGCTGGTTCAATGGTTATTGAAGGAACAATAAAAGTAAATCAATTTGTAAGGGTAATCAGAGATGACATAGTTATATTTGAAGGCCTTTTGGACTCTCTTCGAAGATTTAAAGATGAAGCTTCTGAGGTACCGACAGGTACAGAATGTGGAATAGGGATAGAAAATTATTCTGATGTAAAAGTTGGAGATAAGATAGAAGTATTTGACAAAAAAGAAATTAGAAGAACATTAAGTTAATGAAGTCTTCAGATTTTAATCGCTCTGATCGTCTTTCAGATCAAATAAGAACCGAGATAGCTACAATTCTAAGAAATGACGTAAAAGACCCCAGGCTTGAAGGTATTACAATAATTAAAGTAGAACTTTCAAAAGATATTAGTAAAGCTTATATAATTTTCTCAAGCTTAAATAGTTTTACTCAAATAAGTTCCTTAGAAGTTGAAAAAGCCTTAAAAAAAGCTAAAGGTTTTATTAGAAGTAATTTAGGAAAAAAATTAAACGTTAAGCGACTACCAGAGCTTTCATTCCAGGAAGATCAGACAAACTCCTTTCTATGAATGGCTTCTTGCTGATTGATAAACCCTCTGGTATTTCTTCACGGGGCTGTTTAGATCTTGTAAAAAAAATCTTAAACGAAAAAAAAGTTGGTCACTGCGGAACATTGGATCCTTTAGCTACTGGAATACTTCCTATATCAATAGGTGAAGCAACTAAGTTTAGTCATTATGTTAGCAGTCAACCCAAAACATATAACGTAAAAATCCTATTTGGATTAGAAACGGATACCGGAGATATAACTGGTATGGAAATATACAAAGCTGATGTTAAATTTTCTAAAAAAGAGTTAGCTAAGACTCTAAAGAGTTTTATTGGAAAGCAGGATCAAATACCTCCCATGTATTCTGCACTGAAAAGGGATGGAAAACCACTGTACTACTGGGCAAGAAAAGGAGTATCTTTAAAGAGAGAACCTAGACACATTGAAGTTCAAGATTTGAATTTAAAGCCAGTAACAAAAATGAAAGAAATCGAGATAGAAATATCTTGTACAAAAGGAACTTATATAAGAGCGTTAGTCCAATCGATTGGAAAATCTTTGAACTCTGCAGCTACTGTCTTAGAACTAAGAAGGACACATATAGGGTCATTTAATGAAGATAACTTGGTTAAAATAGATAATTCAGATAAAGATCTTTTTTTAAAGAGCATTATAGGCAGTAGTGAGGCCTTAAAAGACTTTCCTAAAATAGTTCTAAATAAAGAAGAAACAAAAAAAATTATAAATGGACTTCAAGTGGACTATAATGCGCGGCAAGAAAAAGAAGGAATAGTAAGATTATACGAAGAAGAAGGTTCGTTTATAGGAATCGGTAGTGTTGATTCATCTATGAAGGTCTCGCCTAAAAGGCTTATTAATACTCAAAAATACTCTGCTTCACCTTCAAAAATTTAGGAAAAATTTTGGTTTTAGATAATTCTAGCAAGAAAGAAATAGTTTCAAAGTTTGGTAGGTCTAGTTCTGATACTGGATCTGCAGAAGTTCAGATAGCACTTTTATCAGCTAATATTGATTCACTTCAATCTCATTTCTCAGAAAACTCTAAAGATCACCATTCAAGAACTGGTTTGATAAGGATGGTAAATCAAAGACGGAAACTCCTAGATTATTTGAAAAAGAAGAAGCCTGAAACTTATTCTAAGCTTTTAAGTGAGCTTGGTTTAAGAAGATAAATCTATTTATTTCCTTTTTATAAAACCCTTATGGGGTATTTTTATTAATAATTAAAAAACATATGGAAAATTACAAGAAAATTACAAAAATGGGCAATAAAGAAATTGTCTTTGAAACAGGAAAAGTAGCGAGACAAGCTACTGGTGCGGTATTAGTATCCTCAGGTAATACTCAGGTTCTATCAACAGTGGTTGTAGGAAAGCCTCCAGGAGAACGTCAAGATTTCTTTCCCCTTACAGTTAACTATTTAGAAAAAACTTATGCTACAGGAAAAATTCCAGGAGGATTCTTTAAGAGAGAGGGAAGGCCCACCGAAAAAGAAACTTTAACCTCAAGATTAATTGATAGACCAATACGACCACTTTTTGAAAATGACTTCTTATACGAAGTTCAAGTGATTTGTACTGTGCTTTCATCTGATAAAGATGAAGATCCAGATATTCTTTCTTTCTTGGGTGCTTCTGCTGCTTTAGCTATTTCGGGTCTTCCATTTAAAGGTCCTTTAGGAGCTGCAAGGGTAGGATTTATAGAAGGTCAGTATGTTATCAATCCTAAACGAAGTGAAATGGAAAATTCTTATTTAGATATGGTAATTGCTGGCAGTGACTCAGCTGTAATCATGGTGGAATCTGAAGCCAAGGAGCTAACTGAGGATCAGATGTTAGGAGGAATCCTTTTTGCCCATCAAGAAATGCAAGAGTCTATTAAAGCTATAGAGGAAATGGCAAAAGAAGTTGGGAAAGAGCCTTTTGAGTATGAACCAAAAACTATAGATGAAAATCTATTAAAGGCTGTAGAAGAAAATTTTACCGACAAGATCACCGAAGCATATTCAATTAAAGATAAGCAAGAAAGAGTGCAATTTATAGCTGGAATTAAGAACAAACTGATTGAAGAAAAATTACCAGAAGATGAAGACTCCGAAATCTCTGAATCAGATTTACTGGATGCTTTCAAAAAGGTAGAAAAAAAGATTGTAAGGACTAGGCTCCTAAATGGTGAGGCTAGGATTGATGGTAGAGACTTAGATACAGTAAGGCCTATTTTTGTTGAAGCAGGTCTTTTACATAATACCCATGGTTCCGCTTTATTTACGAGAGGTGAAACTCAAGCCATAGTGGCAGCAACATTGGGATCTCCTAGACAAGCTCAATTAATTGATGCGCTTGAAGGAGAGTTTAAGGATCAATTTATGCTTCACTATAATTTCCCACCTTATTCTGTAGGAGAAGCTAGCTTTTTAGCTGGTCCTAAGCGGAGGGAAATAGGCCATGGAAAGCTCGCAAGAAGAGCTTTAGAAGCGGTACTTCCTGATCCTGAAGAATTTCCTTATACGATCAGGGTTGTTTCTGAAATAACCGAATCTAATGGTTCTAGCTCTATGGCTTCTGTTTGCGGATCTAGCTTGGCTCTAATGGATGCTGGTATACCTATTAAAAAATCAGTAGCAGGAGTTGCTATGGGCTTAGTAAAAGAAAATGAAGATTTCGCTGTTATTACTGATATTTTAGGTGATGAAGATCATTTAGGAGATATGGATTTTAAAGTCGCTGGAACTGCTGATGGAATAACTGCTCTACAAATGGATATTAAGATAGATGGTATAACAGAAGAGATCTTTGATGATGCCTTAAAAAAGGCTAATAAAGCTAGGTCAGTAATTCTTGAAAAGATGAATGAAGAGCTATCTGAACCTAGAGAAGAACTATCTTCAAAGGCTCCACAAGCTGTAATTATTCAGATTAATACTAAGAAGATCAGAGATGTTATTGGAAAAGGAGGAGAGACAATTAGAGGGTTAGTTGAAGAGACAGGAGCACAGATTGATGTTGATGACTCAGGAAAAGTAACAGTTTATGGAGATACTCCTGAATCAAGGTCTATGGCGGTTGAAAGGATAAATGCCCTCACTGAAGAACCAGAGATTAATAAGATTTACACTGGGAAAGTAGCAAACATAGTTGATTTTGGTGCTTTTGTGACAATCATGCCTGGAAGAGATGGTCTAGTTCATGTTTCAGAGATTTCTGAAGAAAGAGTTGAAAATGTGTCAGATTATTTTGTAGAAGGGGAGGAAGTAAAGGTAAAAGTTTTAGAAGTAGATAGGCAGGGTAAGATCAGATTAACCATGAAAGGACTGGACGACTAAATATTTGTAAGTTTCAGTTATTTATGCTAAGTCCTGATTTGTTTATTTAATTACTTTACTGTTAAATACCGGAGTCCGGGTTTTGCCTGGGCATTTGTTTAGCTAAATTTATGGGTGAAATATGAATGCACTTAATGTAGTAAAAGATCTTATAGGTCAATTAACTGGCATCATAGTATCTCTTATCGCACTTGGAGTTGCTGCTGGAGTAGTATTCGGCGGTGGTCTTCCTTTTGTAGGTGGAGTTCTTGATGGCCTTCTTGGACTAGTTAACACTCTTGGTGATAACGGTCTAGTAGGTTTAATCGTACTAGCGGTTTTACTTGACCTTTATAGATAAGTTTTTACTTAGCTATTGCATAGAAAGGGGGCCTCTAGAGGTACCCCTTTCTTTTTTTAGGGTTACTTAGGGGGTGATATGGATCTTGTAGAAAGAATAAAACGTTGGTTGTGGGAAGCAACTAAGCTTTTAGCTTTGATAGTAGCTGTTTCAGTACTGGTTTCTATTTTGTTTGGACCTTCAGCACCATTTTTTGGTAGTGTTCTTACTAATCTAGAACCTGTTATTGCCACGCTAGGATCTGAAGGTTTGGCAGTAATCATAGCTCTGATAATAATTTTAGGGATTTGGAACGGCAGATCATAAAAAAAGGATTAAAATAAAAAGGCATCTTTGGGGTGCCTTTTTTATTTGGAAGAAAATATGAAAATACAAGAAGGAAGGGTCTCCATTAAAGAGGCAGTTCAAATAGGAGCAGGGGGTAAAGAACCCCTTTTAGCAGATATATTTTTACCTCCTATAGAAGATTCTAATAGACCTGCAATTTTGTTTGTTCACGGAGGAGGGTGGATAGAAGGTGATAGATTTCAACTTAGAGGGTATGGCATTTTATTAGCTAGATTGGGATTCGTAACCATGTGTAATTCTTATAGATTATCTAATGAAGCACATTGGCCAGCTCAAATCCAAGATGTTAAGTGTGCTATTAGATATCTAAGAGCTAATGCACAGAAGTTAGGCATTGACCCAGAGAGAATCGGTGTATCGGGTAATTCAGCTGGTGGTCATTTATCTTTAATGGCTGCAGCGACTTCATATGATGATAGCTTTGAAGGTGACGGGGGTAACAACGATGTATCATCAAAGGTAAAAGCCACTTGTGCTATTTATCCTCCCACTACGATTCGTCAATTGGACCTTGATCCTCTTGAAAATGCTTATGCCATGCTCATGGGTTCAGAAGCTAGCGAAGAGGATTATAAGAAAGCAAGCCCCATGAATTATGTATCCCAAGATTTTCCACCTTGTATGTTGGTTCATGGGTCAACGGATAGTGTTGTCCCTTTAAAAGAAAGTACAGGCTTCTACGATAAACTGAAAGAAAAAAATATACCTGCTTCTCTGCATGTCTATGCAGAAGAAGAACATGCCTTTGATGGTGAAAGTGAGAAGGGAAGGAGTGTCGCAGACTTACAGGCCTTGTTCTTTAAAAAATACCTTTAAAATTTCTTTAAGGAAAAAGCTGGTGGCTATGGGTAGACTTGAACTACCGACCTCAGCATTATGAATGCTGCGCTCTAAACCAGCTGAGCTACATAGCCAAGGGTCAGGATTGTCAAAGCCTAGCTGCGGAAAGTCAAGTTTGTATTAGACATTAAACAAGAAATGCATAATGTCTCCATCCTTAACTAAGTAATCTACACCTTCAGTTCTTAGTCTCCCAGCAGATTTTGCTCCAGCTTCTCCTTTGTAAGTAATAAAATCATCGAAAGAGATTGTTTCAGCTTTAATAAAGCCTCTTTCAAAATCAGTATGTATTTGACCTGCTGCTTCTGGAGCTGTCATGCCTTTTTTTAAATTCCAAGCTCTAACCTCCTTAGGGCCGGCAGTAAAGAAAGTTATTAAATTAAGCATGGAGTAGCTTTCTCTTATTAATTTATTTAAACCTGGTTCATCCATTTCCATGTGTTTAAGCATCTCGAGACGTTCTTCTGTTTCTAACTCAGCTATTTCTGCTTCAATTTGATTGCACAAAGCAAGCACTCTAGACCCTTTGGATTCAGCATATTCTTGTAATTCTTGTAATAAAGGGCTTGTTTTTTGGGGCTCTTCTACATTTGCAATATACAGACAAGGTTTTATGGTTATTAGCTGGAGATCTTTAAACTCATCTTTATATACACTCATAGTAGAATCTCTTCCAAGAATTCCTTCCCCCATCTCTTTTACAAGAATTTCTAACTTTTCTAGTTGAGAGGCAGCCGATTTATCACCTGTTTTAGAAACTCTTTCTAATTTATCTTTAGCATTTGAAACTGTTTCAATATCTGCTAGAAGCAATTCAGTTTCAACTACTTCTAAATCAACTATCGGATCAATTTCATCATGCACATGACTTATGTTCTTGTCTTCAAAACATCTAACCACATGGATTATGGCTTGTGTTTCTCTTATATGAGACAAAAATTGATTACCTAAACCTTCTCCCTTGCTTGCACCTTTTACTAACCCTGCTATGTCTACAAATTCTGTTGTTGTTGGGATAGTTGATAAAGGACTCACTATTGTTGAAATTTTATTTAGACGATGATCTGGTACGGGAACAATTCCTTGGTTTGGCTCTATAGTACAAAAAGGAAAATTTTCAGCATCTATGCCAGCTGCAGTTAAAGCATTAAATAAGGTTGATTTACCTACATTCGGTAATCCGACGATCCCACATTTCAGACTCATCTAAAAAATTTTAAGTATGCAATTCAAGCATTGCTTGCTGCCATTTACCCTTGATGACTGAATCTAATATGTCTAAGGTGTTCTCAAAAGAGGTATCTAGTATTTTTCTATCTTTTTTATTCACCTTACTTAAAACATACTTCACTACATCCGCACCTTTTCTTGGATGATCAATGCCAATTCTCATCCTCATAAAGGAAGCATCACCTTTTTGGCTATCAATTATGTTTCTTAGACCATTGTGTCCACCATGGCCGCCACCTTCTTTTAATTTAATTTTACCTAAGGGCAAATCAAGTTCGTCATGAACAATTAAAATATCAGTATTAGATAGCTTTAAATAATTTTTTATAGCTGAAACTGTTTGACCACTTTCATTAACGTAAACAGTAGGTATACACAGATGTATATTCTTTTTTTCTATTTTTTTGCTACCGTATAGAGCAAAGAACTTGTCTTCTTTAGAGAGGGTGATTTTTATCCTGTCCGAAAGAAATTTGACATAATCAGCACCGCAATTGTGACGGCTTCTTTCATAATCTTTATCTGGATTGCCCAATCCAACTATGAGCAAATTATTAGATGACATGCTTTAGGAGCAATTACTCTTTTTGTTTTTCCTCAGAAGGATCTGATTCTTTACCTTCGGTTGGAGTTTCTGAATCTTCTTCTGTACCTTCAGTTGCTTCTGCATCTCCTTCTTCTCCTTCTTCTCCTTCTTCTCCTTCTTCAAGTCCTAATTCCTCTTCCTCTTCTTCAATAATCATTTCTCTGGTTTCTGTTACTGATACAACAGCTTGGTCTCTTTCTTCGTCTTGTTGACGATTCGTAATTTCTACACCTTCAGGAAGTTTGATTTCACTTAGAGATACTGTGTCCCCAATGTCCATCTCTTGGACATCTATTTCCAAATATTCTGGTAGATTTGAAGCTAAACAGGAAATCTCTATATCATTTATTAAATGGTTAACTTGTCCACCACTTA
>JAKUUL010000030.1 GCA_022447025.1 SAR86 cluster bacterium | reverse complement strand
AAGCTGGTGTAGAACAGGTAGCAGAAAAAACTTTAAAGTGTTTAATAGCAAATGTCCCTTCAGATCTACCAGGTATAACTTTTTTATCAGGCGGTCAGTCAGATGTTGATGCAACGGCCCACCTTGACGCAATGAATAAAATTGGTGGTTTTGATTGGAAGCTAAGCTTCTCCTATGGTCGGGCGCTACAACAACCGGCACTAAAGACTTGGCTTGGTAAAAAAGAAAATGCTGAAGCAGCTCAAGCGGCTTTATCGCACAGGGCGCTTATGAATAAGAAAGCAGCCCAAGGCGAATGGGACCTAAGTTTAGAAAAATAAATTTTCTTTGCGATTTAAGTAATTGAATCTAATAGCCCAAAGAGTATTAAGTTCTTCTCTCTATATAGAGGGAAAGAAGATTGTATCCATCGACAGAGGCATTCTTGCACTAGTAGGATTTGAGAAAGGGGATACTTCGTCCGATTGCGAAATAATCGCAGACAAGTTGCTTAATTATCGAATTTTCCCAGATGATAAGGGCAGGATGGAGAATAGTGTTATAGACATAAAGGGAGATCTTTTGCTGGTTCCCGAGGTTACTCTAGCTTTAGAAACTAGGAAAGGTACTAGACCAAGTTTTTCGGAAGCTGCTAGTCCAGATTTAGGGAAACTACTTTTTGATGACCTATCCAATAAATTAAGAGAGACACACAATAAATTAGAAGTAGGGATTTTTGGTGCTGATATGGAAATAAAGTTAATAAATGATGGCCCAGTAACCTTTTTATTTAAAAGTTCTGATTCTAAGTAACCTAGTCAGTTTCTTGTTCTTCAGTTTCTGAACCGTTCTTGATGAAGATGCGACTCAAGAACAGACCCACTTCAAATAAAAACCATGCCGGGATAGCTAAAAGAGTTTGAGATATAACATCAGGTGGCGTTAGAAGCATACCCAGAATAAAACAACTAACAATTACGTAAGGTCTCTTCCTGGCTAAGCTTTCAGGAGAACTAATCCCTGTCCAATTTAGTAAGAAAATTAAAACAGGAATTTCGAAGGCAATCGCAAAAGCTAAGAAAATAGTGAGAATAAAATCTAGATAACTGGAGATATCGGTCATGACTTTTACACCTTCAGGTGAGACCGAGGTAAAGAAACCAAAAACTAGAGGAAACACTAAAAAATAGGCGAATAAAATTCCTAAGTAAAAAAGTAAAATACTCGATAGCGTTAATCCCAAAGCAAATCTCTTTTCAGTTTTGTAAAGACCGGGTGCAATAAATCTCCACATTTCAGAAAAGAAATAAGGCAAGGAGATCATCAGAGACAGATAGAAAGTTAGTTTTAAAGGTGATAGAAACGGCGAGGCAACCTGGGTAGCAATCATTGAGCTATTTTCAGGCATAAGTTCCTGAAGTGGGCTTGAAGCAAGTTCATATATGTTATTTGAGAAGAAAATTAAGGGTAAAAAAACGACTATGACACCTATGAAAGATCTAAGTAATCTCACCCTCAACTCTTTTAAGTGGTCTAACAATGGCAGATCTTTCTTTTTCATTATTCCGTAGAATTACTCTCCTTTTTATTTTCTTTTAAATCTTCCATGATTTCCTCATTGTGGAGATCTTGTCTAATCTCATCCATTCCTACACTTTTTTCTATTTCTGATCTGGTCTCCATAAGGTAAGACTTAATAGCCCTAAATGATCTTGTTAGGGTTTTTAAGATTTGAGGGAGTTTTTCAGGACCTACGACCAGTAGCCCTACGAATACAATTACAAGTAGTTCTGGAAAACCAATTTCAAACATTCAGGTAGATTTTATTTATCTGCTTCGTTCTGATTTTCTTCTTTGTCGTCGACAGCTTTTCTGAAATTTTTAAGAAAATTCCCCATTTCAGAACCTAAGCTTTTAAGTCTTTTAGGGCCAACAAGTAATAAAATGATTACTAAAACAACTAGCAACTGCCAAATACTAATTCCGCCTAAACCCATTTCATTCTCCAAGTAATTTATTAATATCTATCATACTTAAGGGCTAGTTTATAGTCCAAGACAGAAAGAGAAATATGAGGACTACTAGGGAAATGAAAATAAGAACTCTAGTTCCTCTCTTCTCTCTCTTGAGTGTAGTTATTAGTTCTTCATGTCTAATTTCATTATCTTTTTGGTAGTCTTCGATTTTATTAATTTGATCTAATACATTTTCTGCAACTTCGGGAAGCTTTCTAGCCTTTTCTAACCACAAGCCAGCATTTTTTCTAGCCCAGGCTTCTATTTTTTTTGGGTTATACCTATCCTTTGTCCATTCTTGAAGAAAAGGCTTAGCAATGGACCAAAAATCTAGTTGAGGATAAAGCTGTTTACCCAATCCCTCTATGTTGATAAGAGTTTTTTGCAATAACATCAAAGACGGCTGCATGTGTAAATTAAACCTTCTTGCCGAATCGAATATGTACAAAAGCAATTCCCCAAATTTGATTTTCTCTAAAGGTTGTTCAAACATTGGTTCACAGGCTGACCTTATGGTTCGTTCAAGGTCAGTTGCTCTAGTTTTAGGATCAACCCAGCCCGAATCTATTAAAATATTAGAAATTGCTAAGAAGTCTCTGCTGATAACAGATAAAAGCATTCTTCCAATTTGAAATTGCTCTTCTTCATCTAGCGACCCAACTATCGCGTAGTCGACGGCAATATAAGAAGGGCTTGTAGGCTCTTGAGCATTAATAAAAATATTTCCTGGGTGCATATCAGCGTGAAAGAAATTATCCACAAAAACTTGTTTTAAGAAAATTTCCACTCCCCTTTCGGACACTAGCTGTAAATCAACATCCTTTTCCTTTAAGTCTTTAATATTATCCACTGGGATACCTGAAATCTTTTCCATTACCAGTACTTTTCCAGTTGAATATTCCAAGTAAACCTCAGGAACATATAACAAGGAATTATCTTTGAAATTCCTTTTGGTCTGTCTCATATTAGACGCTTCAACTCGCATATCTAATTCTGTCTTAATAACAGCTTCATATTCTTGTACCAATTCAAACAATCTCAATCTTCTTGCATCTAGCGAGTACTTCTCTGCTTTTTGAGCTATTTTTTTCATTAAGGAGATATCTCTATCTATGGCTTTATCAATACCCGGTCTTACAACTTTTATGGCTACCTTTTCTTTGGAATCTTTAAGTTTTGCAGAATAAACTTGGGCTATGGAAGCGGCAGCTATAGGGCTGGGGTCAAAATCGGTAAATAGCTCTTCAATAGAAGAATCTAGTTCGGCTTCAATTATTTCTTTTGCGTAATCAGTAGGAAAAGCAGTAATACTATCCTGAAGTGTATGTAAGCTCTGGGCAATATCGGCTGGAATTAAGTCAGGTCTTGTAGAGAGAAGCTGACCAAATTTAATGAAGATAGTGCCTGCTTCCTCTAGAGCTTTCCTAATTCTTTCCCCTCTATGTTCTTCTGTTGAATAGATCCTCCAAGGAGAAATTACTAATAAGAAAGACAATAGATTATTTCTTTGACTACCTTCAATGAGGGTATCAAGTCTGGCCTTAGCAAGAATATGTATTATTCGAACCAGTCTTAATAAATCTCTCATGGCTCTCTAGGTTTTGTTCCGGTATGTATGGCTACAACCCCGTTGGTTAAGTTTTCATAATTACAATTTTCAAAACCGCAATTTTCAAACAATTCTTTCAATTCGTCCTGAGTTGGATGCATTCTTATAGACTCAGCTAGATATCGATAGCTTTCCTCTGAACTTAAAACAAGTTCTCCAAGCTTAGGAATGATTTCGAAAGAGTAAAAATCATAAATTTCTCTTATTATCTCATTGGTAGGTTTAGAGAACTCTAGGACTATTAACTTCCCACCTGGTTTTAAACAATACAATATTGAATTTAATGCTTTCTTTTTATCTGTGACATTCCTTAATCCAAAGGCAATAGAAATCACATCAAAGCTATCTTGTTTAAACGGTATTAGTTGTGCATCAAGTTGGACTGCTAAAAAATTATTAATACCTGAATCAATAAGCTTGTCTCTGCCTGTTACAAGCATTTTTTCATTGATATCAGAAAGAATAGCCGACCCTTCGTGGTTTAGACGAGGGGCCATTAAACTAATCATATCGCCCGTTCCTCCTGCCAGGTCTAAAAAGTAAGAATCAGGTCTAATTTCTGACATTTCAGCTGCCACTCTTTTCCAAATTCTATGAACTCCAAGTGACATTAAATCATTCATAAGATCATAGCCCTCAACTACATTATCGAAGACCTCTCTGACTTTTTCTCTTTTATCATCAGAGTCTATTTGTTGAAATCCAAAGTGCGTTTTTGTTTTTGACATTCTTAATTATGATTCTTGATTATCTTATCCAATGAAGTAACAAATACATTGAGCCTTCTTTCATATTTTTTTCTTTGAGCCTCATTCAAGGAAGCTATCGTAGTGGCTATAATCTTATGATATACAACCTCTCTATTTCCTCTTTGTTCAAAATCTAACAAGCTATTTAAATGGTCAGTGAGTAAGGTATTAAAATTTTGAGAATCTCTTCCCTTGAGAATAGTTATAAGTTCTTTGTTCCAAATATTTTGTCGGTCTATTGAAGAGGTATCTTCCTCTTTTATTTCTTTGGCCAAGTCCCCTATAGTTTTAAGTTGTTTATCATTTAACTTGACGCCTAAAAATTTAGCCAATCTTTGTACTGACTCTGTAATACTTTCTTCCTGGCTTTTATCTTTCGACTCCTTTAAAGATTCTCTCCACCCTTCAATTCTTTTTTCAAAAAAGAGGTTTACTTCTTCTACTTGCTTTTCAGTAACTGTTTTACAAAAGCTAACTATATGAGGTGTAAAGAAATTATTACTCGCTTCAAATAAAGACTCGCCCTCTTCAAATATTCTTTCAATGTCTTCAGTTGTCGTTGTTGTATCTAAATCTCTAATTTTTATTATTAAGTTTCTGTATTTGGGGATTTCAGAACTTGAATTCCATTCAAGGTAGTCTTTAGTAACTGACCTTACATAGGACTTTTGTTCATTGGAGAAGTCTGCATATTTAAAAAAATAATTTGCTAGGTAGATATCGAGTCGGTCATACCACCATTGCCCTAGAGCAGAACAAGAAATAAGTGAAATAGTCAAAAAGCTTAAAAAAAGATTTTTTTTGTGGCTTAGTAAATTCTTTTTAGGTCCCATCATGAGTTATTATACTTTTCATCATTAATTGAGAATAATTTATGACAGAAAACAAAATCCTACCTCCACTCGTCTGGCTTGATTTAGAGATGACAGGCCTAGACCCAGACTCTGAAAGGATTATTGAAATAGCAACTGTAGTTACCAATGCAGACCTAGAAGAAATAAAAGAAGGCCCCAATCTTGTTATAAAACAACCTCAAGAATACATAGATGGTATGGACGAGTGGAATATAAATCAGCACACTAATTCTGGCCTTATAGAGAGTATGAAAGCCACAAAGATCTCTGTAGATGAAGCGGAAAATCAAACTTTAGAGTTTTTAAGGAAGCATACAAAAAAAGGAAAATCACCCTTATGTGGGAATTCGATATCTCATGACAGACGGTTTTTAGTTAGATATATGCCTGAATTAGCAAACTTTTTTCATTACAGAAATATTGATGTAAGTTCTGTAAAAGAACTGGTTAAGAGGTGGAAGCCTGAATTAGTCGAAAGTATTGATAAGAATGGTAACCACAGAGCATTGGCTGATGTATATGAATCTATAAAAGAATTGAAATTCTATAAAGAAAATCTCTTTAACTGATTTGTAGATCAAGGATCTTTTTTAGATCCACCATCAACTATTGGAGTAGGAAGGGGCATAACATTGCTAGATTTACTTTTGGTTATTTTTGCGTTTCCTCTTTTATCTACCTCATCGATTCTCAAAATTGCATTTATAGGTATATAACTTCTATTAACTCCTTTAAACTCTGTTTTAAGTTTTTCTTCACTTGGATCAACTACGATTTGGGAATTTTGATCAAATATATAATCTTCAACTTCAATAAAGCCATACATATCACTTTGAAAGATAGATTTTGCGTAAACCTCATAGATTTCACCCGTTTGTATAAATACTATTTTGTAGATTCCCTTTTTAGACATTACAATTCGCGCCCTCTTTATATATAAGATTGTATGGGTAAAAATTTATACATCAAGACCCACGGGTGTCAAATGAATGAATACGATTCTAATCGTATGAAAGATATTCTTGGTGAAAGCCATGATCTAACCATTGTAGACCAGCCCGAGAAGGCAGATTTAATATTACTAAATACTTGTTCAATCAGAGAAAAGGCTCAAGAAAAAGTTTTCCATGAACTAGGAAGATGGAAGGATTTAAAGAAGAAAAATCCTAAACTAAAGATAGGAGTGGGAGGTTGTGTCGCCAGTCAAGAAGGTGAAAATATTATTAAAAGAGCCCCTTTTGTTGATTTAGTTTTTGGTCCACAAACAATTCATAGAGTACCCAAAATGTATGAAGAGGTATCTAAACTCAATAAAAGAGAGGTGGATATATCTTTTCCAAAAACTGAAAAATTTAATGCCTTACCAAAGCCATCTAATGATGGAACTTCATCTTTTGTATCAATTATGGAGGGGTGCAATAAGTACTGTTCCTTTTGTGTTGTTCCACATACGAGAGGGCATGAAGTAAGTCGTTCTTTAATTGAGATACTTGAGGAAGTTCAAGGATTGGCAAAAGATGGAGTTAAGGAAATAATTTTTCTAGGTCAGAATGTTAATGCCTATAGAGACAGTAAAGATAAAACCAAAGGCCTGGGTTTAGCAAATCTAATTAGGGAGTCTGCACGGATACAAGGAATTGATCGTATAAGGTATACAACTTCACACCCTTTTGAATTTGGAGAGGATCTAATAGCTGTATATGAAGAAGTTCCAGAACTAGTTAGTCATGTACATCTACCGGTTCAAAGTGGTTCTGATAGCATCCTTAAAACAATGAGGAGACGTCATACAATAGATCAGTATCTTCAGATTATAGAAGAACTTAGGATGGCGAGATCCGATATAAGCATTTCATCTGATTTTATCGTTGGGTTTCCCGGAGAAAGTGATAAAGATTTTCAAGAAACTCTTAATCTTGTCGAAAAGGTGGGCTTTGATGAATCTTATAGTTTCATCTACAGCCCCAGACCTAATACCACAGCTAAAGACTTAAAAGATGATGTCAGCTTGGCTGAGAAGAAAAAGAGACTAGACCTACTACAGACTGCTTTAAAAAAGAGCTCTTTTAGAATAAGTAGAAGAATGGTTGGAAATATTGAGAAATGTTTAATAACTGGAATTTCTAAGAAAGACCCAGGCGAGCTTCAGGCTAGAACTGAAAATAATAGAGTTGTTAACTTTAATTCCAAAGGTAAAGATCTTGTTGGGCAATTTATCAATTTAGAAATAGTAGATATTATGCCAAATTCATTGCGAGGGGTTATGGCTTAAATGGAAAAGAGCTTAAGGTTTAATCTAGATCCAGATGACCAAGATAGAATTAACAGACTTTGTGGTCCTACCAACTCAACTCTCAAACAGATTGAGGAAGCTCTTGAAATTAAGATAAGCAATAGAGGTTCTAAGTTTAAAGTTAGAGGCAATAGTCCGAATACTTCAGCTGCAGAAACAGTTCTGAAGGGTTTGTATCAAAAATTGGAGAAAAAAACTCTTGTCCCACCTGAAGAAATACATTTATATTTAAGGGAAGTCATGAACCAGAACTCTTCTACTGATGCAAGCAGTAATCAAGGTAATGAAAAAATTACCTTAAAGACACCTAAAACATTGGTTTCTCCTAAAGGAAAAAATCAACAAAAGTACTTAGAAGTTATATCTAATAAAGAGCTTGTCTTTGGGATAGGACCTGCTGGAACAGGTAAGACTTACCTTGCAGTAGCTGCAGCAGTTAATGAACTAATAACTGGAAAAGTTGAAAAGGTAGTTGTTACCCGCCCTGCTGTTGAGGCAGGAGAGAAGTTAGGATTCCTTCCTGGTGACTTAAGCCAAAAGGTAGATCCTTACTTGAGACCTCTCTATGATGCTCTTTTTCAGACCTTGGGGTTTAAAGAAACCTATAAGCTAATAGAAAATAATGTAATAGAAATTGCTCCTCTCGCTTTCATGAGAGGAAGAACTTTAAACAAATCTTTCATAATTCTTGATGAAGGACAAAATACAACACCCGAACAAATGAAAATGTTTCTAACAAGATTTGGATATGGTTCCAAAGTAATAGTTACTGGCGATCTAACTCAAATAGACCTACCAAAAGATATAACATCTGGCCTCATACATGCCCTAGATATTTTAAGAGAATTAGAAGATGTAGGGTTAGTTAGATTTTCTTCTAAAGATGTGGCCAGACATTCGCTTGTGCAAAAGATTGTAGAAGCTTACGAAAAATTTAAAAGTCGATGAATTTCTTTTTAGCCGATATCCTTATTAGTAAGGATAAGGATGTAGATCTAAATATAAAAAAACAGATTTTGATTAAAGGTCTAGATCTAATTAATAAAGAATTAAAGACTTCTAAAACCAATAACTCTTGTTTAACTGTATCCCTTAGGCTTACTAACATTAGGAATATGAAGAAACTAAATTATTCTTTTTCAGGTTCGAATAAGGAAACTAACGTATTGTCTTTTATACCAGATCCTAACGAGACAGATGAAAATAATAATTCTGTTGGTGATATTGCTATCTGCGTTGATGTTTTAAAAAAAGAGGCTAAAGAACAAAATAAAGATTTTTTAGATCATTTGCTTCATTTATTTGTTCACGGAGTATTACATCTACTTGGGTATAAGCATGGTTCAGATAGAGAAGCTTCAAAAATGGAACAAATAGAAAAAAACATACTAAGTAAATTAGGTATTGAAGATCCATACCTAATAGAACTATGATTGTCGTGTGTTTATAAGTATAAGGCGTTAATGAACGACGAACCCCCAAGTAGTTTGGCAGAGCCGCAAAGGCTAGGAATCACAAAGAAGATTAGAGATAAGATAAAAGAGATATATCAGAACTTCTCTTATAAGCCCCAAAACAAGCAAGATATAGCTGGATCCATAAGGGATTCTAGCGATAGAGGAGTCCTTGAAAAAGGTACTTTAAGTATGATGGAAGGAGCTTTGAAGGTTTCTACTGCAAAAGTAAGAGAAATCATGATACCTAAACCTCAAATAATCTTTGTTGATTCAACTGAGGAACCTGAAGATTTCCTTCCTAGGATAATTAAATCAAGACATTCAAGGTTTCCGGTATTTAACAAGGAAACTGAAGAAATTGAAGGAATTCTTCTTGCAAAAGACCTTCTGCCCCTTCTTTCCCCTAAAAATACAGCCAAATTAGACCTAAATAGCCTGCTTAGGCCTGCTGTTCTTGTTCCAGAAAGCAAAAAGTTGAATACCCTTTTAGATGAATTTAGAGCAAGCAGGAACCATATGGCGATTGTTATAGATGAATATGGTGGAATTACAGGTGTAGTAACAATAGAAGATGTACTAGAAGAAATAGTTGGGGAAATAGAAGATGAACATGACGATTTACAAGATCAGATGGTAAAAAGGCTATCTGATGAAGAGTTTTTAGTATCAGCCCTTATTCCAATAGAAGATTTTAATAAAGAATTTAACTGTGAGTTGAGTCATAAAGATTTTGATACCTTAGGGGGTATAGTTATGCATCATTTTGCAAGATTTCCTAGAACCAATGATGCAATCTCAATAGGTAATCTAAGGTTTATTATTGCGTCTACTGAAAAAAGAAGGCTCAAGAAAATAAGAGTAGTTAAGTCCAAAAAAACAGTTTGAGATAAACTCTCTCAGACTTAAGATTATTGATCAATGAGAAAGTATTTATTAGCACTTTTTTGTGGGCTATTATTTCCTTTAGGATTCGCTCCATTTGACTATTGGCCTCTACCACTCCTATCTATTTCTTTAGCTCTTTACTTGGTCAGTGAAAGTGTAGAGAAAAATACTTTTTTACTGGGCTTTTTTTATGGAATCGGCCAATGGGGCTTTGGTATATCTTGGGTGTATGTGAGTATTCACTATCATGGAAACCAAGGTATATTAAGCTCTTTAATTATCACTACTTTATTTATCTTCTTTTTATCTTTGTATACAGGCTTAACC
>JAKUUL010000003.1 GCA_022447025.1 SAR86 cluster bacterium | reverse complement strand
TGGTGTTTTGTTAATGTTTTATAGGCCTGTAAAGTCATTCCTTTAAGGGATTGATTAAACTCAAAATCACTAGTTCTCATTGTTGGGGTAGGAGCTGCCTGCATTCCATTAAGAAAAGAAACTTGTTGTTGTACAGTCAGCTGTCTCTGCTCAGTGTCTTGCTTGTAGACAGTAAAACTACCTGTATCCATTAATTTAGAATTTTTTGGGTATAGATCTATTTTAAAACTAACTCGGTCTCTTGAGCCTTCATCTTCTCCTAAAGACGATGAAACTGCTCTTGGAGCTGGGAAATAAACAAACCCTTTTTCCGTATTAACCATCCAATCCCCATCCCATTCCTGTATATCAGCTACTAAACTGAGAACGGTTGTTTCTGAAGAGTGAAAAATAGTCTTAGCTAAAAGGCTCTTCTGGTTACCCTCAAAAGGGTTGGCTTCTAGGCTAAAGCCATCATGTATTTCTGTTTCGTTAAGGCCTCTGCGAACAAGCTGAAGAAGACCTTCAATATTTTTTCCAGCAGCAGCTGTCAGAAAGTTAATCTTTTCTTGCTTATTTGATTGTTGTGTAGATGCATTAATCGAGAAGTATCTACCGTCTTCCTCAACCAAATCAGAGGGATCTTTTGTGACATATGAAATAGCTCCAGCTAAACCATCGGATCCATATTCTACTGAACTAGGACCTTTCATAATCTCTACTTTCTTCAATAAATCGGTATCAACAATATCTCTTCCATAGCCTGTGTATGAATCAGATATTCTTTGACCATCAATTAGATAGATGGCACCTCCATGGATACCTCTTATATGTAAATCCTGTGTGAAAGAACGTCCATATTGATTTTCTTTATGGGCTGAAACTCCTGGAATGAATCTTACTAATTCAGCCAGACCATCAATCATCTTGAGATCAAGATCTTGTGAACTTATTGAATCAACTGATCCTATAACTTCACTCGCAACCGTAGGTATTCGAGAAGAGATTACTATTAGTTCTTCGTCAACAGTTTCCAAGTGCTCTTCGTCAGCTGAAACTATTGTAAAAAAGAGAAGTAAGAAACAAGAAAAAACCCTCTGCATATTAATCATTTGTAATCCTGTTTATTGTTTAAAAAAGTTAACACTGGTTGGGTTTTGAAGCGGCATTATAATTTTTTTATTAAAAAAAATAACTATATTTTTAATCTTAAACCAAAAACGGTTGTCCTTGGTTTTTGTGCTCTTGCTCCATTTTTAGGAGCCCTTGCAATGATATCTTCTTCATTAAAAATATTTTCAACTATCATGTAGACATCAAGGCTTTTATTGATTTGTTTTGATAATGACATATCTACAATTCTGTACGAGTCTATTTCGGTTCCTGAAGAACAATTTGCTACTGAACAAGTATTTCCATAAGCATACAGCGTGGCATCACCACTAAATCCTGAATTAGTTCTAAATCCACCTCTTATAGCTAGTTGAGAATCAGGTAAGTCAGGAATGTCCATTCCTGCATTTACATCTCCCCAGAAGGAACTAGAGAAAGTATTATCAAAGCTTGCATCAGTAGAAGTGTAGATAGCACTGATTGGATAAGTTACTCCGGCTTCTGAAATGATTTCTGTTTGAGCTGTTAATTCCAATCCACTTATTGAAGCCGCTCCGGCATTGAAGGAATCACCAATCTCACACTCTCCTACAGCACCTCCAGATGCGGTACAACTTCCAAACATGTTTTGATAATCAGTATCAAAATAAACTAGCTCAACGAAAGTAGAGCCTTGTATGTACCTCATACCTAATTCCATATTATCCGCTTCTTCTGGATCTGCCCCTCCGCTGGTGGGAGTAAATCCTTCATGAAATCCTAAAAATACTGAAGTACTGTCATTTACTTCATATGTTGCACCAAATCCAAATAAGCTATTATCTGAATCGGCTAACTTCTTTGGGTATCCTTTTTCAGTATTTATTGCACTTCTAGCTGAGTCTACATACCTTTCTTGTGTAATCTCCCAGTTTTCAGTTCTAAATCCAAGGCTTAAGGATAAGGATCCTATATTTACTTCTTCATTTACATAAAAGGCAGTGGCCTCTGCTTCAGTGACCCTGTTATTAGAGCTATAACCTGGAGCGGAACCTTCACTGAGAGTACTCAGATTTCCTCCTGACCAAGTAGCATATTCATATATTTGAAAACGATCCTCTGAATCTTCAGTTGATCTATATCCTGCTGTAAAAGTCTGTTTGTCTGTACTGTATTGAATTTTTATATCAGTACCTTCTGAAATATAAGCTCTATTATTATTCTTAAGCTTTATTTCTATAGCCTGAGAGTTGGTCCCCTGT
The DNA here is from genome assembly GCA_022447025.1 of SAR86 cluster bacterium. Lineage (GTDB taxonomy): Bacteria > Pseudomonadota > Gammaproteobacteria > Magnimaribacterales > Magnimaribacteraceae > AEGEAN-183. The sequence continues at coordinate 45,428 of JAKUUL010000003.1, read as the reverse complement.
AATATAGACCTTGCATCAAGATTTCCTGTATTTGCTGCTGCTATTATGTTGTTTATGCCATTTCCCAATCCATATACCTTACCGTTATCTATCTTATCTACCTTAAACCAATTTCTTGCGAATTCATTCTCATAGATCGTGGCACTAAATTCTAAGTCTCCCAAATCAGCTATATAATTTAAAGAAAAGGTATCGTGGGCATTATCCATATTGTCATAAGCAGTTAATCCATATCTTTCATGTGGATCCCTTCTAAAATCAGCTTCAGCCAATCCTACGTAAGATTGATCAGATGATTCATCAGAATCTTGGTATTTGAGGTTTAATTCATGATAGATTCCTTCTGATTCAGGATCTGAGTTTAGTCTTAATTTGACGACAACATCATCTTTATCAAAACCGGTGTTTTCGTTTGAATTCATAATTGAATCAAACCCATCGGTCTTCCATAAATGGGACTCTATTAGAAAAGCTACATTGTCTTGAACAACTCCATAATGAAAATGGGTTCTGCTGGTTTGGTCTACACCAAGCTCTTGGTTAAATAGACCTCCAGTTTCATCAGGTATAGGTGTACTCAGTAAATTTATAGCACCACCTACTGTATAGGGTCCTTGAGTTATAGCTGCAGGTCCTTTCAGAACTTCAATACCGGCTATTCTTGGTGTTGTAGGAAAATAGTAAGCAGAAGAAGAGGCATAAGGAGCAGGAGCAATTAATACCCCATCCTCCATCAAGGTTACTTTACCTGATCTATCTGCGTAGGTTCCTCTTATACTAATATTTGGCCTTAGACCATAACCCTCTTCGGGACGAAAATTTATACCAGGGACTGTTGACAAAATTTTATGGATATCTGTGTATTCATAAAGCTTAAGGTCTTCAGTTGTAATCACAGAAGCTGAACCAGCAATTTCTAGGGCTTCTTCTTGTGATCCAATAATCTCAATAACTTCAATTTCTACATTTTCAGAGGCTGCATCATCCGAAGCAGCATAAAAAGAAATAAAAGTAACAAATAAAAATAAGATGAGTCTGTTCATGCTTTGTATCCAAATGTTAATAATAATCATTCTCATTCTAAATGAGAATGATTACTATTTACAAGTGAAAAATGCTTACGATGAAAAATAAAATTTACGCCAAAGACTCAAACCGAAGAATAAAGACAAGAACCACAAAATTAATTCCACCCAATTAGGGTTACTGTTGTAGCCAAAAAAACCTTTTAGAAAAACACCCACTCTACCCTTGTCATGAAGCCAATGAGAATATTGGTTCTTACCATGAAGGTTATAACTATAAAAAACCTCTTTGTCATTTTCATCTAAGGTCTGTTTGGGGATATGTACATTCCAAACTCTTACAATTTGATCTTTAGCTTTTAGAGTCGTGCCATCTTCAAGTTGTTTATCTTTAAGGCCTACCCAATCTAGGTGATCCCCTTTTACCAAAAACTCCTCTGCTTCGTGTGTTCCGTAGGTCACCATCCCGGACGCAAAAAAGACAAGAAGAAGTGTTGTGACCCTAAAGAAAGAAGTTAAATCTACCTTTCTACCCTGCATTACGACTAAGTAGCCTAAGAAGATAGCCAGAATCATTCCAGAGAAGAAACCAATGTAAGAAAAACTTCCAAGAATGGAAAAACTACCCATTAAAAATATAGCCGTTTCAAATCCTTCTCTAAGAATAGCGAAGAAGACTAGAAAGAATACACCCCATCCTGCTGTTTTTAATGCACTAGAGGTTTGACCTTCAAGAACCTCTCTGTCACTCACTTTCTTTGCTAACCAAAAAATTACATACCAAAGTAGTCCTGCAGTTATATACATCAAAGTAGCTTCAACCAGTTTTTCTATGGAAGCATTACCGATCGACTCTTTTATACTGTTTAGAAATAAAGCCACCAAAAGGCTTGCGACTAAGGAGGCCCCTACTGCATACCAAAGTTGCAGAACCTCTTTCTTAAGTCCTTGTTTAGAAATAACTGTATAAATTATTCCTACAATCAGAGCAGCTTCTAGGGTTTCTCTAAATGTAATGATAAATTCATTCACAAACGAGAATGGTAATCATTATTGTTTAATTGGCAAGTTTTTAATTGTCGTGCGAACTATGGAGATCTTTTTCTATGTCTTCGTGATCACCTACCATGATGTGTTGTTCACTCTTGGTCACATACCTCTCTAATAAGGGGATACCTAGTAAAGGAATTATTCCTCCAAAAACTATGCCGAGTGCTGCTGAACGCATTGTTGGATCTAAAGCTGCTGCTATTAAGTCGGCAAAGATATGTGCTATCACTGCCCCGATGATACCTGCAATATGACCATTCGAAGCCAGTTTAAGAAGTCTATTTATACTCCAACCGCTGTAATATCCTATGATTAAGATACTGACATGCACTAAACCAAAGATGAAGCCTCGCATCACCCCCTGATCAAGTTCCAATATTTCCATTTAGGTGTCTAAATTTTTATCCAACTGAAAAGTATCATGAAGGGCATTGACCGCCTTTTCCATTAAGTCTTTTTGGATTACAACTGATATTTTTATCTCAGAAGTTGTGATCATGAGAATATTAATTTCATGATCTGCGAGAGCCTGGAACATCTTACTTGCAATACCAGACTGGCCTCTCATACCCCTTCCCACTACACTAACTTTGGCTATATTATCGTCTACTTCAATAGAACCGCCGCCCAAGGATTCAGAGGTCTCTTTTAAAATCTCCTCAGCTGAAGAAGCATCGGTTTGGTCAACCGTAAAGGTAAAGTCAGTTGTATTATCAGCACTAATATTTTGAACAATCACATCAACATCTATACCAGCATCACTTACAGGGCCTAAGATCTTTGCAGCAACACCGGGAAGATCGGGAACCCCCCTTACTGTTAATTTAGCCTCTGTATCTATGCTACTAATACCTGAAATTACCGGTCTCTCCATGTCCTCTTTCTCCTCGACTAAAGTACCTTCACCTTCTGAAAAGCTTGAAAGAACCCTTATGGGCATATCATGTTTACTGGCATATTCTACCGCACGTAACTGGAGAACTTCAGCTCCAGTACTTGATAGTTCTAACATTTCATCAAAAGAAATTTGATCTAAAAGCCTAGCTTTAGGACAAATTCTTGGATCAGTAGTAAATACACCATCCACATCAGTGTATATCTGACACTCATCTGCCTGAAGAGCCACTGCAATCGCCACTCCAGTGGTATCAGAGCCTCCTCTTCCTAGAGTTGTTATATCCCCTTCTTCATTCATACCCTGAAATCCTGTGATGACAGGTATGACGCCTTTATCTAACTGTTTAATTAATTTTTCTACTTTTACATCTACTATTCTGGCTCTGCCATGCATTTTATTAGTCTTAATGCCTAGTTGGTAAGCGGTATAGGACTTTGCTTTCAAATTTCTCTTACCCAGAACCATGGCCATCAAAGCAACCGATATCTGTTCTCCGGTTGAAACTAGGGCATCGTATTCCCTGAGGTTCGGTTCTGTTTGAATTGATTTAGCAAGATCAATTAGTCTATCGGTTTCCTCTCCCATGGCTGAGAGCACAACAACGACTTTATGACCTTCTGAAATAGTCTTTGCAATAATGTCTGCAACAACTTCAATACGCCCTGCATCCGCAACCGAAGTGCCACCAAATTTCTGTACAAGCAGTTTTTCCATAGCTGTTAACCCAAAAAGGGTGGGTATTCTATAGCACTAAGAATTTAAAGAAACTAGAAATTCTGAAAGAGAGGCTAAAGCAATGTCTATGTCTTCAACATTCTCTATACCACCTTGAGAAAAATCTGAACGTCCACCACCACTGCCACCTAGAAGGTTTACCATGTGGTTCATCACTTTTCTTGCATCTACTTTTTCTAAATCTTTATGCCTAGCGATAACGATAGGAATCTTATCTTCGAAAATAGAAATCAGCACTATCAAAGAATTTTTTTCTTTATTTCTGAGCTGGTCAGCAGTTTCTCGTAACGCAGATGAATCTAGGCCCTCCATCTTGTGGGCAAAGACTTTTATGCCTTCAATTTCTTCAGACTCAAGTGATAAGTCTGAAGCTGTAGCTGACAAATTACTTGATTTAAGTTTGTCGACTTCTTGTTTGAGTGATTTATTAGCATCAATGAGTTGGGATACTTTTTCTGAAACCTGTTCTGAAGAAGTGTTCAGCTGTAGAGCTAGTGAGTCTAAATTATCATGACTGTCTTGTGAAAGATTTAGAGCGGCTTCCCCTGTTAGAGCTTCTATTCGACGTACACCTGCAGAAATGCTAGTTTCTGCCATTACCTTAAAATAACCTATGTCCCCTGTTCTTTGTACATGAGTACCGCCGCAAAGTTCTACAGAGAAATCGCCACCCATAGACAATACCCTTACTTGCTCACCATATTTATCCCCAAAGAAAGCTAAGGCTCCTTTCTTTTCAGCCTCTTTGATGGGCATGGTTTCAGTGATGGTTTCACTATTAGCTCTTATTTCTGAATTAACTATTGCTTCAATTTGTTTTATCTCTTCTTTAGAAACTTGTTTCTTATGAACAAAATCAAACCTTAGCTTGTCTTCATTTACCAAAGACCCTCTCTGTTCTACATGGTCACCCAAAACAGTCCTTAAAGCAGAGTTAAGCAGATGAGTTGCAGAGTGATTTAATACAGTTTTACTTCTAGCCTGTTGATTTATCTTGGCAACTACTGAATCACCTTTAGAAGCACTTCCTTTAGACAAGGACCCAACATGACCAACATGATCTCCAATCTTTTGTGTATCTTTGATTTCAAATTCAAATTTATTTCCAGTCAGCACACCAGAATCTCCAACTTGGCCTCCCGATTCTGCATAAAAAGATGTCTTATCCAGAATTACAACAACTTCTTGGTTTTTCTTTAATTTTTCTTGTGCTTTACCATCTGAAAGAGAAACCAATTCTAATATTTTTGCTTTAACTTCATCCTTTTCATACCCAACGAAGTTAGTGCTGCCTTTTAAATTAAGAGATTCTGGAATAACTGATCCAAAAGCACTTGCCTCTCTTCCTCTTTCTTTTTGTTTAGCCATGGCTTCTTCATACCCTTTTAAATCAACCTTCAGGTTATTCTCTCTAGCAAAATCTGCTGTCATATCAGGGGGAAAACCGTAAGTATCATACAACCTAAAAATGAGCTCCCCTGGAATAGTTTTTCCTTTCAAGTTGTTAACTTCTTCTTTTAAAAGGCCCATGCCTTGGACCAAAGTTGAAGCAAATTGTTCCTCTTCTTGAAGAATATTAGCCTTTATAATTTTATTATTTTTTTTCAAAATTGGGTAAACATTACTCATTTGCTCCACTAAAGTTGGAACCATTGTAGACAATACTGGTTGCCTTGATCCTAGCTTGTCAGCATGTCTTAATGCACGCCTTATAATTCTTCTTAACACATAACCTCTTCCCTCATTGGAAGGACTGATTCCATCTGCTAATAGAAAAGCACTAGCTCTTAAATGGTCTGCAATAACTTTTAAAGAAGGATCATTTAAGTCTTTAGTACCACAGATACTTGCAGCTTCTTTGATTAAAGGTGCAAACAAGTCTGTTTCAAAATTATTATGCTTTCCTTGTAATACCGCCGCCATTCTTTCTAAACCCATTCCTGTATCCACACACGGGTTAGGAAGTGGGCTTAAAGTTCCATCTTTTGAATGATCAAACTGCGCGAAAACTAAATTCCATATTTCTATAAATCTATCGCCTGGATCTGCGCCCATGGCAGGTGGGGACCCTTTAACTTCAGGACCATGATCATAATATATTTCACTACAAGGACCGCAAGGACCTGTGTCCCCCATTGTCCAAAAGTTTTCTTCTTCGTCTAGGCGGGAAATTCTGTCTGCAGGTATCCCTATTTCTTCCTTCCATATAGCTTCTGATTCATCATCATCTTTAAAAACTGTTACCCACAGTTTGTCAGCAGGAAGGGAGTATTTGTTGGTTAATAGATCCCAAGCAAACTCAATAGCTTCCCTTTTGAAATAATCTCCAAAACTAAAGTTACCTAACATCTCAAAAAAAGTGTGATGCCTAGCTGTGTAGCCTACATTTTCTAGGTCGTTGTGTTTTCCTCCCACTCGTAAGCATCTTTGAGAGCTGACAGCTCTTGTATAAGGTCTTTTTTCCACTCCCAATAAGACATCTTTAAAAGGAACCATGCCTGCATTGGTAAACAATAATGAAGGGTCATTTTGTGGGATTAAAGAACCGCTATCGACTAATTCATGGTCCTTTGATATGAAATAGTCAAAGTAAGTTTTTCTTATTTGCTTGGTTTTCACACTAATCTCAAAAAGCTTAAACTTCTAAAAAATCTCCGCAAAGAAGTTCTTCATAGACTGCCAAGACCTATCATTTGCAGACTTGTTGAACTGGGTACCTAGGTTTGGATCATTTGCATCCGGATTGGTAAAGGCATGATAGGTTCCCCCATAACTATGTAATTGCCAATCTGCTTCTGCTTCGGTCATTTCTTTTTGAAATGTATCTACCATATCAAGAGGCACCATTGGATCTCTTTCTCCATGCAAAACTAAGACTTTAGCTTTGATTCCTTTTTCTGAAATATCAGAAGGCATCAAAAGACCGTGAAAACTCACTACTCCACTCAAATCTTCTCCAGACCTAGCCAGATCAAGCACAACTAATCCCCCAAAGCAGTACCCGATAGCAGCAGCTCGACTCGAATCAACTCCTGGTAAGCTCTTTCCGTAATTTAAAGCCGAAACAATACGATCCTTCAACATGTCTCTATCGCTTACTAGCGGGGTCATCAGCGATTCATTTTCTGCTGTGTCTGCTCCTACTTTTCCATTTCCGTACATATCTACAGCAAATCCAACATACCCTAAAGCAGCAAGATCTTCAGCCCTTTGATGAACAAATTCATCTTTACCAGCCCAAGTATGTACTATTAATACTAAAGGAGCATTCTCAGCATCTGGAAAAGCTACATAGCCCTTTAAATCAATGTTTTTGGCTTGGTAATTAACTGTTTCTGTCTTCATAAATTAGTCCTCCACTTTAGTTAATTCTACTTTAAATCTTTTGTAATTCTGCACGTAATGCTGGGCAGAAAGCAACAATCCCTTCTTTTTATCTTCGTCAAGGGATCCTTTAATTTTTCCGGGTGAACCCATGACAACAGATCCATCGGGTACTTCCATGCCTTCAGTGACTAAAGCATTGGATGCAATTAAACAACCGGATCCTACTTTTGCGCCATTTAACACCACCGCATTTATGCCAATTAAACTCCCATCTCCTATGCAACAGCCATGAAGCATGGCTTGATGACCTATTGTTACATCTTTTCCTATTTCTACCGGAAAACCCAAATCAGTATGGACGACTGCTCCATCCTGAACATTACTGCCTTCTCCCACAGTAATCAGTTCCGTATCACCTCTTAAGACAGCTCCAAACCAGACACTGGCATCTCTACATAACCTGACCTTGCCTAATACTATAGCCGTCTCAGCAATATAAAAATTATCTCCGTCTGTCTCAACAGAGTATTCCCCTAGATCAAACTTCATCCTTCCTCTCCTTCTATTTTACTTGGTAAAGACATATCAATCTTCGCATCTAGAGCTCTATTCAAAAAATTAACTGTAATCATAGCGGTTAAGCCCCAAATTACGTAGGAACTATACTTGTAAGCAGGCATATAAAAAGTTTCTCCGTTTCTATTTACTTCATCATTTCTATATCTTTTGTCCTTTAAAAGAAAAGAAAGTGGCACTCTAAAGCATGCCTCGATTTCTTCTGAGCTTGTATTAAGCTCAACATCGCCAGGAATAACACCCACAAAGGGTGTAACACTGACATTAAACCTACTAACCATGGTATCTAGAGATCCTAAAATTTTTACACAATTCTGTGGTAGACCTATCTCTTCTTCTGATTCTCTTAAAGCAGTTATTATCAAAGAAGTGTCTGATTCTTCTTGCATTCCACCTGGAAAAGAAACCTCTCCTTGATGAGAAGAAACCTTATTTGACCTCAAAGTGTAGATGACCTCAGGGTTTTCTTCATCTGTTAAGGCTATAAGTACAGCTGCTTTAGGTAAATCTGATTTAGGATCAGATTGTTTCAATGACAACTGATCTAGCCAAGTTGATTCTTTTTTATTGAGGTTGTCCTCTATTTTTTTGAGCATGGATAGTTAATTTTTAACTTACATAATAGTTTATACTTCCGAAAATCAAATCAAAATAATCCTTAACAAATGAAATATTGCAGCAGTTGTGGCAGTGAGGTGGAGCTTAAGATTCCAGAAGGTGACAATCTACCAAGATATTGCTGCACAAGTTGCGACGATATTCATTATCAAAACCCCAAAATTGTGACTGGTACCTTACCCATAAAAGAAGAAACAATTCTTTTGTGTAAACGGGCTATTCATCCTAGACAAGGTTTATGGACATTGCCTGCTGGATTTTTAGAAAACGGAGAAACTATAGAGCAAGGAGCCTTCCGAGAAACTCTTGAAGAAACAAGCACTGAGGTAAAGATGGATCATCTTTATGCAATTTTTAATATTCCTCAGATCAGTCAAATCTATATGCTTTTTTTAGCAGAGGTTGTTGCAGAAGACTTTGGTCCAACTTCTGAAAGTCTTGAGGTAAGATTATTTGAAGAAGACAGTATTCCTTGGGAGGAACTTGCTTTCCCGTTTGTGCCTTTGGTCCTGAAGCATTATCTGAATGACAGGAAAAATAACAAATTTGATTTAAGAATTGAGACCATAGAAAGGCCAGCTAAAAAACCTAACCAATAAACTCTCTGGCATTTAAAAAGAACTTAATCCACGGACTGTATTCATCCCAATCCTCTGGTTTCCAAGAATGTTGTGCAGATAAAAATGATCTCTCTGGGTGCGGCATCATTAAAGTTATTGTTCCTAAAGAATTTGTTACTCCTGCTATACCTGACAAAGAGCCATTCGGATTATTAGGGTAGGCCTCTGTTGTTTGACCTTCATCATCAGCATAAGTTATAGGCACTAACCCTCGATGAATTAATTTATCTATTTCACTTCTGGCTAAACTGACTTGGCCCTCTCCATGTGCAACTGCTACGGGCATAACTGAATTCTCCATATCTTTAAAAAAGATTGAAGGTGATTTATTAACCAGCAATTGGATTAATCGTGCTTCGAATTTTTCAGATTCATTTCTTGCAAACTTGGGCCATAAACCAGTGTCAGGTATAAGCTCTGATAGAAGTGCCAACATTTGACAGCCGTTACAAACCCCCAAAGTAAATACATCTTCTCGACTGAAATAATTTATAAAATCTCGACTTAATTTATCATTGTAAAGAATACTTGTAGCCCAACCTTCACCCGCTCCTAGTACATCGCCGTAAGAAAATCCTCCACAAGCCACTAAACCACTAAATTCCTCTAACTTTCTCTTACCTTTTATTAAATCTGTCATATGAACATCAATACAAGAGAATCCCACCCTATCAAAAGCAGCTGCCATTTCTACTTGCCCATTAACACCTTGTTCTCTAAGTATTGCGATTTGAGGTTTTCGAGATGAAGGTATTAATTTTTTTGGGATTTCAAATGAAACCTTGGGATTTAATCCTTTTCTTTTGTCGTCAGTATCAAACAAATACTCGTCATCAGCAGTCTTAGGATTGTCTCTAAGAGATTGCATTTTATGGCTCACGAAGTTCCATTCTTTAAGAAGATCACTTAACTTCCATTCGAAAGCTAAACTCTCATGTTGATAGACTTTAATGTCCTTTGATTCATTTGGTGAAGCAATACTGTAAATATGATCTTTTAAACCTACTTCAGAAACTAAATTGATAACCTCTTCTGTATTTTCAGTTGGAACTTGAATTACCATTCCCAATTCTTCGTTAAATAAAAATTCTAGTATTTGTTTATTAGTTTCGCAAACTTCATCTAGCTTTATATCAAGTCCACTTCTTCCACAAAAAGCCATCTCTAGAAGACTGCAAATTAAACCGCCGTCAGATCGGTCGTGGTAGGCGATAACCTTCTTTTCTTTTATAAGCTGATGCATAACTTTTACTAATTCAGGCATTTCATTTACACACTCAACATCTGGAACTGATCCTAGGAATTGAGAAGATACTTGGAAAGCAATACTTCCTCCCATTCTTTTCTTTCCTTTTGCTAGATCAATAAAAATTAGTTCTGAAGATTTGCTGGATGTTAAGTTAATCTGTGGAGTGATTGCTAAATTTACATCTTTAAGTGGAGCAAAAGCTGAAACTATTAGGGATAGAGGAGAAGTAACTGAATGTTCATTCTTTTCTTCATCACGCCAACTAGTAGCCATGGATAAAGAATCCTTACCCACAGGTATACATATATCCCACTTAGGACAAAGATCCATGCCAACTGCCTCAACTGCTTCATAAAGATCTTGATCTCCTTTTAACTTATCTGGTGCACCCATCCAATTTGCAGAAATTTTTATGTCTGAAAGTTGCTCTATTCCTGAAGATATAATGTTTGTAACTGCTTCACCTACTGCCATCCTAGAAGCAGCTTTCGAATTAATAATTGCACAAGGGGTTTTTTCGCCAATTGCCATTGCTTCTCCAGTGGAGGAGAAAAAACTAGAAAGAGTTACAGAATTATCTGCCACTGGAACTTGCCAAGGGCCTACCATTTGATCCCTTGATATTAAACCTGTTATTGATCTGTCCCCAATTGTTATCAAAAAACTCTTGCTTCCTACAGCTGGATGTCGCAAAACACTTCTTAGTAAAGAATTAATATCTTGATCAAGAGGCTTGGACTCAGTAATTTCTTCCTTTTCTCTTGTAAACTTCCTGACCAATTTTGGTGTGTTTCCAAAAAGAGTCTCCAGAGAGATGTCGATTGGATAATTATCAAATAGTGAATCATGTACTTTGAGGTCATTTCCTTCCGTTATTTCTCCTAGAACTGCGACAGGGCACCTTTCCCTTTCACATATATCTAAGAATCCTTTTAATTCTTTAGTCTCTATGGCCATTACGTATCTTTCTTGAGATTCATTGCACCAAATTTCCATAGGCGACATATCTGGTTCGGCATTAGGGATGTCTCTAAGTTGTATTAAGCCCCCATGTCCACTATCTTTTATTAGTTCTGGTATAGCATTAGATAGACCCCCTGCACCTACATCGTGAATAAATAAAATGGGATTTGAGTCTCCTCTCTGCCAGCAATTATCAATAACCTCTTGGCACCTTCTTTCCATTTCAGCGTTATCTCTCTGAACAGAAGCAAAATCTAAGTCCAATTCAGCTTCTCCAGATAACAAAGAGGATGCAGAACCCCCGCCTAACCCGATTAGCATAGCCGGTCCACCCAAAACAATTAGTTTAGAGCCAACCGGTACTGAACTTTTCTTTACATGAGAGTCTCTTATGTTGCCTAAACCTCCCGCAAGCATAATAGGTTTGTGATAACCATAAGTATTCTCATTAATTTCCATTTCAAAGGTACGGAAGTAACCCAATATATTAGGTCTGCCGAATTCATTGTTGAAAGCAGCTGCTCCGATTGGGGCTTCTAGCATTATCTGTAAAGGTGAACAAATTCGATCGGGTTTATTCTCTTTCCCTTCCCATTTTTCTTCAAAATTAGGAATCCTTAAATTTGAAACACTAAAACCACATAGACCTGCTTTTGGCTTTGCTCCTCTTCCAGTCGCACCTTCATCCCTAATTTCTCCACCTGAACCTGTTGAAGCACCTGGAAAAGGTGAAATAGCAGTTGGATGATTATGCGTTTCTACTTTTGTTACCAAATGTATTGGCTCTTCTTCAGTTTTATAGATGGATGCAGGATTTGGAAAAAATCTCTTAGCTTTATGGCCCTTTAGTATTGCAGCGTTATCTTCATAAGCTGAAAGGACTCCATGGGGACTTTTTTTATAAGTATTACGGATCATGTCAAAAAGACTCATTGAAAGAGTTTGACCATCTATTTCCCACTGAGCATTAAAAATCTTGTGCCGACAATGTTCAGAATTTGCCTGAGCAAACATCATAAGTTCAGCATCAGTCGGATTTGATTTTTTTTCTAGGTAACTGTTGTACAAATAATCTATCTCCTCTTCACTTAAAGCTAAACCCAAAGAGCTATTTGCTTCTTGTAAAGACTTTTTTCCTTTTTCAAAAATATCAATGCTAAGAACTGACTTGGGCTGAGCTTGTTTGAATAATTTCTGAGCATCTGAAACTGTTGTTATGACAGTTTGGGTCATTCGATCATATATTTTTTTACCTATCTCATTAAGTGATTGTTCTTTCAAATCGGATTGAGTTTCCAAGGTAAAACATAAGCCTTTTTCAATTCTTTTAAGAGGTTTAAGACCTGCATTAGAAAGAATGTCTGTAGCTTTTGAAGACCAAGGTGAAATAGTGCCTATTCTAGGAATCAAAATAAATTGATCTGCCTTTAGCTCTCTCTTTACGACTTGAGCCTTTAAAATTTTACTAAGTCTATCTTCTGTTTGAATTCTTAATTCATTACTATCCTCTGATAGAGAGCAAAAGAAAAAATCTTCACAATTTATTGATTGGATGTCAGAAAAATCTCTTTTGATAAGTTCTACAAGAGCTTTTAATCTAAACTCAGAAAGACCTTGTTGCCTCTTTAAAGCAACGAATGAGGAAAGCTCGTCTTTCGTTGAAACCATTGAGTTTTGAGGGGCGTATTATAGATTAAGCAAAGAAATACAAAAACCACTTTATATTGTGTTGTCTTAAGTTCTTGAACACAATATATAGTGATTAATCGTAAATTGTTATTTATAATTACACACCCAAGAGGGGTATTTTTTGTTTTGAACAAGATAAGATTGGTTTCCTTTTTTGGTCTTCTAGTTATCGCCTTATTAGGTCTTGATAATTCCGTCGTTTCGTTCAACTCTAACAATACAATTTATCTAGAAGAAGAGTTAAATCTACTCTGGAAGGAACAGGACCCTGCCGGAAAAGAGATCTTCGTTGCTCGTATGAATCAAAGGCTACCTGAATGGGTAAATTTATTTAAAGAGGCTGCTAGTCAAACAGATCAGCACTGGACTCTTCTAGCTGCAATTAGTTATCAAGAATCACATTGGAATCCTAAAGCCATCTCAAAAACTGGGGTCCGAGGATTAATGATGCTTACCCAAAAAACAGCTAAGGAGGTAGGTATCACTAAAAGAACTGACCCTAAGCAAAGTGTGATGGGTGGTTCTATTTACTTTCAGAGTCTTTTAGAAAGACTCCCTGAATCTATTCCTAGACAAGATAAACTTTGGATGGCAATTGCTGCTTACAATTTAGGTTTTAGCTACTTAAAAGAAGCCAGAAAGAAGACACTAAATGCGAATGGAAATGCTAATAGTTGGACTGAAATCTGTAATACTTTAATTCTTATGGCAAAAGAAGAAGATGACCCTTCTATGACCATCAGAATTAATGAGGCTGTAGACTATGTGCAAAATATTCAACTCTACTATAGGACTCTCTCTGTAATTAAAAGGAATTCTTCCATTTAACTTGGTTAAGACATAAACAACTTTTCTTTTAGTTCAGTTACCCTATCTCTGTGAGCGGCAGCTTCTTCAAATTCTAGATTTTTAGCATGCTTATACATCAGGTCTTCTAAAAGGGTAATTTCTTTTCTCATTTGATCAGGATCATTAAGCTCCTGGAGCGGAGTAAATTTAAATATATCAAGAGATTTCTTCTTACTCTTAGATTGTCCTCTCTTTCTTGTTGATCTTGCTCCTTCCATAATGTCTAGTACAGATTTTTTTATTCCTTTAGGAGTTATGGAGTGTTCCTTATTAAAGTCTTCCTGAACTTTTCTTCTTCGACTAGTTTCATCAATGGCCCTTTGCATTGAGCCAGTAATCTTGTCAGCATAGAGAATAGCTTTGCCAGAAATATGTCTTGCTGCCCTTCCAATTGTTTGTATAAGAGAGACATCAGATCTTAAGAAGCCTTCCTTATCGGCATCTAAGATAGCAACCAAAGCAACCTCTGGAATATCTAGACCTTCCCTTAGTAAGTTGATGCCCACAAGAACATCAAATTCTCCGAGCCTGAGATCTCTAATGATCTCTATCCTTTCCACTGTGTCTATGTCGGAGTGCAAATACCTAACTCGAATTCCATTTTCATCTAAATAGTCAGTCAGGTCTTCTGCCATTCTCTTGGTTAGCACAGTAACTAAAACCCTTTGATTCTTGGGTGCATATTTATGAATTTCTGAAAGTAAATCATCCACTTGGTTTGTGGCTGGTTTAACCTCAACTTCAGGATCTACCAAACCCGTTGGCCTAACAAGCAACTCAACTACTCTTCCTGATTTTTCCTTTTCATATTTTCCTGGAGTCGCGGAAACAAAGATTCTTTGACCCGATAGCATTTCCCATTCGTCAAACCTTAACGGTCTATTATCCAAAGCAACTGGGAGACGAAACCCGTAATCAACCAGAGTTTGCTTTCTAGAGCGATCTCCTCGAAACATACCGCCCAATTGTGGTAACGAAACATGAGACTCATCTATGAAAACCAGAGTGTCGTCTGCTAAATAATCATAAAGAGTTGGTGGCGGCTCGCCCGGCTGCCTGTCTGAAAGAAATCTACTATAATTTTCAATTCCTGTACAAAATCCAAGTTCTTGTAACATCTCTATGTCGTATAAAGTGCGCTGTTCTAACCGTTGCGCTTCAACCAGTCTATTTTCTTTGTTTAACTCGTCTAGTCTGGTCACTAACTCTTCTTTAATAAATTCAACCGCTTTCAAAATTCTATCCCTTGAGGTCACGTAGTGAGACTTTGGATAAATTGTTGCTCTGGGAACATCCCTAATAACTTCTCCCGTTAACGGATCAAAGTATTTTAATGATTCTATTTCATTACCAAATAGCTCTATTCTCAAAGCTTCTTTTTCTGAATCAGCAGGAAAAACATCTATTACATCTCCTCGCACTCTGTATACAGATCTTCTAAAGTCGGCTTCATTTCTTTCATATTGCAACTCGGCCAGTCTCCTGATAAGTGTCCTTTGGTTTATTGGCTCTCCACGATCTAAGTGAATAACCATTTGGAAATATCTTTTAGGATCTCCTAACCCATAAATTGCTGATACTGATGCCACTATCACAACATCCCTTCTTTCCATGACAGCTTTAGTTGCTGATAAACGCATCTGGTTTATGTGTTCATTTATGGAAGCATCTTTTTCAATGTAAATATCTGTGGTAGGAACATATGCTTCAGGTTGATAGTAGTCGTAATAAGATACGAAATACTCAACTGCATTGTTTGGTAAGAATTCCTTAAATTCTCCATACAATTGGGCAGCTAAAGTTTTATTGTGCGCCATAATAATTGCAGGCCTCTGAAGCTCCTCAATTACTTTTGCCATAGCAAATGTTTTTCCTGACCCGGTGACACCCAATAAAGTTTGATTAAGAAGACCGCTATTGACTCCTTCAACTAATTCTTTAATGGCCTTAGGTTGATCGCCTGCAGGATTAAACTCTGATATGACTTGTAGTTCTTTAGACATAAGCTTTATTAGAAATTTATTATAAGCTTTGAAGTAGTTATAATTAACATATTCCCCGATAGCTCAGTTGGTAGAGCAAATGACTGTTAATCATTGGGTCGCTGGTTCGAGCCCAGCTCGGGGAGCCAAATTGTAAGGGGCCTAGTATTTAAGGCCCCAAAATAGAAAAATGCCTTCAAGACTTTTTAATCCAAATACTGAAGAACCATTCACTCTCAGCAGATCTAGAGTAGATAACTTCCTTGAATGCTCAAGATGTTTTTATTTGACTAACAGACTTGGAATAGCCAGGCCTTCAACCTTTCCATTTAACCTTAATAACGCAGTCGATGAACTTTTAAAAAATGAATTTGATGGTTACAGAAAGAAGCAGAAGCCACACCCAATCCAAGTAGAAAATAACTTAAATGCTATCCCCTATGAACATCCAGAACTAGATAATTGGAGAGAATCTCTTAGACATGGAGTAAAAAGATTTCACGAACCTACAAATTTGATACTAAGAGGAGGTGTAGACGACGTTTGGATAGACAAAAAAACAAATCAACTAATTGTTGTGGACTATAAAGCTACCTCTAAAAAAGGTGAAGTTACTTTGGATGCAGATTGGCAAATTGGCTACAAAAGACAAGTGGAGTTTTACCAATGGTTATTTAGAGGTAATTCTTTCGACGTCTCTGATACTGCCTATTTCGTTTACTGTAATGGAATAAAAGATAAAAGTGAGTTCAATAACCAACTAGAATTCAAAGTTAAGCTAATACCTTATATAGGAAATGATCAGTGGGTTGAGCCTACCTTGAAAGATCTTAAGTATTGTCTTTTAGCAGAAGAACCTCCAAAGGCTGCTGATGATTGCAGCTACTGTAGGTACATTACTAAAAACCTTACTATTTAATTATCTTCTTCTCCAGAAGGTGCCTTCTTTTGAATCTTCTAAAATAATGTTTTTTTCTAACAACTGATCTCTTATCTCATCCGCTTTCGAATAATTTCCAGCATCCCTTGCTTTTTCTCTTTCATTTATAAGCACTTGAACTTCTGATTCGTTCATTCCTACACCTGATTTAAGGAATATTTCAGGGTCTTGCTCCAATAAGCCTAAAGAATTAGATAAATTAATTAATTCCGTAGTCAATACTCTAGCCTTTTCTATATCACCATTTTCTTTTGATTTATTAATTGTTTTAGCTAGATCAAATAAAACCGATAAAGCTTCAGGTACATTAAAGTCGTCGTCCATAGCTTCTTGAAACTGCCCCGTATGTACACCTTTATAAAGTTCATCAATCAAAGAAATATCAACATCGTGAATTGCGGTGTAAAGTCTTTCTAAAGCTGCTTTAGACTCTACTACTGCTTCTTCTGAGTAATTTATGGGACTCCTGTAATGGCTTGAAAGTAAGAAAAACCTAAGGACTTCATAAGGGTAATCTTTTAAAGCATCTCGTATGGTAAGAAAATTATCTAAGGACTTAGACATTTTTTCTTTGTCTATTCTTAGAGGACCTGTATGCATCCAATATTTAGCAAAATTGTTTCCCGTAGCAGCCTCTGATTGCGCTATTTCATTTTCATGATGTGGGAATTTGAGATCTGAACCTCCTGCATGAATATCAAAGGTATCTCCTAAGGCATCCATGCTCATAGCAGAGCACTCTATGTGCCAACCAGGTCTTCCTTTTCCCCAAGGAGAATCCCAGGCTAGATTTCCATCTCCTTTTTTCCATAATACAAAATCAGCAGGATTTCTTTTTTCTTTGTCTATTTCAATTCTTGCTCCTGAAAGAATCTCGTCCATCTTTTGGTTAGATAATTTTCCGTACTCCGGAAAAGACTCTACTGAAAAATAAACATCCCCGCCTTCGTGGTAAGCATAACCTCCTTCTATTAACCTACTGATCAGGTCCAGTATTATTTGAATATTTTCTGTTGCTCTTGGTTCCTTATCTGGTGAAATCATACCCAAGGCATTAAAATCAGAAGTCATTCTTTCAATATACCTATCAGTTAAAACAGAAGGTTCTTGGTTTTTCTCTTTGGCTCTTTGTAAGATTTTGTCATCTACATCAGTTATATTCCTAATGTAATCAACTTTTATATTTCTGGATCTAAGGTATCTGACAATCATGTCAAAGGATAAGAAAGTTCTGGCATGTCCTATATGACAGTCATCATAGACGGTCATTCCACAAACATAGATACTAATTTTTCCTTTCTGAATTGAATCTAAATCTTCTTTTTTTCCGGTTAAAGAATTAAAAACTTTCATGGTCTATTAGTGGTTATTCAATTAATACAATGGAAGCAAGTCTATAAAGTTCGTATTATATCGCTCCAGATTAATCAATTTGGTAGAAAATGAAGCAACTAGCGTTAATTATTGGCCTAATCTTACTTATTTTAGGTATATTTTGGCTTGTTCCGCTATTAGAAAAAGAAAAGGAGATAAAAGTGGTAACTTTTGAAACAACTATGGGTCCTATCGTAATAGAGTTATTTGAAGACGATGCACCCATTACAACAAAAAATTTCTTAGATTATGCAAATAGTGGTTTTTATGATGGAACTCTCTTCCATAGAGTAATACCAGGCTTTGTAATTCAAGGAGGAGGATTAGAAACGGGAATGAAGGACAAGTCAGGAAATCCTCCTATTGAGAACGAAGCAAACAACGGACAAAAAAACCTAAAATGGAGTCTGTCTATGGCACGTACAAGCGACCCACATTCGGCTACTTCTCAATTTTTTATAAATCTTGAAAATAACTCCAGTCTAGATCATACATCTGAAACTCCACAAGGATGGGGCTATGCTGTTTTTGGTACCGTGATTGAAGGCTTTGAAACCGTTGAAGCCATTGCTGCAGTTGCAACAGGCGGCTCAGGTGGTCATCAAGATGTACCGCTTGAAGATATAACTGTTCAAAAGACAAAAGTAACAAAAGAGTAAAACTTATGGCTTATTGCTTCATTTCTGACCTTCATCTTCAAGAAGAAAAGCCTGAAGTGACAGAAGCTTTTTTATCTTTTCTGGATTCAACTGCAAGAGAAGCTCAACACCTTTATATTCTGGGTGATCTTTTTGAAGTATGGATTGGAGATGATTTTAAGAGCGAGCTTTCACATCTAATAAAAGAAAAGTTATTACTTCTTAAGGCTACTTCTACATCTGTTTTTGCTATGCACGGAAATAGAGACTTCTTAATAGGTGAGAGATTTTGTGAAGATACCGGAATAACTCTACTTGATGATCCTTATAAACTAGACCTCTTCGGAAAAGCTACCTTGTTGATGCATGGAGATTTACTTTGTACTAAGGATGTGGATTACCAAGAATTTAGAAATATGAGCCGCAATCCACAGTGGAGAAAAGAATTCCTAAACAAGCCTATTGAAGAAAGAGAGAGAATGGCTGAAGCATTGAGATTAGATAGCAAAGAAGCCACTAACTTAAAGAAAGATGAGATTATGGATGTGACTCCCGAAGCAGTAGAGGAAATTATGACTTTACATAATGTAGAACTTCTAATTCACGGCCATACACACCGCCCCAAAGTTCACTCACTTGAAATCAATGAGATCCCTGCACAAAGAATTGTTTTAGGGGATTGGGATAAATCAGCTTGGTATATCTGGATGGATAATAAATCTTGTGAACTTAAAGAGCTTCCTATTGCTTAACTCTATTCTGTAGAAATAATCCCAAAATAATTAAAATCAACGCCAATAAAAATCTTGGGTCACTAAGATAAAGAGCTGTTTCAACAGGATAAGCGATGGTTTTCTCCAATGCGGCTACTTTAAAGTCATGCTTACTTAGCATATTGGGGTGCGTTACAACTTCCATAAAAGCCCTTCTGCTCTTATACCTCATTAAGGCAGCTTGATCCCATATCTCAGCTCCCTCTATTCCCACTATATCCATTGAAGGGTGAATTGCATAACCTGCAAAAACAGGGTGACAAGCTCTTTTAATAAGTTGCGAATACATATGTTCCATATATCGATCAAGCAAGCTTTCTGCTGACTCTCCTGGTTCTGCTCCCTCAACATCCTCTGGGTTCTCATTCATGTCAATATTATTAACCATAAGAAATTGCCTACCGGTGTCTTCTTCCATAAAGCGCTTTATTCGGCTGATCTGTGTCCTTGAATCGTCAGAGTTAACAGAAGCATTTTCTTCTAGTTTTTCTAAGAAAAACTCAATTTCTTCTTCGTCTAATTTTCCTCCCATATCTGTGTACCAAAGAAAAAATCCTGCATAAATAACTAAAAGGCTTATCCAAATTTTCATACTATTATTCATATTACTAGAATCTTCTTAAGTTAAAAGCTTTACAAAATGTGCTGTTAAATATACTGTATATATATACAGTATTATTTTAATTAATCCTTATGGTTGTAAAGTATCTGGGCGACACCTCAGAGGGAGATTTTCCCCTTGCAGAAATCCCTTATTTTTTAAATAAAGTTCGTGTTGGGTGGCCAAGCCCAGCTGATGATTATGTTGAACGCCCTATTGATTTAAATGAATATTTAATTAAAAACCCAGCAGCAACCTATTTCGTGCGCGTCAGTGGAGATTCCATGGTAGGTGCATTTATCGGTGATGGTGCCATACTGATTGTTGATAGAAGTGTAGAACCCAAGCATAAAAGTATTGTGGTTGCTGCTATCAACGGATCTTTCACATGCAAAAGACTCTTAACTAAACCAAAAGTTTGCCTTGCTGCAGAGAACTCCAAGTACACCCCCATATTCATAAAAGAAAACGAAGAACTAGAAATTGCTGGCGTCGTAATTGCTGCAATAAATACTTATTAGACCATGACCTACGCTTTAGTTGATTGCAATAGTTTTTACGCGTCTTGTGAAAGAGTATTTAGACCTGATTTGAAAGATAGACCAATTGTCGTTCTATCAAATAATGATGGCTGTGTTGTAGCACTTTCTAAAGAAGCAAAGAACGTTGGTATAAAAATGTGTGAACCTTGGTTTAAGATAAAAGATTCCTTCACCCGTCAAGGGGGAGTAGCATTTTCCTCAAACTATGAACTGTATGCAGACATCTCAGCCAGAGTCATGCAAACCTTGGAGTACTCTGCCCCTAGAATTGAGATATACAGTATAGATGAAGCCTTTTTAGATCTTAACGGTGTCAGTTCTTGTACTGAACTAGAGCAATTTGGTCGTGAATGCCAAGAAAAAGTTAAATGCTGGACAGGCATGCCAGTTCGCGTTGGGATAGGTCCAACAAAAACCCTGGCCAAGGCTGCTAGCTATGGCGCAAAAAAATATTTAGCCACAGGCGGTGTGGTTGACTTATCAAAAAGGGAAAGGCAGAGAAAACTTATGTCTATCATGCCTATAGAAGAAATCTGGGGTGTGGGAAGTAGGCTAAAACGACACCTTAATAAAATGGGTATCACAACAGCTCTCGAGCTAGCAGATACTGACACTAAGCTAATACGAAGAAGATTCAGTATTGTCTTGGAGAGAACAGTAATGGAATTAAAAGGATATCCTTGCATTGGTCTAGAAGAACACCCGTCAACAAAAAAGGAAATAGTGGTTAGTAGGACCTTTGGTAAAAAAGTGACTACTCTAGAATCTATCAATGAGGCTGTGAGTGATTACGCAGCAAGAGCAGCGGAAAAACTGAGACGTGAAAATCAGTATTGTAGAGTTGTCTCCGTTTTTGCTAGAACAAATCCTTTTAGACTACAGGATCAACAATATAGCAATATCCTTAGTTGCAAACTCAATTTACCCACAAATGATACCCGCGACATCCTACATGCCACCAAGATGCTCTCAAGAAAGGTTTATAAAAGTGGGTATAACTTCATAAAGGCTGGTGTAATGCTAAGTGATTTTTATGATAAAGGCGTTTACCAATCAGACTTCTTTATACCTGACTCCAGGCGACCAAAAAGTGAGAAACTGATGAAAACCATTGATAAAATTAATGCCACTAGTGAAAACAGAGTAACTTTTGCTGCCCAAGGGGTAAGAAAACCCTGGTCAATGCAGAGACATTTTCAGTCGCCAAAATACACCACCAATTGGGATGAGTTGTTAGTTGTAAGCTGATCTAAAAGCCACTATGAAATCTGAATAGTGAATCGGGCGTGTTAATTAAATTAGACTCTTGCTGAGCAAGTGGTTTTAGCCTTGGCTCACAATCTTCTTCAAATAAATCTTGATACAAATTTAAGTAAAGATCACAGTGTCTTGATTCAGCTTCACACAGTTTAGAGTAAAACGAGGCAAGGGACTTTTCGAGATAATTAGCTAAGCTGTAGAAGCGTTCACAAGATCTTGCCTCTATTAAGGCACAAACAAGCAATGAATCTTTAAGCTTATTTGGCTCTCTAGTTGAAATCGCGCCATGCAAACTATGTGCATAACGTCCTGATTTTAAGTTTCTATAAGGGACCTTTCTCTTCTCCAGTAGTTTCAGTACTTGTTCGAAATGTAAAAGTTCTTCTCGGGCTAAAGGTGAAAGTCTTGAAGTTAAGTTTCTTTCAGGATACCTATGAATTAAAGCTATAGCAGTAGTGGCAGCTTTCTTCTCACAGTGGGCGTGATCGAGTAACAATACATCTAAAGAGTTTAATGCCCTATCAATCCAAGATTTTGGTGTTTTGCAAAGAAGAATCTCTTCCCAGGGTTTAGGCACGATAATTTTCTTCTAAAGCGAAGTACCTTTGATAGTGAGCATCGGAGAGTGTAAATAACTCATCTTCAATTATTTGTTTAAGATCTACCAGCTCTAAATTTGAATCGAAGAGGGGTTTTAAACCAAATTCATTTAAGTCGTTTATTGATTGACTGGCTTGTTTGATCAGATCAAATACCCAACAATAAGGATCGACCTTATCGTAATAAGATATTTTGAGAGAATCTAGTTTAGATTGAAGTAACGTTGTGTCTTCTATTGAAATTTTTGATTTCATAATTAATACTTTTAATGATTCCAATCGATTCCAGACAGTTTCTTTCTGAATATCGGTATAACCATTCCATTCAATTACTTCATGATGAAATCTTTTGCATCCCCTGCACACATGATCGCCAAACACTGTGGAACAAACTCCTACACAAGGTGTTTTAACCTTTCTTTCCATAGATTTACATCATATCTAGAACTCTTTTGAACGCAACTTCTTATATCTTTTCTATGTTAAAATGCGCTCCCACCAAAATTCTACAAGTAGGTTTCTATGCTAAAAGAATATAGAAAACATGAAGAAGAAAGACGCACGCAAGGCATCCCTGCTCTTGCTTTGGATGCTGAACAAGTAGCGGATTTAGTTGAATTAATAAAAGAACCTCCTACTGGTGAAGACGAATTTATACTGAATCTATTCACTAATAAAGTTCCAGCGGGTGTAGATCAAGCAGCATATGTTAAAGCTGCATTTCTTACTGATGTTGCCAATGGAAAAGTCTCTACCCCTCTTATAACGACTGAAGCAGCAACAAAACTTTTAGGTACCATGTTAGGGGGTTACAACGTTCAACCTTTAATCGCCCTTTTAGATAATGAAGAGGTTGGGGATGTAGCTGCAGAAGCCTTAACGAATACTTTATTAATTTTTGATGCCTTCCACGATGTCTTCGAACTTTCAAAAATAAACAAAAGAGCTAATAAAGTCATTTCATCTTGGGCTGAAGCAGAATGGTTTTTAAATAAACCAGTTGTACCCGAATGTATTACTGCCAAGGTTCTAAAAGTTGATGGTGAAATTAATACTGATGACCTTTCCCCTGGACCTGAAGCTTGGTCAAGACCTGACATCCCCTTGCATGCCTTATCAATGCTGAAAAATACAGACTTTAAAGACCCTATTGGTACTATCAACAAGCTAGAGGAATCAGGAGATCCGGTTGCTTTTGTAGGTGATGTTGTCGGAACAGGGTCTTCAAGAAAATCAGCAACTAACTCTCTCTTATGGCATATAGGTGATGACATACCTTACATTCCAAATAAAAGAACTGGGGGTATCTGTCTCGGAGGAAAAATAGCACCCATCTTTTTTAATACTTTAGAAGATTCAGGGACTTTAGTTCTTGAATGTGATGTTACTAATATGGAATTAGGAGACAGTATAAATATCTACCCTCATGAAGGGAGAATATGTTCCAGTGGGTCAGGAAAAGAATTAAGCTCTTTCACTCTTAAAAATCCTACCCTTCTAGATGAAGTAAGGGCTGGTGGAAGAATTCCTTTAATCATAGGTCGATCACTAACTGACAGGACCAGAGAAGCCCTCTCTGAAAAAAGTTCGACTGTGTTTGTGAGACCGGTGAGTCAAGAAAAGAGCGATAAAGGCTATACCCTGGCTCAAAAGATGGTGGGAAGAGCTTGTGGCGTTGAAGGTATAAGGCCAGGAACCTATTGCGAACCTAGACTTTCTACTGTTGGAAGCCAAGATACTACCGGGCCCATGACCAGAGATGAACTTAAAGAACTTGCATGTTTAGGATTTTCAGCAGATTTAGTTATGCAATCTTTTTGCCATACCGTGGCCTATCCGAAGCCCTCGGATATTGAGACCCACCATACTTTGCCAGATTTTATACAAACCAGAGGAGGAGTAGCACTCAAACCTGGTGACGGAATAATTCATTCTTGGATGAACAGAATGTTACTTCCTGACATGGTAGGAACAGGAGGAGACTCACATACACGATTCCCTTTAGGAATAAGCTTTCCCGCTGGCTCAGGTTTGGTGGCTTTTGGTGCAACTTTAGGTTCAATGCCATTAGATATGCCGGAATCTGTACTCGTCAAATTTACTGGCACAATGCAACCTGGTATTACTCTCAGAGACCTTGTAAATGCTATCCCGTACGCAGCTTTAAAAACTGGAAACCTAACCCTAGAAAAAGAGGGAAAAATAAATGTATTTTCTGGTAGATGTATGGAAATTGAAGGGTTACCTGACTTAAAAGTTGAACAAGCTTTCGAGCTCTCAGATGCATCTGCAGAAAGATCTTCATCAGGATGTACCATCAAACTTAATAAAGAACCAATAATTGAATACCTCAATTCAAATATAGTTTTAATGAGATGGCTCATTTCAGAGGGCTATGGAGATGAAAGAACTATTGAAAGAAGAGCACAAGCAATGGAAGCCTGGCTTAAAAATCCTGAACTACTTGTAGCAGATGAAGACGCTGAATACGCTGAAGTAATTGAAATTAATCTTGATGAAATAAAAGAACCGCTTCTTGCTTGTCCCAATGACCCTGATGATATTAAACCCTTATCAGAGGTTGCAAATACAAAAATTGATGAGGTTTTCATTGGATCTTGCATGACAAATATAGGACATTTTAGGGCAGCAGGTAATTTATTAAGCGAAGCTCAAGATGTGCCAACAAGACTTTGGATAGTTCCTCCGACAAAGATGGATGAGCATCAATTAAAAGAAGAGAATTACTATGAAATATTTGAAAAGTCAGGAGCCCGGACAGAAGTTCCAGGGTGCTCCCTATGCATGGGCAATCAAGCTAGAGTCGAAGATAATTCTACTGTGGTCTCAACTTCGACAAGAAATTTTCCTAACAGATTAGGTAAGGGTGCTGATGTCTTTCTAGCTTCCGCTGAATTGGCTGCGATATCTTCAATTTTAGGCTATCTGCCTTCTATTGAAGAATATCAAAAATATATGGAAGAGATAAATACTATGGGCCCTGAAGTCTATAGATATCTAAATTTTAATGAAATTGCTTCGTATAAAGAAGCAGCTGAAAATGCAGTACTTCCCACTGTCACCATAGAAACAGCTAAATAAAAATCTTATTAGTTTAATTTTCTAGACTTTTTCTCGTCGCTTCTTGTTTCTTCCAATCTTTGTAAGTAGCTTTTGTCTATGTCCGCCGTGATGTATTTTCCATCAAATACAGAACATTCAAATTGTTGGATTGCCGGGTTTCCTTTTCGTGCTGATTCTATAAGATCTTCAAGATCCTGATAGATAAGCCAATCAGCACCAATATGGTCACCAATCTCTTCTTCGGTTCGATTGTGTGCTATTAACTCAGTGGTAGCAGCCATATCTATACCATAGACATTCTGATGTCTAATTGGAGGTGCGGCTGATGCAAAGTAAACTTTTTTAGCCCCTGCATTTCTGGCCATTTCAATTATTTGCCTACTTGTAGTGCCTCTAACTATTGAATCATCAACCAACAAAACTACTTTACCCTTGAACTCAAATTCTATCGGGTTTAGCTTTTGTCTTACCGATTTTTCACGTTTTTCTTGAAACGGCATAATGAAAGTTCTTCCAATATAGCGGTTTTTAACAAATCCTTCTGTGTACTTTATCCCCAGTGTATTAGCCAGCTGGAGAGCAGAAGTGGTACTACTTTCTGGAATAGGTATTACTACATCAATGTCATGTTCTGGTTTAAGTTTATTAATCTTTTTTGCTAAAGCTTCACCCATTCTCATTCGAGATTTATGTACAGAGATATTGTCAATTACGGCATCAGGTCTAGCCAAATAAACATACTCAAATATACAAGGTGTATGTATAGGGTTTTCTATACAAGCTTCTCTGTACATTTCACCTTCTTTGCTAATGAAAATAGCTTCTCCAGGATCCACATCACCAGTTACATCAAATCCTAATGTATCTAAAACTGTACTTTCAGATGCAATCATGTAGTCAGGTCCCAACAGATCATTTTGTCTAGAACCAAAAATTAGCGGTCTGATACCAAAAGGATCTCTAAATCCTACAATTCCAACCCCATTAATCATAAAAATTACTGAGTAAGCTCCCCTAACTCTTTTATGTGTAGCTTTCACTGCTTGAAAGATTTCCTTTTGGGTTAGAGATGAAGCTCCTTGTTTTTGTAACTCATGTGCAAATACATTTAGTAAGACTTCACTGTCAGAGTCTGTGCTTAAAAATCTGTGGTTTTTATTTGTTAAAACTTCACTTATCTCGTCCTTATTAGTCAAGTTACCATTATGAGAAATACTTATTCCATAAGGCGAGTTGACATACATGGGTTGCGCTAATTCTCTATCTTGACTACCAGCAGTTGGATATCTCAGATGCCCTATTCCCATAGATCCTCTCAATGTAATCATATGAGTATCTCTAAAGACATCTCTAACGAGACCCAGTTGTTTTCTTAAATGGAATTTATCTTGATCGCAAGTTGCTATTCCAGCGGCGTCTTGACCTCTGTGCTGTAAAATCGTTAAAGCATCATAAATCATCGGAGATACTTCCGATTTACTTACTACCCCTACTACTCCACACATAAAGGCAGCCTAGTTTATAACTTCGGCGGGAAAGTTACATTCCCTTTGTTTAACAAAATTTCAGCTTGAGCTTTCCAGTCCTTAATTAATGGCTCCATCACCTCAGCAATTCTTGTGGTCCACTCTTTAGATAAAGATTCATTCCACCAGCTTTTATTTTCTAAAAATCCTGAAGATAATATAAATACAGTAACCAAAATTGCAGTTGCTTTTGTTGCACCAAAAAAGAAGCCTAAACCTTTATCTAAAAAACCTAATCCGATGGCACTGAGAAATTTAGAAAGTATCGAACCAGCTAACCTTACTAGAGCAAACAAAATAATAAAAACAACTATAAATGAAGCGATAGACTTAACTTGAACATTGCTTAAATAGGCTTCTAAGTATGGAAAAAGCAAGGGGCCAAAATACCATGCTCCAACTATTGATACTACCCAAGCGATAGCAGAAGAAATTTCTTTGGCAAAGCCATTGAAAAAACCTGAGATTCCTAGAGCTCCAATTAAAGCCAAAGAAATCCAATCTATTGCAATCATTTAAGCAACTGATCTTAATAATTTTAAAGCAGGGAAAGCTTCTGAAACTGTATAAAAAGAACCAAAGATTAGAATCAAGCCTTCTTCTTCAGTTTCTTCTTGGGCTTTCATACAGGCCTCCTTAACACTTCCAACAAGCTCCATATCTTTAGGATATTTAGAATTAATGATATCTCCCAGTTTTTCGGTAGCCATAGAACGTTCTATATCTGCAGAAGTTACATACCATTTATTAATTCTGGTTGCTAATGGTTCAAGGATCGAATTAACATCCTTGTCTTCCATAACTCCAAAAACCGCATTTATTACCGTTCCATCTTCAAAATTCCTTTCTATAAAAGATGAAAGAAACCTTGCCGATGATTCATTATGGCTAACATCTAGAAGATATCTGTTATCTATAAGTTCACAACGGCCTTTTAAATCTAGTGAGTTAAAAACGACATCCATATCTAAACTTACCTCTTCTTCTAAAAGACAAAAAGCAGCAAGAGCACATGAAATGCTGCTCACCGAAAAACTATTCAACTTAATATCTGCATAAGAAACTTGTCTTTCCCCTTTAAAAGTAAAAGTCCATTTTTTGTTTGAATCGTCTACCTGATAATCAAACTCTTTACCAACGCAAAAAGTCTGATTTTTAGTTTCTAAAATCTTCTCATGGACACTATTTGGAACTTCATGTTGTCCAATGATTACTGGCTTATGAAGTTTAAAAATATCTGCTTTCTCCTTTCCAATTGACTCTCTATCTTCTCCTAACCAATCTTGATGATCCAATTCAACATTAGTTAAAATTGCAATATCTGAATCTACAATATTTACAGGATCTAACCTTCCACCAAGCCCAATTTCTAACACCATATAGTCAACATTAGATTTATTGAAAATAAGTAAAGCGGCCAAAGTAGAAAAGTCAAAATATGTAAGATTAGTAGAACCCCTGCTTTCTTCAATTAATTTAAAGCTTTCAACTATGCTTTCATCAGAAACCGGCTTGCCATTTATTTTTATCCTTTCATTGAAATTGAATAAATGTGGTGAAGTGAAGGTACCAACGATCTTATGCTTTGAAACTAAAAGTTGGCCTAAAAACTCCGTAGTTGTACCCTTTCCATTAGTACCTCCTACAACTATAACTTTAGAAGCAATTTTAGATTTTATTAATTGTTCATAAATGGGTTTTATCCTTTGGAGTCCCAAATCTATTTCTTTTGGTCCTACCGCTTGGATGTAATCTAACCAATATTCTAACGAGTTCTCTTTGGACATTAACTTGAAGGTTTATCAAGAAGATTTAAAAGCAGCCTATGAACTGTTGATTGAAGATCCTTTCGGTGCACAATCATATCTATAGCACCATGATCCAATAAAAATTCACTTCTTTGAAACCCTTCCGGCAATTGAACTTTTAAAGTTTGTTCTATTACCCTGGGTCCGGTGAAGCCTACTAGTGCTTTAGGTTCAGCTATATTGATATCTCCTAGCATAGCTAAACTTGCTGCAACTCCTCCGTAAATTGGATCAATCATAATAGATATATATGGCTGGCCTGCCTCTTTCAACTTTTGAAGAACAGCACTAGTCTTTGCCATTTGATAAAGAGAAACCAAAGATTCTTGCATTCTGGCTCCTCCGCTGGTTGAAAAACAAACGAAAGGAAGTTGATTATTTAGTGCTTGGTTGACCCCTTCTACAAATTTTTGGCCAACTACTGACCCCATTGAACCCCCCATGAATCTGAACTCAAAGGCTGCTGCAACCAATGGAAGTTTTAATAAAGTACCTTGCTTAACAACAATAGCTTCATTTTCATCACTGTTACTCTCCGCTTCAGTAATCCTATCTTTATAACGTTTAGTATCTTTAAACTTAAGCCAGTCTGTAGGGCTTACATTTGATGCGATCTCTATCTGATTTTCTGAATCCAAGAACAAATCTAACCTTTTTCTTGCACCAATCCTGACGTGGTGATCACATTTAGGACAAACATAAAGACTAGCCTCAAGTTCAGGAACATAAAGCACGTTATTACAGCCTGAACATGTCTGCCACAAGCCTTCTGGTACAGATGACTTTTTTGTGCTCCCTTTCTTTATAAAAGAGGGAAGAATCTTGTCAAACCAATTGGCCATAGTTAAGTTTTATGTAGCGCTTTAGAAAGATCCTTAATTTTAATAGATAAATGCTTTTCTATCTCCTCTTTATTCCCTCCCATGATATCAACTAAAGCACTTCCTACTACTACACCATCAGCTAAGTCTTTTACTTTACTGGCTGACTTACCATCTTTAATTCCAAAACCAATAACTACTGGCAAATCGGTTACCTTCTTTAGCTTTAAAACTTTTTTTTCTACTTCCTTTGGGTTTATAGAGTCTGCACCTGTAATACCTTTAAGTGATATGTAGTAAACATATCCCGATGCTTGCTTACATATTTTCTTGATTCTTGATTCAGTGGTGGTAGGAGCTATTAGTCTAATAACATCAAGACCTTGTTTTCTGCTCTCTTCGGTGAATTCATCACTTGCTTCCAAGGGCATGTCTACTATAAGAACCCCATCTACACCGTTGTCTTTTGCCGTAGAAGAAAAAACTTCACTTCCTAGTGCTTCAAAAGTATTCATATAGCCCATTAAGACAACTGGAGTTTTTTTATCTTTCTCTCTGAAACTTTTTACTAGCTTAAGAGTTGCTTTAAGTGAAATTTTCTCTGATAGAGCTCTCTCATGCCCTTGTTGAATAGAGGGTCCCTCAGCCATTGGATCTGAAAAAGCTATGCCAAGTTCAATAACATGCACTCCCTCTTCTACCATTAAATGCATTGCCATTAGGGTTGAAGAGACATTAGGATCTCCAGAAACGATGTAGCCAATTAAAGCCTTTTGTTTAAGCTCAGCTAAATCTAAGAAAGTCGTTTCAATTCGCCCCATTAAAGTTTTATGCCCTCAATATCTGCAACCGTGTTTATATCTTTATCTCCCCTACCAGAGATATTAACCACTATTACTTTTTCGGAATCCATTGTGGGTGCTATTTTTTTTACGTAAGCTAAAGCATGGGCTGTTTCCAAAGCAGGCATTATTCCCTCGACGAGAGTTAATTCTTTAAAGGCATCAAGAGCTTCTTGATCATTTGCAGTGGTGTAGTCAGCTCTGCCTATATCTTTTAACCAGGCATGTTCTGGTCCAACTCCTGGGTAATCTAACCCTGCTGAGATGGAATGGGTATTTTGAATTTGACCTTCTTCAGTTTGCATTAGATAAGTTCTCATTCCATGAAGTACACCCTCACTGCCTGCGTTCAAAGGTGCTGCATGTTTACCCGTATCAAGTCCCAAACCCCCTGCCTCTACTCCTACCAAATCAGTTGAGGAGATATCTATAAAGGGATAAAAAAGACCCATTGCATTTGATCCCCCTCCAACACATGCAACCAAAAGATCTGGCATCTTACCTATTTGATTTTTGCTTTGAACAAGCACTTCCTTTCCAACTATTGAATTGAAATCCCTGACTATCTGTGGATAAGGATGAGGCCCTGCAACACTTCCAATAATGTAATAAGTATTGTCCACATTGGTTACCCAATCTCTCATGGCCTCATTCATAGCATCTTTTAAAGTTTTTGTACCTGAATTAACAGAAACGACTTCGGCACCTAGTATTTTTATTCTGTAGACATTTAGCGATTGTCTTTTTATATCTTCTTCGCCCATATAGATTACACATTCCAAACCCTGTCTAGCTGCTACAGTTGCTGTAGCGACTCCATGTTGACCGGCACCGGTCTCGGCAATTATTCTTGTCTTGCCCATATGCTTAGCAAGAAGTATTTGACCCACTGTGTTATTTATTTTATGAGCGCCTGTATGATTTAAATCCTCTCTTTTTAGATATACCTTTGCGCCGCCTAATTTCTTAGACCAGTGCTTAGCAAAATATAGTGGTGAAGGTCTTCCTACAAATTTCTCAAGATCATCTTGGACTTCTGCCTTGAACTCTTTGTCGTCTTTTATTAGTTCATATTTTTGTGCAAGCTCTTCTAAAGCAGGAACTAAAGTTTCTGCTACATATACTCCACCATAAATACCAAAACGTCCTTTGGAATCAGGCACTTGCTCTTTTTTAGACATGGAAATTCCTTGCTACATCAATAAATTCTTTTATTTTCATTGAATCCTTCTTTCCTGGAGAAGATTCTACACCTGAACTAACATCTAATCCCGTACAAGAAGTTAGTGATAATACTTCTGCAACGTTATTAGGATTTAGTCCTCCAGCTACTAAATATGCCTTATCGTAGTCCTTGCCTCTCAAGTAAGTCCAATCAAATTGTTTCCCTGTACCGCCAAACTCTTCTTGAGTGTAACTATCTAACAATATCATCCAAGAATCCGCATATTTTTCAAACCCATTATTTATGTCTTCCTCTTTAGATACTGGTATAGCTTTAATAAAATTTCTATTGAAAGAGGAGCAAAATTCTGGAGTTTCACTTCCATGAAATTGAGGAATGATCTTTGTTGAAAGTTTTAAGCAATCTTCAACATATTTATAACTGGGATCCACAAAAACCATAACAGGTATGATTTCATCTGATAATTCTTTTAGAATTTCCTTGACCTCTTGTTGAGATACATACCTAGGGCTTTTTTCATACATATTAAAACCTAAAGCATTAGCTCCAAAAGACACCGCTAAACTTGCGTCTTTTGCACTTGTAATTCCACAAATCTTTATAAATAAGCTCATGATTTATCTCAGGGTCGCGCAGTCTATCAGATTTGACCTTACTGATTTTGATTAGATAACAGAATTTGAAATGTTAGGAACTTCATATTTCTTTAAATATTCAGCGCCAACGAAATACAGGCCATTAGGAGAGGCGGTTTTTCCAGCGAGCGTTCTGTCTTTAGCGTCTAGAATTTCTTTGACTCTTTTAGGTGGTATCTTTTTTAATCCTGTTTCTAAAAGTGTTCCTGTAATTATTCTAACCATATTTAATAAAAAGGCATTTGCGCTTATATCGATAAATAACAAATCTCCTTTTTTCTTAATATTTATTGAACGAATATTTCTATTTGGGCTTTTTGATTGACAAGAAGAAGATCGAAAAGAAGAAAAATCTTTTTCACCTATTAGGTAAGAGGAGGCCCTCCTCATATTTCTCAAGTCTAACTTTTCTCTAACCCACAATTTTTTATTCCTATCTAAAGCCGAAGGAAGTTCAGAGTTTCGTATAATGTAACGATAAGTTCTTGATAAAGCTGAGAACCTAGAATGAAAATCACTGGAAACTCGTTTTGCCCATAGAATTCTTATATCTTTTGGAAGTAAAGCATTACCCCCGTTGATCCAAGACTTAACCTCCCTTAACGAAGTAGTATCAAAATGTATCGTTTGACAGTAGGCATGCACACCCGCATCAGTTCTTCCACTGCATGCAGTCAATATTTGCTGATTAGCTACCTTGCTTAAAGCAGAGTCTAATAGGCCCTGTACAGTTTTTTTTGTACTTTTTTGTTTTTGAAACCCTTTATAAGCTGTTCCTTCATATTCAATTCCAAGAGCTATTCGAAAGATTTTTTTAGCCATTCTTATTTTCTGTTATTTTATCTTTAAGAATATTTATTTTTTCTCGTTGTTCTAGACTCAAGTCCTTATTGAATTCCACTTTTTTTATGCACTCATCTGCTTTATCAATTTCTTTCATTTCTATCAAACTTCTAGCTAAATTTATATTTGCCTCTATAGGGTCACCAACTTCACTTAGATTGCTATCTTTAAAATTAAAGGTCTCTTTAGCTTTCTTTTCATACCTGATCAAAAACAATAAAAGTGAAAAAACTATTAGACCTACAATGATTCCAACTAACCCATGAAAGGAGAATCCGGTCAAAGTTTCAAAATTCATTTCTATATTTCGATCAATAGATCAATTTTCATAGAAACTAAACGAACAGTATTTCAGCAATTTGGATACTATTTAAGGCAGCCCCTTTTCTCAAGTTGTCTGCGACTATCCATAAATTAAGCCTTTTAGTATTCCAAAGATCCATTCTAAGCCTACCCACATGCACTAAGTCTGTTCCATCTATCTCTAAAGCGGTTTCATAACTTTCCGAACCTTCACCGTCGGCTAGCTTGATGCCTTTGGCTTCATTCAAACAGTCTTTAACTGTATCGATATTTATTTGTTCGGTCGTTTCAATATGTACAGATTCTGAATGGCCATTCATTACTGGCACTCTTACACAAGTGGCTGCTATTTCTATATTAGGATCGAGAATTCTATGAGTCTCCCAAACCATTTTCATTTCTTCAAAGGCATAGGAGTTTTCCTGGAAATCGCCGCAATGAGGTAAAGCATTAAAAGCTATTTGTTTAGAATAAATATTCGAAGAAGTTTTTTCCTCTTGTAACTCTTGTTTAATTTGGAGTTGTAATTCTTCCTGAGCTAATTTTCCAGTTCCCGAAACAGCCTGGAAGGTAGTCACATCAATTCTGTTAATGTTAAATAAATCATGCAAAGGCTTGAGTGCTACCAGCATTTGAATTGTAGAACAATTAGGGTTAGCTACTATGCCAGGCATTGAGTAATCGAGTAAAGCTTCCGCATTAACCTCAGGAACTATTAAAGGAATGTTTTTATCTTTTCTAAAACATGAAGAGTTATCGACTACAAAACATCCTTGTTCAACAGCTTTAGGTGCATAGTCTTTAGCAGTTTCAGATCCAGCAGAGAAGAAAGCTAAATCAACTTTAGAAAAATCAAAATTTTCTAAACAACCAACAATATGATTAGAATTTCTAAAGGTAACTTCTTTACCTTCTGATTTTTTACTTGCTAGTAAATGGATATCCGAATCTAAAAAATGATCCGATTCAAGTAATTGAAGGAAAGTCTTGCCGACAAGCCCAGTAGCTCCAACCACAGCGATATTTTTTGCTTCCTTCATCAGTTAGACTCTATTTCTTTTAAAACTAGTTGCCCCATTTCAATTGTGCCTATAACTTCATCTTTCTTTCCAGCTATATCTTGGGTTCTTTGACCTAAAGCCAAAACGGATTCTACGGCTTGTTCAATTGCCAAAGCCACTTTTTCTTCTTCGAAGGTATATCTCATCATCATGGCAACGGACAAGATCGAAGCTAAAGGATTAGCTAAATCCTTACCGGCTATATCTGGTGCAGATCCATGCACTGGTTCATAGAGACCTTTGTTTGTATCGTTAAGAGAGGCTGAAGGAAGCATACCTATAGAGCCTGTTAACATTGCCGCTATATCAGAAAGGATATCTCCAAATAAGTTTTCTGTGACTATGACATCAAATTGCTTTGGTTCTCTTACTAATTGCATTGCAGCGTTATCTACCAACATATGGCTTAATTCTACTTCGGGATATTCGTGAGAAAGATCAGATATTGTATTCCGCCAAAAGGAACTAACTTCTAGTACATTAGCTTTGTCCACTGAACAAAGCTTCCCGCTCCTTTTTCTGGCTGCTTCAAACGCCACCCTTCCTATCCTGGTTATTTCATCTTTGCTATATCTCATGGTATTAAGGACTTCTTCTGAGCCCTTAACCTTTCCTCTAGGCTCTCCAAAATAAATACCACCTGTTAATTCACGAACGATAAGTAAATCTAAATCAGCTACTTTTTCCTCTTTCAATGTTGAAGCTGAGACAAGCTCTTTCGATAAGATAGCGGGTCTAAGATTTGCAAAGAAATCAAATTCAGATCTCATTCCTAAAAGACCTTTTTCAGGTCTTTTTTCAGACGAAATCTGGTCCCATTTAGGTCCTCCTACTGCTCCTAAGAGTATCGCTTCATTTTCTTTTGCCTTGTCTAAAGTCTCCTTGGGTAGAGGATCCCCAGTTTGGTCATAAGCTATTCCTCCCAACAATCCTTCTGAAACCTCTAGATCTAAAGAATATTTCTGATCTAACAAAACCAAAAGTTTTTTGGCAACAACACTAACTTCAGGGCCTATACCATCACCTGGAAGAATAAGTATTCTTTTCTTGTTTTTACTCATTTAAAAATCCAAGGAGTTACTTCCTTTTTATTTTTTTCAAAGCTCTTAATAAGTTCAGAGTGTTTTAAACTTATGCCTATTTCGTCGAGACCCTCTAGTACACAAGTTTTTCTGAAATTGTCTATATCGAATTTAACAATCTCTGATTCAGCTGAATCTAAGATGACCTGATTTATTAGATCGACGTGTATATTTTTACCTTCCTCACTTATTCTGAATAATTCTTCTATTGCATCTTTAGGTAACGCTATTGCAAGAAGTCCGTTCTTAAAGCAGTTGTTATAAAAAATATCAGCAAAACTTTCAGCAATAACACACTTAATGCCATAATCTTGAATAGCCCATACTGCGTGCTCTCTGCTTGACCCACAGCCAAAATTCGCTTTAGAAATCAGAATTTCAGACTCTTCATATCTTTTATCATTTAGAACGAATTCTGGATTTATTTGTCTTTTTGAATTGTCCTGTCCAGGATACCCTGAATCTAAATATCTCCAAGAATCAAATAAATTAGGTCCAAAACCAGTTTTTTTAATTGATTTGAGAAACTGCTTAGGGATTATTTGATCCGTATCAATATTAGATCTGTCTAAAGGGACCATTTTAGCTGAATGTATGGTGTACTCATTCATCCTACGATACTCCTTACATCTACAAAATTTCCTGCTATAGCTGCTGCAGCTGCTGTGGCTGGACTAACTAAATGAGTTCTTCCTTTATAGCCTTGCCTGCCTTCAAAGTTTCTATTTGATGTTGAAGCACAGTGATCACCTTCATCGAGTTGATCAGGATTCATTCCTAGGCACATAGAACAACCAGGGGCTCTCCACTCAAATCCGGCTTCCATGAAAACCTGATCTAAACCTTCCTCTATAGCTGCCTTTGATACCAATCCTGATCCAGGTACCACAATAGCTCTCTTTAAACTTTTACTAACCTTATTACCTTTGACAATTTCTGCAGCAATTCTTAAATCTTCCAACCTTGAATTGGTACAAGAACCTATGAATACTTGATCCAGTTTAATGTCCTCAGGTTTCATACCTGTTTTAAGCCCCATATAATCAAGTGCATTAGATTCAGAATTAGATTTAGGCTCTGGAACAACAGAATCTATATCTATTACCATTTCAGGAGAAGTACCCCAAGAAACTTGAGGTTTTAATTCACTCGCATCAAATTTGATTGTTTCATCAAAATGAGCTCCTAAATCAGTTTTTAGATCTTTCCATAGGTCTATGGCATTGTCCCATTGGGTTCCTGATGGAGCGTATGGCTTACCTTTAACATAATCTAAAGTGATTTCATCGAAAGCAACCATACCCGCCCTAGCACCTGCTTCTATGGCCATATTACATACGGTCATTCTTGCTTCTATGGACATTGATTCTATTGCCTGCCCAGAATATTCAATTGCATATCCTGTAGCTCCAGCAGTACCTATTTTTCCTATAACGCTCATAGTTAAATCTTTTGAATAGACCCCTTTTGGAAGTACATTATTTATCTGAACATTCATATTTTTCTGCTTAGTAGCCACCAAGCATTGAGTAGCTAGAACATGTTCAACTTCAGAAGTACCAATTCCCATAGCTAATGATCCTAGTGCACCATGCGTAGAAGTATGAGAGTCTCCACATACAACGGTCATTCCGGGAAGAGTTATCCCCTGTTCTGGACCTACAACGTGAACAATACCCTGTCTTTCATCCTCTATATCAAACTGTTCGATCCCATGTTCTTTACAGTTATCATCTAAAGTTGTCACTTGTAACTTAGACACTTCATCTTTAATTCCTTTTAAGCCCAATTGTCTATCTGTAGTAGGTATATTGTGATCAGGAGTTGCTTTATTTGAAGAAGTTCTCCAAGGTTTTCTTCCAGCTAATCTTAATCCTTCAAAAGCCTGAGGCGAAGTCACTTCATGAATTAAATGTCTATCAATATACAGAAGATAAGTTCCATCTTCCCTTTGCGTGACTTCATGGAGATCCCATAATTTATCGTAAAGAGTTCTTGGCATAACTTTTACCCTTTAGATGGTATTTCAGGTACTTCTGATTTTACGTCAGCATTTTGGCCTCTATTCCGAAGTAAATGATCTATTAAAACCAGAGCGACCATTGATTCAGCTATAGGTGTAGCTCTAATCCCTACACAAGGATCATGACGACCCGTTACCTTGATCTTAGCTGCCTTGCCTTCCTTGTCTACAGTGTCTCCTTCTTTAGCTATGCTAGAAGTTGGCTTTAAGGCTATGCTAGCTATTAAATCTTGTCCGGTTGATATTCCTCCCGAAGTTCCTCCAGAGGAATTAGATTTAAACCCTTCTGGAGACATTTCATCTCTACTTTCAGACCCTTTGGCTTCTATGACAGAGAACCCTGCTCCAATTTCAACTCCTTTAACAGCATTTATACCCATTAACGCCTTAGCTATCTCACTATCCAGTTTGTCGAAAACTGGTTCTCCTAACCCAGGAGGTAAATTTGTAACATTCACAGTTATTTTCGCACCTATTGAGTCTCCTTCCTCACGCAGTTTATTAATCAGCTTTTCTATCTCAGGAATTATTTTTTTATCAGGGCTGAAAAAAGGGTTTTTGTCGATTTCATTAAAATCTATTTCGCTAATTTTAATATGCCCAATTTGACTTAGATAGCCAGTGATCTCGATGCCTGAACTTTCTTTTAGGTATTTTCTAGCAATAGAGCCTGCAGCTACTCGCATGGTTGTTTCTCTTGCAGATGCTCTTCCCCCACCCCTGTGATCTCTTATCCCATATTTTTGGGTATACGAATAATCTGCATGAGAGGGTCTAAAGACATCTTTTAATTTTTCATAATCCTTTGACTTTTGGTCCTTATTTCTTATTAAAAGTCCTATAGGAGTTCCAGTTGTCTTACCTTCAAAAACTCCTGATAAAATTTCTACTTTGTCATCTTCTTTTCTTTGTGTGGTGAATTTAGATGAACCTGGCTTCCTTTTATCTAAATAAGTCTGAATATCTGCCTCAGTTAAGTCCATTCCTGGAGGGCATCCATCAACAATACAACCCATAGCAACACCGTGACTCTCACCAAAAGTGGTCACATTAAAGAGTTTTCCAGTTGTATTTCCAGACATTTTCTTATCTTAAGCTAATTTCGGGGGTGCGATTATAGGTTTTTTGTGCTTTTTAGGTAGTTTAAATAGTATTATTTTCACTTTTTTTAATATACTGCAGCCCTCAATAAAGGATTAAAACCATGATTAGAGCTGTATTTTGGGACTTTGGAGGAGTTATAACTACCAGCCCCTTTGATTCATTCAATATCTACGAAGAATCAAAGAATTTACCTAAAGATTTGATCAGAACCATTAATTCTACTAATCCCGATAATAATGCTTGGGCCAAATTAGAAAGAAGTGAAATTGATCAAGAAGAATTTGATTCTCTATTTGAGGTCGAAAGCCAACAATTTGGTCATTCAGTACCTGGCAAACAAGTCCTAGCATTGCTAAAGGGTCAAATTAGGCCCGAAATGGTTAAAGCTCTTCGCGAAATAAAAGATAAACTTATCCAAGGCTGCTTAACCAATAATATCCAATCTGCTAAAGATCAGGAGTTGGAAACGAACAATGCAGCTATTTCAGGAACCCATCAAGAAATCATGGGGTTATTTGATTTTGTATTTGAATCAAGCAAAGAAAACGTCCGAAAACCTGATCCTAAGTTCTACCAATTAGCCTGTAACCGAGGAAAAGTGAATCCAAATGAAGTAATTTTTTTAGATGACTTAGGCATAAATTTAAAACCAGCAAAGGCTTTAGGTATGAAGACTATAAAAGTGGTCAGAGCAGAAGATGCCTTACAGGATTTACAAGATCTTCTAGATTTTCCAATAATATGAAGAAGATTCTTTATATTCTTTTATTTTCTTTCTTTTTGCAGATACTCAACGCTGATTTCAAAGCGGAAGCCTTACAAAAAGCAAAAAATTATGAGGCAATAGTTACTCGAGATATATGGGGTGTACCGCACATAGAGGGGAAAACAGATGCTGATGTAGCATTTGGGATAGCCTATGCACACGCAGAAGATGACATTAAGAACTTGATAGCCAATATGGCTTTGTATAGAGCACAAATGGGGTTAAAAGAAGGTTTCGATGGAGCGATAACTGACTACTTAATAAAGACGCTTGAGATAAGAGAAAGAGTTAACTCAAGATATGAAATAGATCTTTCTCTAGAAGTTAAAAAAGTTATTGAAGCTTACGCTGATGGATTGAATTATTGGGCTGCTTTAAATCCAAAAAGTGATTACATTAAAGATTTCCCAATTACTAAAGAAGATATTGTTGTTGGTTTTTCTTTACAAAATCTTTTCTTCTCTGGGGTTATTAGCTCAATAGAGAAGCTGCAAAGCGGAAAAGGGCTAGCCGAAAAAGAAACAGCTGAATACAGATCTAACCTTCTTGAATGGCAGGACTTGGTTCTCGGCTCAAATGCATTTTCTGCTAATCCGAATAAAACTGGTGATGGAAGCACCCGCCTGATGATTAATTCTCATCAACCTCTAGAGGGACCAGTAGCTTGGTATGAAGCTCATGTAAAAAGTGAGGAAGGCTGGAATATGATGGGTGGAGTTTTTCCAGGGTCTCCCTTTATTTTTGTTGGTTTTAATGAAAATCTAGGTTGGGGATTTACTGTAAATAAACCTGACCTTTCGGATTCTTTTTTACTCAAAGTAAATCCCGAAGACGATAATGAATATTGGCTAGATGGTAAATGGGTTCCTTTTAAAAAGAAGAACCTTAAGTTACCAATAAAATTATGGGGCCCTTTTTGGTGGACTTTTAATAGAGAAGCTAAATATTCAATTCATGGTCCAGTATTAGAAACAGATCACGGCGTTTATGCCATACGTTTTAGCGGGATGGAAGATATCAAACAAGTTGAGCAATGGTATAGATTAAATAAATCAAAAAATAAGAAAGATTGGTTGGATGCAATGAAACTCAGATCAATAGTTTCATTTAATGCAGTTTATGCTGATAAAGAATCTAACATCATTTTTTTGCACAATTCTTCTTCTCCAAAAAGAAAAGAAGGAATTGATTGGACTCATCCCGTTGACGGTACTAAATCTTCTCTTGTTTGGAATGAGATAGTTCCTTTAAAAGGCATACCTCTATTAATAAACCCGAAATCAGGTTGGTTAATTAGCACCAACCAAGATCCCTTTAAAGTCACTTCTGAGGAAAGCAATTTATCTCCCTCTGACTACTCTTCTACTTTGGGTTTACAAACAAGAATGACAAATCGAGCAAATAGAGGCCTCGAATTATTTTCAGAAACAGAATATGTCTCAGAAAAGAAATTTAAAAATATTAAGTTTGATAATTCTTATTCAAAAAATTCAAGAGCTTATAAATATCTTGAACAGATTTTTGAAATAAACTTTGAAGAGAAAGACTTAATAGATGCTCAAAGAATACTAAAAGATTGGGATTTAAAAACTGACTTTAACAACAGATCAGCCGCCTTAGGTGTATGTACAATAAGCCCTGAATGGCTTGCTGAACAAGGACAGAGATCCCCACCTCCAGTTGAAACAGTATTTAGAGAATGCGTAGATCAGATGAATAAAATCTACGGACGGCTAGATCCTCTTTGGTCAGAAAGAAACTTTCTTGTAAGAGGAGATAAGAAAATTTCTGTTCAAGGAGGTCCCGACACCTTAAGGGCTATCTACGGAAGACAACAAAAAGAAGGTTACTTAAAAGCTCAAGGTGGAGATGGCTTATATATTTACGTCGAATGGGACAAAAATGGAAACTTAAAATCTGAGAGTATTCATCAATACGGTAGCGCCACACAAGATAGCGTCTCTCCACACTTTGATGATCAAATGGATTTGTATGCTGCTGAAAAATTAAAAGATACTTTTTATAGTAATTTCAATGAAGATGAGAACATGGAATCCAGAATTACTATTCCGCTACCAGAAGATTCATAAAATCAGAAACCACAGTTTTCTCTAGAGTAGATTGGTCCAAGCAAAGGCTATTGATTTCATCTAATCTAGAATTTGAGAACTGAGTAGCAAGATTGGTCTTAAACTTTTCTATTAAGATAGGAATGCCCTCTTCTCTTCTCCTTTTATGACCAATAGGATATTCAACTTCGACCTTGTCTGTAAAACTTCCATCTGAAAAGTAGATTTGAATTGCATTAGCAATAGATCTCTTGTCAGCTTCAAGATATTCTTTGCTGTATCTAGGGTCCTCTTCTATAACCATTTTACTTCTTAAAGAATCTATCAAAGGGTCCGAAGCAACATCATCTTCATAATCTTCGGCTATCAAATTTCCTTTTAATAAACCTATTGCTGTCATGTATTGAATACAGTGATCTCGATCAGCGGGGTTATTGAGATGGCCCTCTTTACTAATAATTCTGATTGCAGATTCATGGGTAGTAATGACAATCTTTTCTATGTTGTCGAATCCCTTGTCTTTAGTTTCTGGGTGAAGAATAACAGCAGCTTCCACTGCAGTTTGTGCATGAAATTCAGCTGGATAAGAGATCTTAAATAAAATATTTTCCATTACATAAGAATCAAATTCTTGAGGCAGTCTTAATTCTTGTCCTTTAAAGAGAACATCTTGAAATCCCCAAGTTGGGGCACTTATAGCACTTGGGTAGCCTATTTGACCTTTCTGAGTTAAAAGGACCAGTTGAAGTGCTCTACTAGTAGCATCTCCTGCTGCCCAGGATTTCCTGGGACCTGCATTTGGAGCATGCCTGTAGGTCCTTAGGCTTTGCCCATCAACAAATGCTTGAGATAGAGCAGCTATTGTTTCTTCTTTAGTGAGACCAAATAAAGAAGCTACGACTGCTGTAGAGGCTATTTTGACCAGCACTACATGATCCAATCCCACCCTGTTGAAACTGTTTTCTAGAGCAAGAATACCCTGTATTTCGTGAGCTTTTATCATGCTTATCAGAACATCATGCATGGTTAGACCAGGTTTTCCGACTGCAATATTCTGTTGAGAAATAAAATCTGCTGCCGACAAAATTCCTCCTAAATTATCTGATGGATGCCCCCACTCAGCCGCTAGCCAAGTGTCATTGAAATCTAGCCATCGAATAATCGCCCCAATATCCCAAGCCCCTTTTACTGGATCAAGTATGTGTTTTGTACCAGGTACTCGCACTCCGTTGGGAACGTTCGTATTCTCTACATAAGGTCCCAATAGATTTTTGCAATCATCAAAAGTTAGAGCCAACAACCCGCAGCCCAGAGTATCCATTAAACAATATCGAGCTGTTGTTAAAGCTTCTTTACTTTCTATATTTTTATCCAGAACATAGTCAGCAATCTTAACCAGTATCTGATCTGGATCAGGTCGAACGTTAGAGTCAACGTTTCCAGTCATATTATTTTCCTTAGTTATTTAACGGTCAGTCATATCGACCCATTCTGATTTATCAGGGCCGGTATATTCTTCACTGGGTCGAATGATTCTGTTGTCTGCTCTCTGTTCCATCACATTGGCTGTCCAACCTGAAGTCCTACCTATTACAAAAAGGGGTGTAAAAATTGGTGTTGGAATACCAAGATAATGATAAGCCGAGGCCATATAAAAATCAGTGTTAGCAAATAAATCTTTTTCTTCTGTCATAACAGTCTCAACCTCTTCAGAAACCTCGTAGAGAAGACTATCCCCACTTGATTCACCTAATTTCTTTGCCCAAGCTTTAACAATCTTATTTCGAGGATCTTCATTAGTATAAACAGCATGCCCAAATCCCATTATTTTTTCTTTGTTTGCTAACATTTTCTTAATGCCTTCATTGGCTTCTTCTCTAGAAGAGAACTTTTCAATAGTCTCCATCGCAGCTTCATTAGCCCCTCCATGTAGAGGTCCTCTTAAGGTTCCAATGGCTCCAGTAACACATGAATGCATATCTGAAAGAGTAGAAGCACAAATTCTAGCTGTAAAAGTAGAAGCATTAAAACCATGCTCAGCATATAGAATTAATGAAACATCCAGGAATCTAGCATGTTCTTCACTAGGTTCTTCTCCCGTAAGCAAAGATAAAAATTGACCTCCCATTGTAGGATGGTCTGTCTCTGTTTCTATAGTTTCACCTTGATGAGAAAAACGG
Source organism: SAR86 cluster bacterium (assembly GCA_022447025.1). Lineage (GTDB taxonomy): Bacteria > Pseudomonadota > Gammaproteobacteria > Magnimaribacterales > Magnimaribacteraceae > AEGEAN-183. The sequence continues at coordinate 1,787 of JAKUUL010000003.1, read as the reverse complement.
TACCAATAAGTAATAATAGAAGGCATAGCAGCTAAGATTCTGTCAGCAGTTTCGTTTTGATTTGAAAAATCTCCTTCTGGCTCTAAATTACCTAACATAGAACTTCCCGTTCTCAACACGTCCATTGGATGAGTGCTCTTAGGAACCCTTTGCAATACTTCTTTTAGCTCATCAGGAAGCCTTCTATAAGATTTTAATTTAGCTGAATACTCATCGTATTCAGACTGATTTGGTAGATGCCCGTAAAGGAGCATATAAGCCACTTCTTCAAACGTGGCTTTTTCTGCTAACTCTTCAATAGCATAGCCTCTGTAGGTCAAACCTTTTCCTGCCTTTCCAACAGTTGAAAGAGCGGTGTGGCCAGCTACCTGCCCCCTTAATCCTGCTCCTTCTAATTTCTTTTCTGCCATATTATTTTTCTTGTCTACTCTTCAAATAGATCATCAAGTTTCTTCTCAAAAGTATGATAATCGAGTACTTCATAAAGTTCATCTCTGGTTTGCATTCTATCAATTAAGTCCTGTTGAGTCCCCTTCTCAAGAATCTCTGAATAAACCCCTTCAGCCGCCTTACTCATAGCTCTAAAAGCAGATAAAGGGTAGAGAATCATGTCGACACCTGCCTCTTTTAGCTCTTCCTTTGAGAATAAAGGTGTTTTACCAAATTCCGTAATGTTAGCCAAGATAGGTACATTTAAATTTTCTGAAAATTTCTTGTAATCTTCAATTTCTGTAATGGCTTCCGCAAAGATGGCATCAGCACCAGCTTCCACATAAGAAGCTGCCCTACCTAAAGCAGAATCAAGTCCTTCGTTAGCTATGGCATCAGTTCTGGCCATAATCATAAAATCAGAGTCTGTTTTTGCATCTACCCCTGCTTTTATTCTATTTTGCATTTCTTCAGAAGAAACTAGTTCTTTATTTGGCCTGTGGCCGCATCTTTTTTGTTCAACTTGATCTTCGATATGGATACCCGCAGCCCCTGAAGTGATCATACTCTTAACCATTCTTGAGATATTAAAAGCACCCCCCCAACCAGTATCAGCATCTACAAGCAGGGGTAACTCACATACGCTAGTAATTCTTTCAACATCGATTAACACATCCTGCAAAGTAGTTATCCCTAGATCAGGAAGACCCATGCTGGAAGCTGCTACCCCACCTCCAGATAGATAAATTGCTTTATGGCCCTTTTTCTCCGCTAAAAGAGAAGAATACGCATTCACTGTACCAACAATTTGTAGAGGGGTATTTTCAGAAATAGCCTGTTTTAACTTTTTACCTTGAGAGACCTTTGCATTCATAAACTAACCTTACTTTCTTTAACAAACTCCGATGCTTCTGAAAAAACTTTTTTTAATTCAGCATAATTCTCCACTCCATTTATATCGCTATATTCATCCCTTATGTGTCTAGGGGCCTGAAAGAATAGCCCTAAATCCGCCTCAGTTAACATTTGAATATCATTATAAGAATCACCAGCAGCAAAAACTCTATATTTTAAAGCTTTCAAAGCCTGTACTACTCTTTTTTTATTTTCAGGCTGTCGTAAGGAATAGTCCTTCAATTTTTCTCCTTCAATTTCTAGATGATGGCAAATAATAGAAGGTGTTCCTAGTTTTCTTATTAGTGGACAAGCTTATTGATAAAAAGAATCTGAAACGTTGGTTACTTGAAAATTATCTCTTGCCCAATCAATAAATTCCCTCGCTCCTTGAAAAGGTTCGATTTTATCTACAATAGAGTAAATATCTCTTATTGAGATATTCATTTCTTCAATAAGACCCA